>JAJXWQ010000003.1:0-59712 GCA_021781555.1 bacterium
TGGAGGAGTCGGGCCAAAGGAGTCAAGCGGGGCCCGGTTGCGCAGCGAAGCGACCGCGCAGAGGGACCCGTTAAAATCGCAGAAGGTATAGCTCCCGGATTGAAAGAGTCGGGCCAAAGGAGTCAAACGGGGCCCGGTTGCGCAGCGAAGCGACCGCGCAGAGGGACCCGTTAAATTGGAAAAGGTATAAACCGATGCCACGCCCACGCACCCGCCGCCCCGCCGGAACCGAGGCCGAGCCCCCCCAGCTTCCGCCCACAGACCCGATCGCCGCAGCCTCGGGCGCCCCCCAAGGGGACGCGCCGGCACGTCCGCGACGGACTCGCAAGGCCAAGATCGAACCCACCATGGCCGCGCCGCCTGGGTCCGATCCCGGAGCCGTGGCGGGTGCCCCCGAGCCTGCCGCCGAGGCTCCCGCCCGCCCGCGGCGCCGGAAGGCCCAGCCCAAGCCCGTCGAATCGGCACCGGAGGGCGCGGCCCGGGCCTCCGAGACCTCACCAGCTGGCCCCCCGCCGCCGCAACCGGCCGGCGCCGCCGCAGAACCTGGCGTGGCCCAGAGCCCTTTGGGCGAAGGCCCACCTTCGCGCAGGCGCCGCGGGCGCGGCTACTGGAGCCGGCGGCGTGAAAAGCGCGAGCAAGCAGCCGCCTCGCCCGAGCAGGCGGTTCCAGGCAGCGAGGAGGTCGCTGCCCAGCGGTCGCAGAAGCGCTCCGGGCGCAAGACCGAGCCCGCCAACCGACCCGACCTGCAACGGCGCAAGGCCGAGGCCGCGTCCGGACGCTCCGAGCGTCGCGCCCAGCAGCAGCAAGCGCGCCGGGAAGAACAGAAGCATCGCCAGCAGGAAGCCCAGGCCCAACGCCGCGCCCAGCAGCAAGCTCGCAAGCGCCCGACCTTCGGCTCGACCTGGTGGTCGGCCCGCTGGACGGCTGTCCTCGAGACCTTCGGCTGGGCCGCGCGCGTTGCCCGCGGGGCGGAGTACGCCCGCCAGGGCGCGGTGCGGGATCTCAACATGGACGAGTGGGGAGTGGTCACGGCCCTGGTACAGGGCTCCCGACCCGAGCCCTACGTGGTCGAGCTCTCGATGGTCCACCTCCCCGACGAGGTCTGGGAACGCATCCTGGCGGAGATGTCCAACAACGCCCTGCTGGCGGCCAAGCTCCTTGCCGGTGAGATGCCGGAAGACATCGAGGAAGCTTTCTACGCCGCGGGTATGACGCTGTTCCCCTACGACGGCCAGGAGATCCTTGCGGGCTGCAGTTGCCCCGATCAGGTCAATCCGTGCAAGCACATCGCCGCGGTCTTCTACACCCTGGCTCAGGAATTCGATCGCGATCCCTTCTTGATCTTCCGGTTCCGGGGGCGGTCCGGCGAGCAGATCGCCGCGGCGCTTCGCGCCCTGCGCGCCGAGACCGAGACGGTCGAGGAGGACGAGATCCTCCCGGCCACCGACGAGGTGCTGCCGCTCGATCAGTGCCTGGACCGGTTCTGGACCATCCCCGACACCCTCCACGCCTTCCGCGTGGCCATCGCCCCGCCAGCGACCCCGGGCGCCGTGCTCCTGCGCCTGGGCCAACCCAACGGCTGGGACGGGGCGCGGGGGTTCATCTTCACGATGGCACCGTACTATCAGACCCTGTCCGAGAAAGCCCTGGCCGCAGCCTTCGCCGAGGATTCTGCCAGCAATGGCCACGCACTCTCGGTGCCCGCAGCATCGGCCTGAAGCGGTTTCACCTGGACGGAATCGGGCCGCTGGAATCAAACCGGGCCCGGACCGCTCCCGGTCCGGGCCCTGCAGGGGATCCTTTGCCTCCGATAGCCTCGAGGCTAGAGTGCTCTAGCTGAAGGCCATCGCCACCATCTTGCGGCGGACGTAGGCGATCTGGGTTTGCAGCGGAAGCTGCTTGGGACAGACGTCGTGGCAGCCGAGCAACGACATGCAACCGAACACGCCGTCGTCATCGCCGACCAGTTCGTAGAAATCGTCGTCACTGCGGGTGTCGCGAGGATCGATCTTGAAGCGGGCGATCTTGTTGAGACCGACGGCCCCGACGAAGTCTTCCCGCATCCGCGCCGTGCCGCAACCAGCGACGCAGCAACCGCACTCGATGCAGCGGTCGACCTCGTAGAGCTTCTCGGCGAGTTCGGGGTCCATGGGCTCCTCGATCCGGCGCAGGTCGATCTCCTGCTCCTTGGCGTGGACCCAGGTCTCGAGACGTTCGCTCATCCCGCGCATCCACTTGCCGGTGTTGACCGACAGGTCGCCGATCAGCTCGAAGACCGGGAGCGGCGCGAGCGTGAACTCGTCACCGAGGTCCTTCGTCAGCTGACGGCAGGTGAGCGCGGGCCGGCCGTTGACCAGCATCGCGCAGCTGCCGCAGATGCCGGCCCGGCAGACGTAATCGAATTGCAGCGAAGGATCGAGCTTCTCGCGAATCTCGTTGAGCGCGATGAACAGCGTCATCCCGTCCGCTTCCTCGAGTTCGTACGTCTGCATGTGCGGCACGCTCTCGGGATCCTGCGGGTTGTACCGCAAGACGCTGATCTTGAGTTTGCGATGCTTTACCTCGTTCATAGTGGCAACCTCTCATCGATGCGCTCGTTGCGCCCACGCAGCCGCTCGGGAAGCAGATGCTCGTACGGCATGAGCGCGTCTTGCACCGCGAAACGATCCGCGCCTTCCATCTTCGTCCGGATCTCGTCGACCTCCGCCTGGCGCTTGCTGGTGTCGGGGTGGTCGATGTAATCCTTGGCACCGTAACCGCGCCAGCCCGGTGGCAGCTCCATCTTCTTGACGTCGAGCTGCTCGTATTCGAGCGTCGGCAACGAAGCCGTCTCGTCCTTCCAGGTCGCCAGCGTGCGCTTGAGCCACTGCGCGTCGTCACGCCGCGGGTGATCGACCCGGAAGTGCGCGCCTCGGCTCTCGGTACGGGTCAATGCTCCGTATGCGATGGCCAGAGCCACCTTGAGCATCTTCTGCGTGCGGTAGGCCGTGACCAGCTCGGGGTTGGATCCCGTGGACTTGCTCCGCACGCCCAGATTACGGCTCTTCTTGAGCAACTCCTCGAGCTCGGCGACCGCGGACTCCAGCTCGGCCCCGGTGCGGAAGATGCCGACCTTGTCGGTCATGAGGTCCTGCATGCGAGACCGCAGGCGGGTGGCGTCCTCGGTGCCCTTGCCGTGGAGCAGGTCGTCGATCTTGGCCTGCTCGCGGGCGACGAACTCGCGGATCAGGCCGGTCGAGACGTCAAGATCGTTCTCGGTCCGATCGCAGAAATCCGCGACGAACTCTCCCACGATCATGCCTGCGACCACGGTCTCGGCGACCGAGTTCCCACCGAGGCGGTTGAAGCCATGCATGTCCCAGCACGCAGCCTCGCCCGCGGCGAACAGCCCCTTGAGGGTCGGACTCTCGCCGGTGGGCTTGGTCCGGATTCCGCCCATCGTGTAGTGCTGGCCGGGCCGGATCGGAATCCACTCCTTCACCGGATCGACGCCGTTGAAGTACTTGGCGATCTCGTACACCTCCCGCAGGTTGTGCTTGATGTGGTGCTCGCCAAGCAGGGTGATGTCGAGCCAGACATGCTCGCCGAACCGCGACCTGGCCCCCTTGCCCTTGCGGATGTGCTCCTCGATGCGCCGGGAGACGACATCGCGGGAGGCCAGCTCCTTCTTCTCGGGCTCGTAGTCGGGCATGAAACGATGGCCGTCGACATCCCGCAGCAATCCACCATCGCCGCGAGCCCCTTCGGTGAGCAGGATCGCGGCGGGGAAGATGGGCGTCGGATGGAACTGCACGGCCTCCATGTTGCCCAGCGCCGCAGCACCGGTCTCCAGCGCGAGCGCCATGCCCGTGCCCTCGCAGATGACCGCATTGGTGGTCACCCGGTACACGCGGCCCGCACCGCCCGTGGCGATGGTCGTCGCCTTGGCAATGTAGGCGACGAGCTCCCCGGTGATGAGGTTGCGCACGACGGCTCCGTGACACCGGCTGCCGTCGTGGATGAGCGCCAGCGCCTCGGTCCGCTCGTGGACCGGGATGCCCTCGGCGATCACATGGTCGCTCACGACGAAGAGCATCGAATGGCCCGTGCCGTCCGAAACGTAGCAGGTACGCCACTTCTTGGTGCCGCCAAAGTCGCGCTGGGCAAGCAGCCCGTGGGCCTCATCGCGCTCGGTGATGGTCACCTTCTCCCCGTTGATGATGACCTGGCGATCGCCCTTACGTACGCGGCTCCACGGCACGCCCCAGGCTGCGAGCTCGCGCACGGCCTTGGGCGAGGTGTTGACGAACATGCGCACGACGTCCTGGTCGGCGCCCCAGTCGCTGCCGCGAACGGTGTCCCCGAAGTGGATATCCTCGTTGTCCCCCTGGCCCTTGATGACGTTGGCCAGGCTCGCCTGCATGCCACCCATGGCCGCGGCCGAGTGCGACCGCTTGGGCGGCACGAGAGAAAGGATGATCGTGTCGTGACCACGGCGCTTGGCGGCGATGGCCACGCGCTGGCCTGCCAGACCGGCCCCGATCACCAGCACGTCGGTATAAATGACCCTCATTGCGCACCTCCCGCTTGCGATGTCGTCGCGGGCTGACCCGCGACCGGAGCCGCCTGCCCGCCGTGACCAGGCAGCGCGTCCTGTTGCCAGGTAGGAACGTAGCGCTCGCCGTAAATTGGATGAGCCGTGATGCCGATCTTGATGAACGTCGCCAGGGTTGCAAGCCCGATCGCGAGGAAGAAAACCGTGATCGCCCACTTCAACACCTTGAGACCGTGGCGCGCTTCATCCGGATTGCTTCCACCGAACCAGTTCCACTTGACTGAAAGGCGATACAGACCGATGCCGCCGTGAAATTCGACCGCGAGTAGCAGCAGCAGATACAGGGGCCACAAGTGCTGGTCCCAGACGCGGAAGGACGACTCGTACGGGCCGATCTTCCCCGGGTTGGACATGATGATGTACAGGTGCACCGAGGCGAGGAAGAACAGGGCAAAGCCGGTGACAACCTGCGCGAACCACAGGGACGTATCGCCATGCCGCATCATCGCCATGTGGCCGCGGAAAGTACGGAACTGGCGGTAGTTGATCGGGAACTTGCGCACAGCCAGGGCCGCGTGCCCGATCACCAGAGCCAACACGACGGCTGCGGCGATCGAGACGATCACCGGGTACCGGTGACCGAAGAAGTAGTACCCCTCGAAGGTCCTGGCCACGACCCACAGCGCGTTCTTGCCAAACAGGATCGAGGAGACGAAGCCCATGTGAGCCCACATGAAGAGGGCCAGAACCAGGCCGCTCGCGCTCTGCAGATAGTCGAGCCGCGCCGGCCACCGGCTCCGGCGTGGTCGCTCCACCAGGTCCGAACCGGCAATGACTTCAAGGGTGCGATTCATGCAAGATCTCCCAATGTGTTGTCGGCTACCTCGACGGCAGTCAGGCTTGGACGCGGGCCCGTCCTTCTCGTGCAAGCATCGCTGTCATGCACGCAAGGCCCGGCCAGAATCCGCCGCGCTAGGGACACCAAAGCCCCGACCCGTCGGATACCACGCAGTGCACCAGGCAATCCCGCGCCGCGGTTCCTTCCCTGGTGGGTAGTGCCGTGGAACTGAACGGCACGACCCGCGAGGAACGCGCCGGCCATCAACGGGGGGGCGCATGAGTTCCGCGAGCACGATCTCGTGGGTTCGGGAAAGTTGAAGTGGTGCATGCTTCGGACGATGCTCGGTACGATCTTACCAGAGAAGTCGGATAACAGCCGGATCGACCACCGATCTGCTCCGGCGCGACAGCCCGGGGCGTCGCTCAGCGCGCAGTTCCGGCGTTCCCCTGAACGCTCCTGCGCCGGGATACCCCGGTGGCCTGGTTCGCATCAGCGCACCAGGGCAAGTGCGAAGGTCCAGGGACCGATCATCCACACCAGACCAGGCTCGAGCTGCATCGCCCGGTTCAGGCAGGCGACAGCCTCGCGCTCCATCCCCCGCGCCCGATACAGCGCGGCGAGGTTGCGGTAGGGAGCGGCCAGGCTCTCGTCGCGACCGATGGCAGCCCGGAAGCAATCTTCCGGCTCGGAAATCTTGTTTTCCAGCGCGTAGAACGCCCCCAGATTGCACGCGGCCCACGCATCGACGCTGGCCTGGGCCGCGGCCAGCTCGAAGCAGCGCCCGGCGTCGTGAAGGTGGCCTTGCGCCGCGTACACGATCCCGAGGTTGGACGCTGCCTCGGGAAAGGCGCGACGGCGAGTTATCGCCTTTTCGAAGCACTCCTGGCCATCTCTGAGCTGCCCTGCCAGGAGATGGCAAACCCCCAGATCGGCAACGGGCGCCGCTTCGTGGGGGGCCCATCGCGCCGCCTGGACGAATGCCTCGGTACCGGCAGCGAGAGCGCCGTCCTGGAGTTCGAGCAGGCCGACGTTGAGCGCCGCAAGCCAGCTCGGGTGCTCGCCACGAGCGGCCTCCCGGAAACAAGCCAGGGCGGCACGGCGATCCCCGCTGGCAAGATGCGCGAAAGCGAGGCGCAAGGACAAGACGTCGCCCGACAAGGCATCCGGAGACCCGGAAGATTCGGTGGACAACGGGAAGGGTTCGGACATGCTTGACGACAAAAAATGGTACCATTGATACCGCCCGTAAAGAATTGCTCGCATCCTTCTCGCATCGTGTGAGCAATGGCCACGAATCACCGAACGCTCGTGAAATATTTTGGCATCACGCCTGCAAGCTGAAGTTAGAGAGTTGCCCGCAGTATGTGACGATGGGCCGCTTTCCCACGAGGCGATGCTGCCAGCCGGTGCCCATCGTTACCTCGGAGGTCTTGCCTAGCCATGCCAGAACCTGGTGCCAATATCCTGGTCGTCGAGGACGAGCCCAACGTTCGTGTGCTCCTCGAGGTGCTGCTCACCAAGGAAGGCTACAAGGTCGTCTCCGCGACCAATGGCGAGGAGGCCCTGAGCCTCATCGATCAGACCCAGCCCGACCTCATCGTGACCGACCTCATGATGGCCAAGATGGACGGTTTCGAGCTGACCCGGCGAATTCGCAAGCAACCCAACTTCGATCCCGTGCCCATCTTGATGCTAACCGCCAAGGGAGAGCCGGTCGACAAGTACCAGGGGTTTTCGGAGGGTGCCGACGACTACCTCACCAAACCCTTCGATCCCGTCGAGCTGCTGTTCCGGGTCAAGGCGCACCTGCGGCGCAGCAATCCCGAGCAGAAAGCCGCCGCCAACATCCTGACCGTGGGTGACCTCGTTCTCGACTGTGCCAACTACGAGGCCCGGGTAGGCGAGCGCAAGGCACTCTTGACGCGCAGCGAGTACGCACTGGTGCACTACCTCGTGACCCACCACGACCACGTGATCTCGAGTCGGGTCCTGCTGTCAGACGCCCTCGGCTATCCGCCCCATGTCGGATCATCCGATCTCATCCGGACCCACGTCCGCAACATTCGCAAGAAAATCGAGGACGACCCTGCCAATCCCCGGATCGTCCTCAACGTCAGCCGTCACGGCTACACGATCAAGAGCTGATCCGGCCCCGGGGTAAACCCCTCATTCAACCCACTCCTCGTGGGTCGCCCAGGCATTGTGGTTGTGGATCGACTCGAAGTTCTCGCACTCGATCGCAAACCATTCGATGCCAGGTAGCTGGCGCACGAAGAGGATGCAGTCCCGAAGCACATCCTCGACGAACCGTGGGTTGTCGTAAGCGCGCTCGGTGACCGCCTTCTCGTCTTCGCGCTTGAGCAGGGGATAGACCGGGCAGCTGGCCTGCTCCTCGAGTGCGGCCGCCAGGTCCTCGATCCAGATGCTCCCGGTACGGTAGCGAATCCGTGCCTTGATGAGGCTGCGCTGGTTATGGGCGCCGTACCGAGAGATCTCCTTGCTGCAGGGGCAAAGCGTCGTCACCGGAACCTGCACCCCCAAGGTAAAGACGAACGATCCGTCCGCGGCGACCTCCCCCGCGAAGGAGCAGTCGAGATCCGTCGGCGCGACCCGTCCGCTCACCGGAGCGCGCTTGTCCACGAAGTACTTGAACGCGATGGCCGCCTGCGCCGTACTGGCGTCCAATCTCTTGCAGGCATCCCGCAGGAGATCCTCGAGACCCGCTCCCGACAGATTGCGGCTGCGCCACTCGGTGAGCAACTCGACGAAGCGGCTCATGTGGGTGCCCTTGAAATGCTCGGGAAGCCCGACCGACAACGAGCAGGTCGCATGAACGATCTGGTGCCCGCCCGCCTTGTTCGCGACCCGCAGCGGGATGGCGATATCCCGGATTCCCACGCGCTGCAGCGCCACCCCGCGCGCGTCGGGATGACTCTGGATATCCTCGAGGACGACCTTCGACATCAGACCTCGCTCAGGCCTCGATCATGGTGGCCAGGATCTCGTCCGAGCTGGGCATTCCTTCCCTGGCAAACCGGATGATGCCATTTTCCACCCCGAAGACGGACCGTTGGATGCCCCCGCTGGCCTTGAGGGCCCCGTAGGCGCCGGCCACCTCCTTGCCCGCGTCGGACAGCAACACGAAGGGGAAGCCGAGCCTGTCGACGTACCGTGCGTGGGCAGCCGCGGACGCCGGATTGATCCCGACGACCGAGATGCCCGCCTGCTGGTAACGGTGGAAGTTGTCACGCAACTCCGAAAGCTGCCGGTTTCAGCCAGGGGTGTTGTCAGCGGGATAGAAGACGAGCACGGCCAAGCGGCCGAGAGCGTCGCTGGCAACGACGCTGCCGTCGCTCGCGGGAAGTCGAAATGCCGGGGCCGCGGCCCCGGACTGGAGAATTGCCATCGCAAACAGGCCCTTGGCAGCCAGGGTTTCGATCCTGGCGCAGGAGAAATGAAACCGTTCCGGCTGCGGATGTCCTCGGGATTGGATTTCTACGAATTCATGATAACACCCTCGCCTCTCGTGGAATAAAATGTGGAGAAATGGGGGACGACATGCAACGCTGGATGCTCGGACTTGCACTACCCCTGGCCCTGTCGGGGTGCGACGGCGCCCTTCTGGCCAACGGGCCACCGAAGAGCCTGGGGGTGGCTGGCCTGTCACTCGCTGGCGGAGCGACGACCACCCTGTCCGGGACGGCCTACGGACCGTCAACGCTGGTAGGAAACAACGCGAGTGCCCTCGTTGCCAACAACGTCGGCAACCTGATCTCGAACAGCAGCAACGCCCTGGTTTCCAACAACGTGGGCGGCCTGGCGGCTCCGATCGACCTGGTCGGCTCGTTCGGCGTGCTGTCGCTGGTGCCGGAGGTACCCCTGCCGGATGTGCAGGTGGCGCTGTTGACGCTCTCGGGCACCGTCGCGCAAACAGGCACCACCGATTCCAGCGGCCATTTCTCCTTGCCGTCTCCAGGCGGGACCTACCTCGTCGAGGCCGCCTACCAGGTCGGACAGACCACCGTGCGCGAGGATAACCTGGCCCTTGGCCAGGGCGCGGTCCAGGTCGACACGGCCAGCACGCTGGCGATCGACGCGCTCCAGAGCGCAGCGGGGTCGCTCCTCGGATACAGCACCGCGGATGTCAGTTCCCTGATCTCGGCGGTGCAGGGCAGTCTCACGGATTCGGCCGCCCAGGCCCTGGCAGGGACAACCGCGACCCGCGTGGCGGCCTTCCAGCAGCTCTCGGGCAGCAGCTCGCAGGTCCTTTCCTCCTACCGGACCGCGATCGCCGATCGCCAGTCCCAGCTGGGCTCGAGCGGTTCTACGGCATCCAGTTCGTCGAGCAGCTCGGGCACGACCTCGACGACAAGCAGCTCGAGCACCTCGAGTTCCACCACCAGCTCGAGCTCGAGCTCGAGCGCTCCGGCGGCCCTGACGCTGTCCTCCTTCGCGGCGGCCCCGGGCTTTGCCCTCGGCACGGATTCCGGGACGGGACAGCAAGAGCTGACCGTGTCGGCCAACGGCTCGACCTCGATGAGCGTCGCGCTGCCCCAGGGGGACATCCTGCGCTTCGACCTCTCCATCAGCGGCGTCCAGTCGAACCCGACCAGCGGCTATCCGGTCTACCTCGAGATGCTCGATGCCAGCGGCACCCAGCTCGTCGTCGCGGGGCTCTACGACTCCAATGCCAGCGGCATCCCGGCGGGGACGACGGACTGCGGAGCCGGTACGCCGCAACAAGGCTCGACCGTGCAGTGCGCAGCCGGCGACAACCAGATCATCGAGTTCAACCTGACGGTGCCGGCCAACGTGACCAGCCTGGTCTTCGGTGGAACCGGGACCTCGTTCACCGGCGGCCTGGAGCAGCTCCAGATTCTCGCCAATTAGGAACCAGCCGGGGGCAGGCCGGCCCCATCTTGGCGAACGCGAGCCATCGGTTTGCTACCATGGCGCGATGGATATCGCTCGCCCGTCCCTCGAGGAGTGGTTCAGCCAGCCCCACGAACACCTCCCCCACGATCTCGGGGGCACGATGGTGCCGGCCGATTCCGAGAAGCTGGGCCAGCTCCTGACCAGCTGGGACGTCCGCTACGCACCGACGGCCGGTTCCGGCGACTGTCGTGGTCTCATCGCCGCAAGAGACCGCCTCGATCCCGATGACCTGGTTTTGACCTGCGGAGCCACCGAGGCGGGGGTCGCAGCCCTGCTCGCCACGGCTCGTCCGGCGACGACGGCGGTGCTGCAGGATCCCCTCTACTACCTCTTCGAGCCCTGGCTCGCGACGCTGGGCGTCACCATCCGCCGCTGGCGGGCAAGCTCCGACGGCACCTGGCAGGTGGGGGACATCGCCGGTCTGCTCGATCCCTCCGTGAGCGTCGTGGTGGTGAACAGCCCCCACAATCCCACCGGCCGTACCCTGGCCATCGCAGCCCTCGCCGAGACCGTTTTCGCCCGCTCCCAGGCCGCCTTGATCGTGGACGAGGTCTATCGGGGCGTGACGGATGACGACCCGGGTTGCGCTGCGCGCCTGGGACCGCGAGCCCTGGCCGTGAGCTCCGCATCCAAGCGTTGGGGCTTGCCAGGCCTTCGTCTGGGCTGGGTTGCCTGCACGGATCCCGAACTCCGAAGACGGGTCCTGGCCTGGCACGAACACCTGTCCAACAGTCCCCCGAGGCCGAGCGAGGCTGCCCTGGTGGCTCTGTGGCCGGACCTCGAACGCGAGACCGAGCTCTCCCGCGGCATCGCGGCCCGCAACGCGGCCATCGTAGCCCGCTGGCTGGCACGCCACCAGGACCGGTTCGCCGGTTCGTTGCCCGACGCGGGCGTCTCGATGCTGCTGGCTCCCGGGGGAGTCCACGACGACGTCCAGTTCGCGACCGCGCTCGGGCGTTCGGGGGTCTTCGTGATCCCCGCCTCGACCCTCGGTTACCCGGGCCAGATCCGGATCGGATTCGGTCATCGCGATCCAGGCCGCCTGGAAGCCGCCCTCGAAGCCCTGGCCACGCCGGTGGCCATCCCGGCATGATCCTCGGCACGGGGATCGACCTCTCGAGCATCGGCCGGATCAAGGCCGCGCTCGAGCGGAGTGGCGACGCATTCCTGCGCCGGGTTTTCACCGCAGCGGAGCGCCAGTACGCCCTGGCCCACCGGGAACCCGAGCGTCCCCTGGCGGCGCGTTTCGCTGCCAAGGAAGCTGCGATCAAGGCCCTGGGAGGCTGGGCACCGACGATGAGCTGGCAGGACATGGAGATCCTTCGGGCTGCCGAAGGTCCTCCGGTCCTGCTCCTCCACGGAGGGGCGCGGGCCCGGGCCGACGCCATGGGGGTCCGGGCAATTCACGTCTCGTTGACACATGAAGCCGACATGGCGGCGGCCATGGTCGTGCTCGAAGATTGAATCCGGAACGATTTCACCGCCGGGCCCCCACCTCACAGGGGCCGGACGACCCGGATCCCCACGATCTTGGGATGGGCCTTCAGGTAATCGGTGAGCGACCCTGCGCTCACCTCGACCTTGCGGTCGATCGAGGAGGCGTTGAGCAGATGCAGCACGCCATCTGGCGTCCGATGTGCGAGGCCGAGGTGGCTCACGTCCAGGCCGGGCGTGCCAGGGACCAGCGCCAGGATGTCCCCCTCGTGGATCCCGGATTCGGCCCGCGGCACGTCAGCGACCGGCAGGATCCACCGTAGGGAATGTGTGAGCTGCGCCTCGACGCGACCCACCGCCCCCAGGATCTCCGGGTCCGCCAAAGGCGGGTACCGATCGACGTGGACGGTCATGAAGTCGACGGGCCGGGAATCCGCCTCGCCCCCCAGACTCCGGGTGATCTCCTCGACAACCCCGCGGCGCTCGTTGTGGTCGATCCAGTCGGAAAAATAGTGAAGGCGGCTGGCGTAGCTCGAAGGCGGATACTGCCGGTACCTGAGAGCAGCCAGTTCGGCCTCGAAGAGGCTCCGGGCAGCCCGGGGTCCAGCGCTTGCCGCGAGGCACTTGCGCGTGCGAGCGATCGCCAGGGCCGATTCCACGAAGGTCATGCAGTCGAGCCCGCGGAGATCGCAGACGAGGCGCTCGGGGCCAGGACCATCGAGCGTTCCGGCCACGTACGGAGTGCCGACGAGCGCCAGCCCTGCGCGGGCGGTCAGCTCGGCGACCGGCTCCCCGCGATCCGGCGACAGGCGCTCGAGCACGCCCAGCAGCGCCTCACGATCGCCCCGGGTGAAAAGCACCGCACCCGCGGGCGTGGCCCCGACAGGGCGATCGCCCGTAGCGCCGGCCTTGAGACTGACCAGGCAGACCGTGCTGGCCAGGATCACGTGCAGAGGATGGAGCATGCGCGCCGTTTACCGCCTTCAGAGGATCTCGACCGGGGTGCCCGACGGCACCAGATGGTACAGCCGATCGACATCCTTGTCCCTGAGCCGGATGCAACCACCGGACGCCGACATCCCCAGCTGGTCCGGGCGATTGGTTCCATGGATGCCGATATGCTTGCCCCCAGGATACGCCACGTCCAGGCCGAGCCAACGCGATCCGATCGGGTTCCGCGGACTTCCTCCGGGGATGCGCCCGTATGAGGGCTCCTTCACTTTCTTGGTGATGACGAAGCGTCCCTCGGGGGTCGACGCGCCCTTGCCCGTGGTGATCGGGAACTGGGCGTAGTACTGCCCGTCGCGGTAAAGCGTCAGCGTGTGGTAGGTCGTGTTGATGCGGATGAAATAAGGCGAGTGGGGGCTTGCCTTGCTCTCTCCGCGAGGCTCGACCGGAGGTTCCCGGGCAGCGTCATAAGGGGTCGCGGCCACCTGGCGCCGCCCGGACCCGGGAGGAGCCGCTGCGGATGCGGGCCGGCCGGACTGGCGTCCCGCCCCGGCAGGCGGGTTGCCCGAAGACGCCGCCGGGGATCGTCCCGAGCCGGATCCTGGCGCCGCTCCCGTGCTGCCAGTCGAACCGGCCCCCGCCCCCGGCGCTCCGGGGGCAGCTTGTAAGGATCCCCCATGACCACCTGCAGGCCCCCTTGCCGCGGAGCCCGCCAGGCTCCCCGGCAAGGCTCCGGCCAGGTTCGCCCCTCCGCCACTGGCATGCCGTGGGCCGAGGGCGGCCGACGGCCACTCCGGCTCGGCGGGTGCCGACAGCGAGGCAGGCAGCCCCGCGGGCCCCGGTGACACGATTCGCGTCCATGGCAGGACCCGCACGAGCGGACGAACCGGACCGGGAGTCCGCCACAGCCCCTGGGGGTCGGGCGGGAGCGGGTTGTCATTCTGGCCGACGACCGGCGGTGGCAAGGAGTCCGACGCGTCGTGCCGCAACCACATCCAGCGGCTGGCCAGACCGCCAGCCAGCACGCCGAGGGCAACGAGGATACGCAGCCCGTTCAGAGTCCAGGTCCCGGGAAGCTCGGCCACCATCCTGCGCAAGAAGGCAAGGATCGCAGCCGCGATGGATGCCAGCGCGATCCCCAGCCCCGCCTTGCGACGATTGTCCACGGGATCCTGGGCCGGGGCCTCCGAGACCGGCTGCGGGCCCCTGGCAGCTTCGGCCGGCGCCGGCTCGGCAGTGGCATCCGGGACGGGTGCGGGCGGGGTCCGGCTATCCAGGGACGACAGCAGCTGCAAGAGCTTGCTGGCACTCTGGATGCGATCCTTGGGTGAGTCTGCGACCAGCCCATCCACGATCTCGACCAGGCGCGGCGAGACCTTGGCCGCACCGGCCCAGACGAACCGCCGGATGTCCGGGCGATAGAGGCCCTCCGGGTTCAGACCGGAGAACAGGTGGATCGCCAGCACGCCGAGCGAGTAAAGATCCGCCTGTGCAGACACGTGCCCGGGCGCTGTCTCGGGCGCCGTGAAAACGCTGCGGCTGCCAGCCCGGGCCCGTTCCTGGAGCTCGCGCTCCCAGGCCGGCGCGGTCAGCACCGTCCGGCCATCTGCGGTCAGCGCCACGGACTCGGGCCGGATGTCGCGGTGGACGACCGACAGGGCATGGACCTTCTCGAGCGTGGAGGCGATGCCGCGGATGATCTCGAGACCCTCGGCCTCCTGAATCCGGCGGTCGCCGTGCACGATCCGATCGGCCAGAGTCCGCCCGCTCAAAGAGCTCTCGGCTACCCACGGGAAGTCCGCATCCCAATCGAACTCGAGGATGCGCGGCATCCGATCGAACGCAAGCTCCTTGAGGGCCTTGACCTCGGCCTTGAGGTTCCGGAAAGAGCGCCCGACCTGCGGGACGAAGATCCTTACCTGGACGGCCTCCAGGCGTACCGTATCCCAGGCCGTGTACCACAGGGCCACGGGCAGCTGGCGCTGCAGCTTCTCGAGCCGGAAGCGATCGCCAAGGACGGCACCCGCCACCGGCATCCCACACCTGGGGCATGCGGTGCGCCCGTCGTCGACGGGAGACTGGCAGAGCTGATTGGGGCACTTCATCGAGCACCTATATCTTTCCCCAAGGGACCCGTTCAAACTGCAAGCCATACAACCGACAAGTCGTACCTGCCCGACAGGTTCCCGGGCGTGCTAACCTGAGCAGAGCAACACCCGATCTTGACCCTCGAGATGAACCAGGCTCAAGCCGTGGCCATTCCGGCCGAATCCCCGGCATTCGCCCGCACGCTGCAGGTTGCCGGCGTCAACCGCTGGCAAGACGCTGCCCTGCCCTATCGGCTCGCTGGCGCTGGCGCCGTCTTGCGCATGGAAGGCCCGGACGGCGCCGGAGTGGTCGGAATGACGATCCGGCCAGGCTACTTGCGCCAGGATGCCGTATCGATAGCGATCCTGCGGGATCTGGCGGTCGAGCCCGCCACGCGGGGGAAGGGAATGGGGAAAGCGCTGGTCGCGGCAGCCATCGCCGAGGCGCGCGCTCGCGGGGCCCGGATTGCGGTCTTCGGTTCGATCGGTCCGTACCTTCCGATCACGTCACTTGACCGAGAAGGCGGTGATTTTCCGGCCTTCCACCGGGTGGCCTCGCTCGTGACGACGCGAATCGTGCCGGCGCTCGGACGCTGGGAAGAACCCGAGTACAAGATTTTCAAGGCAACCAACCAGGATGCTCCTGCGCTGGCCTACCTCCTGGACCTCTACCGCCGGCAGCTGGCCTTCGCGCCCGTGACGGACGAGGCGACCTTTCGGGAGGGCGTCTCGCGTTGCCCGGGACTGGCCGTCACGGATTTCCGCATCGCCCGGTACAAGGACGAGATGGTGGCGATGGTCGGC
Organism: bacterium; assembly: GCA_021781555.1. GTDB lineage: Bacteria > Cyanobacteriota > Sericytochromatia > S15B-MN24 > VGJW01 > JAJXWQ01. The sequence continues at coordinate 15,584 of JAJXWQ010000003.1, forward strand.
GTATGGGAACCAGGCCCCGCGCTGCCGGTCCTCATGCCCGCGCCCAGCCTGGCCGAGCGCCTGGTAGGGGGGAGCTCCAGGCTGCTGGGGCCCCTGTCGCGATTGCCGCGCCTTCCGCACGCGGGTCAGCCCCTGCGGGTGCGATTCCTGCGGGCGATGGCCTTCAAGCGCGATCACGCCGCCGCCTTCCGCTACCTGGTGGATCGCGTGGCCAATGAGGCGCGCAAGGCCGGAGCCCACGCGCTCGAGTTCACCCTCCTCGAGGGGGATCCCATGCTCGACGGCATCCGTGGTCGCGTGCGCCGGACCTGGAAGCACTCCTTGTGGGCCGCCCCGCTCACCGCCGAGGTCTCGCTCGATGACCTCGGGCCGGTCGACCCAGGCATCCTCGATCCCGGCCCGGAGGGCTAGAGTGCTCCCGGCTTGAATGGATCGAGCCCGATGAGTCAAACGGGGCCCCGTTTCGCAGCGAAGCGACCGCGCAGAGGGCCCCGTTCAAACTGCAAAAGGGCTAACCAAAGATTCGGCGCTCCCCGACGAATCGGGGAGCGCCGCTACTAGATCCGTTGCTACGAAGAAGCTAGGTTCGTGGCAGTCTGGTTCTACTACTTGGTCGCACGGGCCTTCTTGGCGATGGGCTTGCGGGCGATGGGCTTGCGGGCCATGGGCTTGCGGGCCATGGGCTTACGGGCCATGGGCTTGCGCACCATCTTGTGGCCACGGACCATCTTGTGGCCGCGAACCATCTTGTGGCCACGGACCATCTTGTGGCCACGGACCATCTTGCGGCCGCGATGCGCCAGCTTGTAGCCCTTGTGGGCCTTGGCGATACGACGCTTGGACGTCTTGCGGGCGACCTTCCGGGTGGCCTTCTTGGCGGCCTTCTTGGTGGCCTTCTTGACGCCCTTCTTGGTGACGAGGGCGACCTTCATCGTGCCGGCCTTCTTGGCAGCGACGGCGGTCTTGGCGGCGTGGGTAGCCGGGGCAGCTGCGATCGCAGGAGCCGCGACGGACATCGCGACAGCGGCGACCAGGAGAGCGATGAGCTTACGCACTGGGAAATCCTCCTTGGTGTGCGGGATCCGGAAAAAGCGAAATCAACCTTCCCGATGCCCCTATCGTCGCCGCATCAGGTTAGAGCCGCCTGAGCCGATGATGAGGATTTGCTGAGAGGTGGCTTAGAATTCTCTCAGGTTGCACCTGCCTGCCACCGGCCAGAACCGAGCCGACGGCCCGCCAGGGTGGCTATTTGCCAGCGATCGCGAGTTCGGAAACCAGAACGGACGGCGTCGCGATGCCGGAGGGGAAGCGCTCCTCGTCCTTGCCGACCTGGGCGATGGCCTCCAGCAGGCTGTAGAAGTTCCCCGAAACAGTGAAGAGGTGGACCGGGTAGCGCTCCCTCCCCTCGTGCATGAACCCCTGGGCCTGGAGCGAGAAGTCACCCGAAATCGCGTTGGCACCTGCGTGCAGCCCCGCCACCTCGGTGATCTCGAGCATGCGGCCCGCACCGGAAAGCAAAGCCTGCCGCGAGGACGGCCCGCTCACGACGACCAGGTTCGAGGTGCCGACTCGCATGGTTCCCTGATAGCCTCCACGAGAGGCGTGGCCCGTCGTCGTCGAGCGGTCCCGGCGAGCGGTCTCGGAATTGTGCAAGAAGCCGACGAAGGCCCCGTTCTCGACCAGGGTGTGGCTTTTCGAGGCGCACCCTTCGTCATCGAAGGGACGAGAGGCAAAACCGCCCTCCTGCAGCGGGTCATCCACCAACGTGAAAGCCGCCGAGGCGATCGCCTGTCCCTGCCGCCCGACCAGAAGCGATTTGCCCTCTTGGGCGACCTTGGCCGAAAAGACCGAAGCGAAGGTCCCCAGGAGGTCGGCGAAGGCCTCCGGCGCGAACACCACGGGCATCCGGCCCCCGGGAATCTCTCTGGCCCCGAGCTTCTCGACGCAGCGCCGCACCGCCTCCTGGCCCATCCACTCCGGATTTAGTTCCTCGAAGCAGCGCGCAGCCCGCACCAGCCCGTAATTCTTCGACTGATCGCCATCGGCTACCAGCGGCTGGACTGCCGCCCACCCCATGGTGGCTCGGTAGGACCGGTCGACGCCCCGCGTGGAGGCCACCCGCACGAAGCTCAGGCTGTCGCCGTACGACGATCCCGTGACCGTCTTGACCCGACCATCGGCTCCGTGGGCCGCACGGTCGAGATCGAGAGCGAAGGCGACCTTGCGCTCGATCGAAACCGCCGCCAGGTCGGGATTGAACAGCGCCAGCTCGGGAGTCGGCTCGCCGAAGGCCTCGAGGCCCGCGAACTCGTCGGGCTCGAGGAGCGCGGCGTTGGCAGCGGCGTCCGCGACGGCGCGATCCAGGGCATCCGGAGCGAAGGACTCGGTATAAGCGTATCCGACCCGACCCTCGCGGACGACGCGTACGCCGAGGCCCCGCCGCTCGGTAAGGGTGAAGGTCTCGACCTCGCCGTCCTGAACCCGCACCCGCGTCGCCCGATCGACCCCCAGGTAGGCCTCGGCCTCGACCTTGCGCGCAGTGGCAGCCGCCAGCACCCGCGCGATCTCGTCTTCAAACATGCTCGGTGCGTCCGCTCCCATCTTCGATCCCTCGCTATCGTTGCGCCTGGACATCCAGCGACCGGGTCAACGCCCTCCCACCGTGATCTCGTCGACCAGGATGGGCGGCTCGCCGACGTCCACCGGCACGGTGCCGCTGATCGAGCCGCACATTCCCGTGGCGAGCTCGAGATCCTTGCCCACCCGCGAGATCTTCTTGAGGATGTCGGCTCCGTTTCCGATGAGCGTGGCCCCGCGGACCGGTTCGGCAATCTTGCCGTCCCGGATCAAGAAGGCCTCGCGGACGGAGAAATTGAAGTCCCCCGTACCCGGGGAGACCGACCCGCCTCCCATCCGCCTGGCATACAAGCCGAAGCGCACCCCCCCGATGAGCTCCTCGATCGAGGCCTCGCCGGGCGCAATGAAGGTGTTGCGCATGCGCGAGGCAGGAGCGAACCGGTAGCTCTCGCGCCGGCCCGAGCCGGTCCTGCGGTACCCGGTCTTGAGCTCGCCGAGGCGATCGACCATGTAGCTGACCAGGCGTCCCTTGTCGATGAGGACCGTCCGTTGCGTGGGCATTCCTTCATCGTCGATGGCCGAAGACCCCCACTCGCCCGCCAGCGTCCCGTCGTCGATCGCGGTGACGGCTTCGTGGGCGATCCGCTCTCCGAGCTTGTCAGCCAGGATGGAAGCCTTGGGAGCCACGGCCGTCGTCTCGAGCAGGTGACCGCACGCCTCGTGAAAGATGACTCCTCCGAACCCCTTGTCGATGACGACCGGCATCCGGGCAGCTGGCGCATAATCGGCCGCCAGCATCCGTACCGCCGAGTCGGCGGCATCGCGGGCGAGCTCCTCGACGTCGAGATCGTCGAAAAACTCGAAGCCCGCCATGCGTCCCGGACTGCGAGCGCATACCTGCTGCTGGGAGCCGGAGCGAGCTATCGCCTGTACGAAGAAGCGCGAGTAGGGGCGCTCGTCGGTGATGAACAGACCCTCGGAGTTGGCAATCAGTACGCGCTGTACGCTCTCGGTGATCGAGACCTCCACCTGGGCGATCGCCTCATGGAACCGCCGCGCGGCACGGTCCGCCTTGAGCGCAAGCTCGATCCGCCTCTCGCTCGGAACGTCCTGGGGGTAGATCCGGGCCAGCCTTGGCGCGGGTTCCGCGGCCACGAGCGCAGCTGGATCTCCCTGGCCCGAGCGCTTGTGGGCTGCGGCCACTGACTGCGCGACGGCCAGCAATCCCGCCCTCGAGAGGTCGCTCGTATAGCCATACACTGCACGCTGTCCGTGAATGACGCGGATGCCAGCCCCCAGGGACTGTCCCGAGACGGCGTCCTCGACCTTCCCGTCCAGGAACATCAGCCGACTGGTCGGCCGCTCCTCGACGAAGATCTCGGCGAAGTCGGCCCCGCTGCTCATCGCGTCGGCGATGACATCCTGCGCGACCGCAGGATCCACGGGCGGCTGCCACGTTCCCGAAGACACTTGCTGGCGCTCGATCATTCACACCCTCCTGGTATCGGAGCTCGAAGGTCCAGAGCTTGGCTCCCACATCGAGCCACCGGAGGACGCGGACGCCTTTGGCGGCGACACCGACCGGACATGAGCTCGAACGGGCCCCCCTCGAAATCTCAAAAAAAGCAACTCGCGAGGGCCACCCGCATGATACCGCCAAAGGCCGGAAGGGGTCAGATCCCGTGCGCCCCCCCCAGACGACGCGGCCCGGCCCTCACCTCGCCGGCGCGGGCGAAGGAGACACGGCCGGTGCGGGAGTCGGCGGAACCGGGACGCGCGCCAGCTGTGCCTTGGCGCCCGGCAAGAACACGACCGGAATCTCACCGGGACGCGCCAGACCGAGGACCCGACGAGCGATGTGCTCCACTCCCGGGCTCGAGCGAGCCTCTGCGATCTCGGCGATGAGCTTCTGGCTGAGTGCATCCTGGTCGCGGCGATCGGCGGCCACGATCCGGCCCTCTCCCAGCAGGCGGCCCTCCTGGATCAGGAGGCGGGCCAGGTTGAGCCCGAGGTAGATCGTGAACGCCGACACGATCAGGGCCGGGAGGAAGCGCTCCTTCCAGCTTTGTGATCTATGTCTCCTGCGCGGCATAGCTGTTTTTACAATATTAGCTCCAAGGCCGTATGTCAACAAAGATAGGCGCGGAAAATCCACCAGGCCCATCCGCCTGGCCCCGGAGGCCAACCCGGCGATCGCCGAGCTCCGATCCGCGGGTACCGGCCACGGCCCACCGGCGCGAAGGAGCCTCCTGCCTGAGGAAACGGGTACAATGGCGGTTTCGCAGAGGAGATCATGGCCTACATCGAGCCCTTCAGCGGCATCATGTTCGACCCCGCTCGCGCCGGAGCGCTGTCTGACCTGCTGTGCCCGCCGTATGACATCATCTCGGGCCCCGAGCAGGAGCGCCTCCATCGGATCCATCCTCACAACATCGTCCACCTGGAGCTCGGCATCGAAGAACCGGGTGATGCCCCGGGATCCGATCGCTATTCCCGCGCCGGGGCACTCTGGGAGGACTGGCTCAGCCAGGGCGTCCTGACCCAGGATCGCCAGCCCGCGCTCTACGTCTACGAGCAACGCTGGGCCGATCGCAAGCGCATGGCGTTCTTCGCGGCGGTGCGGCTCGCGCCGTGGCACTCGGGGGAGGTGCTCCCCCACGAGCTGACCCTCTCGGGACCCAAGAAGGATCGCCTCGAACTCATGCGCCACACGGGCGCCAACCTGAGCCCCGTGATGGGGCTGTATGACGACGCCGAGGGCACGGTCCAGACGATCCTCGCAGAGGCGATCGCCGCGCCTCCCGTCGTGCAGGCGTCCCTCGGAGACGAGACCCACAAGGTCTGGCGCCTGACGGCCTGGGACGCCATCGCGGCCATTCAAGAATCCCTGGCCGGACGCCCCATCTTCATCGCCGATGGCCACCATCGCTACGAAACAGCGCTCACCTACCGGGACGAGCGCCGCCAGGCGCAGGGCGCCTACTCCGGAGAAGAGCCCTGGAACTACGTTCTGATGGCCTTGTGCGCCCTGTCCGATCCCGGCCTCGTGGTGCTGCCAACCCATCGACTCGTGCGTGCTCCCGATCTGGATCGTCGGGCCTTTCTCGAGCGCCTGGGCAGGAGCTTTCGCATCGAGGCGGCTTCGCTCGGGAACGCGGCCCCTGACCCCCGGAGCCAGTCGGGTGCGCTCTTGTCGCAGCTCACGGGCAAGCATCGCCTCGCGATGGTGTTCGGGGGGGATCTCGCACCACACATCCTCGAACTGGCCACGTCGCCCGAGCTGGCCTTGACCCACCTGCCGCAATCCAAACCCTGGCGGGAACTGGCCGTGGCCCACCTTCACTACCTCATCCTCGCGGACGTGCTCGGGATTCCCGAGAGCGAGTGGAAGGGCGGGCAGCACATCGTCTACACGCGGGATTCTGCCGAAGTGGTCTCCCGGGTGGGTTCTGGGGAGTTCGACATCGGCTTCCTGCTCGAGGCCCCTCCGGTCGATCAGATCACCCGCGTCGCGCTTGCCGGAGACGTGATGCCGCAGAAATCGACCTACTTCTACCCCAAGCTCCCGACCGGCCTCGTCGTGCACCGTCTCGACGAGCATCCGGCCAGCATCGGGGCGCCCTCGCCATGAGTTTCGTTCGCGCCGCCAGCCCTCCCGCGGGCGGATGGCAATTTCGGGCCAGCGCCGGCCCAGCCGGAGGACGGACTTTCCAGTGACCACGGCCGGATCGCAAACCTCACGCACCGAGTTCGGCCTGCGGGCGATCGCGCTCAAGCGCGGGCGCGAGGCTCGCCTCAAGTCGGGCCATCCGTGGATCTTCGCCGGCGACCTCGCCGAACCCCTCCCCGCGGACCTGGCCGGAGCTCCGGTCGCGGTTCTCGACCATCGCGGCGGGTTCCTGGCGATCGCCGTCGCCAGCGGCGGGGGCGGACTCGTCCTGCGGGTCTTGACCCGCCAGCGTGAGGTCATCGATCAGGCGTGGCTGGCCGGGCGGTTGTCCTCGGCCATCGCGCTGCGCAGGCGCTGGCTCGGCGAGGTGGAAGGCGTCCGTCTGGTCAACGCGGAGTCGGATGGACTGCCCGCCCTGATCGTCGATCGGTACGGGCCCTTCCTGTCCGTGCAATCGCTCTCGGCGGGGGCGGATCGCATGCTGCCCAACGTGGTCGAGGAGCTGGTCAACCTGCTCTCCCCCGTCGGGATCTACGAGCGCAGCGACGTGACGATCCGAGCTCTCGAGGGCCTGCCCGAGCGGACCGGGGTCCTGTGGGGCGAGGCGCCGCCGGACGAACAGGTCATCCAGGAGGGCAAGGCGCGGTTCCTGGTTGACATCAAGAACGGCCAGAAGACCGGATTCTTCCTCGATCAGCGCCCCAATCGCCAGCGCTTGCAGACCCTTTGCGGCGGCAAGCGCGTGCTCAACACCTTCTGCTACTCGGGCGGATTCTCCATTCCTGCGGCCATCGGCGGCGCGGCCTCGGTCGTCGGGGTCGACGTCTCGGCCTCGGCGCTCGAACTGGCGCGCCGCAACGCGGAGATCAACAAGGTGGGCGATCGCTGCCAGTGGATCGAGGCCAATGCCTTCGACTACTTAAGGGAGCTGGATCGGGACCGCAAGCGGTTCGACGTCGTGGTCCTCGACCCCCCGGCCTTCACCAAGACGCGCCAGTCCGTGCCGGGCGCACTGCGCGGCTACAAGGAGATCAACCTGCGCGCCCTCAAGATCCTCGAGCCGGGCGGCCTGTTGGTGTCGAGCTCGTGCTCCCACCACGTGGATGCCGAGGCCTTCCTCGCGGTCATCGCCGAGGCCGCAGCCGATGCCGGCCGGCACCTCCGCATGGTGGATTACACCGGGCCGGGCCCCGATCATCCCAGCCTGCCAGCAGCCCCGGAGACTCGCTACCTCAAGTGCTTCTGGGGCGTCGTGAGCTAAACCGGCGGCCCTCGTCGCGGTCGGGTGGGCCTGAGCCTTTCAAACCGGGAGCACCCTTAGGCCTTTTGCAGTTTGAACGGGGCCCTCTGCGCGGTCGCTTCGCTGCGCAACCGGGCCCCGTTTGACTCATCGGGCTCGATCCATTCAAACCGGGAGCACTCTAGATCGCCGGGACGCTCGGGACCGTCACCGCCGGCTCGTCCGCCCGCCCCATCGCGTGGAAGCCCTTGTCCACGTACACCACGGTGCCGGTGATGGCCGAAGCCAGATCGCTGCCCAGGAAGGCCGCGGTGTTTCCCACCTCGGTGGCCTCGATCGCTTCGGGCAACGGAGAGTTCGCCCGGCAGTACTCGATCATCGACTCGATGAAGCCGATCGCCGTCGCGGCCCGCGACGCGAGCGGGCCCGCCGAGATCGCGTTGACCCGCGCCCCCCAGCGGCGTCCGGCCTCGTAGGCCAGCACGCGCATGTCGCTCTCGAGTGCAGCCTTGGCCGAGGACATGCCGCCGCCATAGCCCATCACCACTCGTTCGGAGGCCATGTAGGTGAGTGCCAGGAAAGACCCGCCCGGCGCCAGCAACGGGCCCAGGCGCTGCACCAGGGAAATATTCGAGTACGCGCTGATGCCAACAGCCGTGAGGTAGCCGTGGCGAGTCGTCTCGAGCAAGGGCCGCTTGACCTCCGGGCCGTTGGCCAGACTGTGGACGACGATATCCAGGCCGCCGGGCCCGAAATCCGCCTTCAGACGGTCGGCAACGCCCTGGATGCTCACGTCGCCATGTTCGGCATACTTTCGGTCCGCCCGGATCTCGGCGGGGATGTCCGCCTCGGTGTCGAAAGCCGCATCGAGAGGATAGATCCGCTCGAAGGCCATTTTGCGGCCGTCCGAGAGGGTCAGCGAGGCATCGAGCTTGCCGCGTTCGAGCAGCTTGCGCAGGATGCCCAGGGCCGGCGGCCAGGTCCCGATGGTCACGCTGGCACCCGCCTCGGCCAGCGCCTTGGCGATGGCAAACCCGAAGCCGTTGTCGTCGGCAACCCCGGCCACGAAGGCACGCTTGCCGGAAAGATCGATCGCTAGCATGGGCCAACTATAGCGATCGCTCGACCGCTCAGCTAGGGTGGGCCCGGTCTGAGCGGGCCCACCTGAACCGCCCGAAGGCCTTCGGGGCGCCGCCGGCCCTCGGGTTGACCACCCCGTCGCCCCACCCGAGGGTCCTGCTGCGGGTCTGCTACGATCGGGCCATGACTCGCACGCCAACCGTGGACGACAAGCCCATCGACCAGCCGCAGACCTGGGCGACCGAGAACCTGGCTGAAGCCCGGCTCCAGGACGTCCTGGTCGTCGATGGTCCCTTCGGCTGGTCGGGCGTGTACCCGCTCGATTTCGACCAGACCCGCCAGGACGGGCGCTGCGTGCGCCACTGCAACCTGTACTATCTGCACTTCGCCATGCCCGCCCACGTCCGGGAAAGGGCGGCAGTGGTGGTCGAGAAGACGCACTATCGGCTGGCCGATGGCGATCGGCTCGTGACGGACGACGACCTTTGCACGCGCTGCTGCAACAAGGCCTGCCCGCCCAATCGCAATCCTGACGCCGACATCCAGGCTCTCCCACCCGGCAAACTCGTGCTGCCGCTCTGAGGGCGCGGCGCCTCGCTCCGGGACGCCGTCGTGGTGCAGCCCTCGGCGCGATGCAGGAACTCTGGCTTGCTGCTGCGGGCTGCCTGCCTGCTAAACTGATGGACCCTCGGCGGAGTCTGAGCTCCCTCGATGGGCAAGGAGGAAGACTTTGCGACTCCATCCCACCGGACCGGTTCTCGGCGCCGCCCTCTCGATCGCCATCGCCTCGCCGGCCCTGGCGGCCCCGCCACCCGTGTACATCCCCGAAACGGGATCCATCCCCTCGGTGGCCACCACCGAGGACGCGGCGGCAACGCTCGTCAATCCGGCGGGCCTGGGCTGGGACCAGGGCCTCGGCCTCCAGCTCGATACGGCCGGGAGCTCGAGCAGCACGCTCGCGCTTGGACTCGGCGGGCTGGGAATCGGCCTGCGGATGGAGGGTCAGCGCCAGGAACTCACCCTGGCCACCGAGATCCCGCTCACCTATGGCTTCCGGACGGGACTGGCCTATCGCCTCGGCCGCCTGGGGGCGAAGACGGGCGGGGATTATGACGCCAGCTTCCTGGCCAGGCCGGCAGACTTCATCTCCCTGGGTGGCGTCGTGCGCAACATCGGCGGCACGCTCCCGGGAGAATCCCGGAACTACCAATTCGGGATAGGCTTGCGACCGGGCACGGATCGCCTCACCTTGAGCCTCGACGGGGCCTGGGCCGAGGGTCGGACCTTCTGGCAGGCCGAGCCGATGCTGGGCATCGATGCCGAGGTCGCGCCGAACATCTTCGTGCGCGGCGAGGCCCTCTACGATCCCATGACCGACGACGTGACGACGCGGTTCGGACTGGGCATCGGCACCCCCAACTGGGATATCGGAGCCCTGTCGGGCCCGATATCGAGCTCGGGGCCGAGCCTGGCCGGCACCACCGGCTACCTGCGTTTCCGCGAGGCACGCAGCAAGGCGCTCCTGGGGCCATCCGACGTTGCCGAGCTCAAGCTCAAGGGAGCGCTGGGGCCGAGTCCCAGCACCCTGGCAGTCCTGACCGGGCTCGGCGCGATGCCCCCGGTGGCCAGCACGCTCGAGGCCCTCAAGGAGACGGCCGAGGATCCGCACATCACGGGTCTCCTGCTCGTCATCTCCGACGTCACGGCATCGCTGGCCGACGTCGAGGAGGTTCACGACGCCATCGCCACGGTCGTCAAGGCTGGCAAACCCGTCGTGGCGTATCTTCCAGCGGGTGGCCTGGCCGAGATGTATCTCGCCTCGGCCTGCACCCGGGTCGTGCTCAACCCGGTCGGGACCCTCGATTTCACGGGCTTCGCCACCGAGGTGCAGTACTACAAGGCCCTGCTCGATCGCATCGGAATCAAGGCCGAGTTCGTCAAGGCGGGACCCTACAAGGACGCGATGGAGCCCTTCCGCCGCAAGCACATGAGCACCGCCAACCGGTCGCAGCTCGAACAGCTTACGCAGGACCAGTTCGGGCAACTCCTCGAAGGCATCGCCCAGGGCCGCCACCAGGCCACCGACGACATCGCGGTCGACGTCAACCAGGGCTTCCTCTCGGCCCCCCAGGCGCTCGACGCCAAGCTTGTCGACCAGCTCGGCGAGCCCGAGGATCTCAAGGCGGCCCTCGCCAAGGCCCACGTGCAGGCGTCCGGCCACGTCGACGCGCTGGACCTGGCATACCGGCTCCGTTCGTGGGCCCCGCCCCACCTCGCCGTGGTCAATCTTTCGGGAGCCATCAGCAGCGGGCCGAGCGGCAACGATCTCCTGATGGGCCGGACGATCGGCGCGGGCACGATCGTCGGTGCCTTGCGCCAGGCCCAGGCGGATAGCTCGATCCGCGGGGTCGTCGTCCGGATCGATTCTCCTGGAGGAGACGCCATCGCATCCGAGGCCATCCGCGACGCGGTCGCCCGCCTGGCTGCGGTCAAACCGGTGGTCATCAGCATGGGCGGCGAGGCCGCCTCCGGCGGATACTGGGTAGCGTGCGGCGCCAATCGGCTGCTGGCCGACCCCGCCACGATCACCGGCAGTATCGGCGTGTTCGTCGGCAAGTTCAGCGCCCAGGGGCTCTTCGACAAGCTCGGCATCCACACCGACACGGTGAGCCGCGGCCGCTACGCAACGCTCGATTCGATCGCCCACAACCTCACGCCTGACCAGAGGTCGCTGATGTACTCCAACATGGAGTTCACCTACGCCCGCTTCCTCGAACTCGTCAGCCATACCCGCCACATGACCGAGGCTCGGGTAAAGAGCCTGGCCGGTGGCCACATCTGGTCCGGGCAGGCTGCCCTCAAGCTCGGGCTCATCGACAAGCAAGGTGGCCTTCTCGATGCCATCTCCGAGGTCAAGCACGAAGCCGGGCTCGCGGGTCGGCAGGTCGTGATCGACTATCTGCCGGTGCCAGGTCCGTTCGGCTTTTCCGACGACGTGCTGGATGTCTTCGACGGGGACTTCGGACTGGACAAGGCGCTCCAGCGGGCGGCCAAGTGGGGCCGCGTCCAGGACTGGCTCCTCGATCCCCGGCTCGTTCCAGCAGGACCGGCAGCCAACGAGTGATCGACCCGAGTCTAAACATGTCGGAGCAGCGCCGGATTCTCGGCCTCGATGTCGGAACCCGCACGATCGGCGTCGCGGTTAGCGATCCGCTGCGTCTGACCGCCCAGGGGCGGGGGGTCATCCGGCGCTCGAGCAAGGCTGCAGATCTCGCCGAGATCAAGCACCTGACCGACCTTTACCAGCCCGAGGCGATCGTGGTAGGCTACCCCTTAACCTTGAGCGGCCTGGCTCACCGCCAGGCTCAAGGCATAGATGGCTTCATCGCCGACCTCGAGGCGCTTGGAATCCCGATCATCCGTCAGGACGAGCGATTCACGACGAAGATCGCCGAGCGGGTCCTCATCGAGGCGGACGTCTCGCGCGCGAGGCGTCGCGGCATCATTGACCAGCAGGCCGCCATCTTGATATTGCAAGGCTACCTCGACCGACTGCGCCGAGAAAGGAATCCCGATGGAACTCCATGACCACGAACACGACCACGAACACGAACACGACGAGGAACTCGAAGGCGATGACACCGTCCTGGTCCTCCGGTTCGAGGACGAGAACCTCGTCATGATCGAAGACGAAGCGGAGTTCAACCGGGTCGTCGACTACCTCAACAACCTCCCGCCCGAGGCCGAGGACAAGGAGCTCCCGGATCAGGAGGACGCGCTGATCACGCTGGAGGACGAAGACGGCAACACCCACGACTTCGCGGTGGTGGATATCATCGAGGTCGACGGCAAGGAGTACGCCCTGCTCGCGCCGGCTTCGGACGAAGAACTGGAGTGATCGGCGGCAACTGCCGTCCGCAGCGTGCCTTTAACCTGGGCTCGACCCTGGGTATAAGCATCTGGATCTTGAGGTAGACGATCGAGCCGCTGGGCTCACCGGCACTCGACACTGGAGGCACCCTCGTGGCCAAGAAGAAGCAAGACGTCGATTTCGACGAGTTCGAAGACGAAGCCGAAGGTGATGAGTACGCCGAGGGCGACGACGACGAATACGAAGACGACGACTACGAAGACGACGAGGACGGCGGCAAGAAGGGCGGCCTGGGCGGGATCCTGCTGGTCGTTCTGCTGGGCGTCGTCGTTGCGGGGGCTGGCGCTTACTATTTCATGAGCGGCGGCAACCTGAGTTTCCTTGGCTCGGTGCCCTTCGTGGGCAAGCTCGTGGCTGCGCCCAGCCCGATCCCGACCCTGCCCCCGCTGCCCAAGATGAAGACGCACGAGCACAGTGCCGGGGCGGCGTCTGCCTCGGCGAACGCGGTAGCCACGGCCGCCAAGACTGCATCGGGTTCGGCCAAGGCCCAGCCGGGACCGGCCAAAGCCGCCAGTGCCAAGACCGCCGCTGCGGCCAAGAAGACCCCGACGGCCAAGGTAGCCGGGGCCCATGCGGCCGCCCCCGCGGCCAAGCCCCACGCGGCGGCGGCCGGGCGAGCTGCGGTCGCCAAGCCCCGCAAGAAGCCTGCCCGCGTTGCCGTAGCCTCGCATGCCCGCGGTCGCAGGACGCACGCTCCGGCTCGTCACCGCTGGGTCGCCACCCGGAGCTGGCGCAATCGCCATCTCGTACGCCGACATCACTGGATTCCGGCTCGCCGGACGGGCGCGGGCTGGACGGTCCAGGTCGGTGCCTTCAGCGAGCCCGGCAATGCCACGCGGCTCATCGCCTCCCTCCGAGCCAGGGGCTACCAGGCCTTCAGCGGTAGCGGAGCCGGGGTCGTCGGCGGACGGTTCTCCGTCTTCTCCAACACCGTCGACACCGAGGCCAAGGCAGCTCAGCTGGCCCGGCAGTTCAAGGCGGCCGGCCGGGAGTCGCGGGTGGTGCGTCAGGGCCGCAATTACGCCGTGAGCCTCGGCACCTTCACGACGCAGGAGGCTGCCAGCGAGCTGGTGAGCAGGCTCAACGCCCGCGGCCTGTTCGCGACGGTCAGCGGCCACGCCGGCACGATCGGTCGTTCTCATGGTCCCAACCGCGTCATGGTTGGACACTATGCCAGCTACGCCGAGGCCGCAGCCGCAGCCAGCCGTCTGCGTAGCCAGGTCGGCGCCGCCATCGTCGTGCGACAATAATCTCCGGGCTCTCGGCGATGGCCGACGAAGAGGCGAAGGTGGTCACGTTCACCGTGGCCACCGAGTCGTACGGGATCGACATCGCGGACGTCATGGAAATCATTCCGGTCCTGCCCATCGTCAAGCTTCCCGAGACCCCGCCCTGGATCGAGGGACTGGTCGATCTTCGCGGCACGATCCTGCCCGTTCTGGATCTGCGCCACCGTTTCAAGTTACCCCCCCTGGACGACAGCCCCACGCGCTGCATCCTCGTCATCGACGTGCATGACCAGGCCCTGGGCCTCATCGTCGATGCGGTACGCGATGTCGTGCGTCTGGGACCATCGTCGGTGCTTCCGGTCCCGCCGGGCGCAGGAACTCGAGCTCGGTTTCTTGGCGGCATCGTCCGGATTCCAGAGGCGGGAGGACACCGCCTCTTGATGCTCCTGGCCCCGGCCGAACTCCTTTCCCAGGGAGAGATCGAGACGCTCGCAAGCCTCGAACAGGCACCCTTATTGCGGGTCGATCCTGACGCCCTTGATGGTTGACTGGAGTTGACAAGCGCGCTACAATCGGCCCCAAGTTCTGGCTCTCTTGCGCGCTCAGGGTCACCCTTCGGTTGGTAAGCCCCCCCTTTGGGTATCTCGGCGGGTCAGCAAGCAGTCAAACGGAGCGCCAGTGCGCTTTGACCAGGTGACCGATGCCTCTTTCGGGCTGCAGGCCGCTTGGGGGAACGAGGTTCGGTACCACTCTTGGAGGAACTGCTGACCATGCAGGACGAAACCCTTGTCTGCCGGGATTGCGGAGTCGATTTCATCTTCTCCGTGGGCGAGCAGGAGTTCTACGCCCAGAAGGGCTACACCAACAAGCCCGCTCGCTGCCCGACCTGCCGGCAGAAGCGTAAGGCGGCGTCATCGGGTGACTCGGGCGGCTACGGCGACCGCGGCGGATACGGCGGCGGCGGCGGCGGTTACTCGAGCGGCGGATACGGCGGCGCGCCCCGCCGGGAGCGCGAGCTCTTCCCCGCCAAGTGCGCCGAGTGCGGGATGGAGACCAAGGTTCCTTTCCGTCCCACCCAGGGCAAGCCGGTGTACTGCAGCGACTGCTTCCGGGCTCGCGCCGCAACCCGCTAGCCCCCCGCTCTCAAAAGCCGCAAGAGCCCGCTCGAATCGAGCGGGCTCTTGAAACAGGCAGCCGGGCCCCGTTGGATTCCTCGGGCCCGCTCGCTTCAAGCCGGGAACACCTGAGGACGACCCTTACTTGCTGCGGGAGCGACGGGGCCGACGCAGGCGCGCGACATCATGCGCCCCCAACATCACCAGGAACAGGCATGCCAACACAACGGCGTACTTCATCAAGGGCGATCCCATAGAAAAGTCGGGATGAGAGGATTTGAACCTCCGGCCTCACGGTCCCGAACCGCGCGCTCTGCCAAGCTGAGCTACATCCCGACGAAAATGGTCGGCCCCGCCCACCCGTGGCGGATCGAGCCCGACTCGTCCGAAGAGTCTAGCACGCGTCAGGTCGGGGCCGCAAGGCCGCTACGCCCACCAGAGGTGAGCCTCCGGCATCAAGGATGGAGATCGACGGCGCCGCGCAGCGCCATGGCCTGCGCCATCTGCAGAGCGGCGGCAAAAGGCTGCTTGGCCTTGAACAGGCCCTCGCCGAGCAGGAAATGCGCGACCGCGTTGTTGGGATCCGCGGCGGTAGCCTTGCGCGCGAGATCCAGCGCTCCGCTGAGATCGCCGGCGTCGTAGGTGAGATAGGACAGATAGTCGAGAGCCCAGACGTACTCGGGATCCACCGCGAGGATGTCCTGGAACTCGGCGCGAGCCTTGGCCTTGTCCGCTGCGTCGTGGTTGTAGAACCCCCGGAAGTAGTAGGCAAAACCGAGCCTGAAGAGGACCTCGATGTTGTCCGGATTGGCCTGCGAAAGTGGCTTGAGCTTGGTGATGAGCTGATCGGCATAGGCCGGATCGAGCTGATCGACCTCCTTGAGCTCGGCCCACGCCTTCTCGAGGTCGGGGGTACGGGCATAGGCCATGGCAAGATCGAAATGCGCGTCAGGATCCCGGGGTGCAGCTGCGACCTGCTGCTCGAGAAAGGCGATCTCGTCCGAGCTGGTGTTGGCTCTTGCCGGTGCGCAGGGCGCAAGTGCCAGCAGCAACCCGCACAGCACCAAGAAGGGGGTGCCGATACGCCGATGCGATGCCAGTGCCCTCATGCCATCATCCTAGCACGTACGTCCAACGGGCGTCACGCGCAAATCCGGGCAAGGCCTGCATTCGACGGCAGCACGCGTTGCGATCGCCAGGCAGGCCATCTCGAACGCCGCGCTCCGCAGCCGGATGCTCTCAGCCGCCAGTCCGGTTTTCGGGCTCCATGCTCGATCTTGACGATGCACCCGAGGCCGAGGTTCCCTCGGCGGGGAGGACTTCCCGCAGCTGGCGCGTGGTTGCGACCTGGAACCTGGCCAGGAGCTCGTCCTCGGAAAGCAACCTGGCCCCGTTGCACAGGAGCTCTTCGTAGAGCACGGTCGCTCGCCCGCCAGAAAAATCCCGCTCGGCGATCCCGGGGGGATCGACGAGGTAGACCGGGACGCGGGCGCGCACGACAGCCTCGAGATTGGGGAGATTACCAGGGCCAAAGGGGCAAGGCGCCACCACGACGGCATCGACCGTGTCGAGGATCCCCCCCAAACGCTGGATACTGGCCTCGGAGATCGGGGCGAACGGGGCCTCGGTCAGCGTGGGGACCCGGCAATCGGCAGCCAGCTGCTGATCGGAGTCCATCGCGTCCAGGATGCCCACCGAAAGGTCGTAGCCCATGTCGGCAAGCTTCGGGATCAGGCGGCGGCCCGATCCCCCACCCGCTACCAGGTGGATGCGCGAGGTACGGCTCGGGCGATTCAAGGCGATGCGAGGAAGCAAGTACGGAGCGCCACTGAGCGGGTGGTGAGCGACCCGCACGGCCACACCGTATGCCTGTGCGACGCTCTCCTCCGACAGCACCGCCGCCGGGGGGCCATCGGCCTGGACCCGTCCATCAAAGAAGAGGACCAGGCGCGTGCAGAACTGCGCGGCGAGGTTCAGATCGTGAAGCACGGCGAGGATCCCCAGGCCCTGGCGCGCGAGTTCCGCCAGCAGCAACATCAGGTCGAGCTGACCACCCAGATCGAGGGCACTCGTGGGTTCGTCCGCCAGAAGCACCCCAGGCTCCTGGGCCAGAGCCATGGCGATGCGGACACGCTGCCGCTGGCCGCCCGAGAGCGTCCCGACCGGGCGATCGACCCACGCCGAAGCCCCGGCGCGCTCCAGCGCCATCTCGATCGCCCGCACGTCCGACCTCGATGTCCCGAAGGAGAACGGCCCCAGGTAAGGCGAGCGACCGATCGCGACCAGCTGGGCTACCGTAAAAGCGTCGTCTTCGCCCGGATTCTGGGGCAGGTAAGTGAGGATCCGGGCCCTGGCCCGCGGCCGGTAACCGGAAAGCTCCCGGTCGAGCAGGAACACGCGCCCCCGCACGGGCTCCAGCACTCCCGCCAGCGTGGCCAGGAAAGTCGACTTGCCGGCCCCGTTGGGCCCGATGAGTCCCACGAACTCGCCGGGCGCCAGGTCGAAGTCGATATCCCGCACGACCGGGCTCCCCGCGCGGCCCACAGCAAGGCTCCGGGTGGACAGGAGGCAGGCAGCGTCCGCCGGGAAGCTCTCGCCCGTCAAGCGGATCGCTCCCGCAGTACCAGGAACAGGAAGAACGGAGCGCCGAGAAATGCGGTCACGACGCCGACCGGGATCTCGCCGGCGAGCCGAGCCACGAGGTCCGCGAGGATCAGCAGCAGAGCGCCCGCCAGCGTGGCGACCGGGAGCGTCCGCCTGAGATCGGGCCCGACCAGCATCCTCGCCATGTGAGGCACGACCAGCCCCACGAAGCCGATCATTCCGCAGGTCGCCACGACCGTGGAGGCCAGCAGGGTCGCCGCACCGATGAGGGCAAGCTGAGCGCGTCGAGGATCGATCCCGAGGGCGTGTGCGCGCTCCGGGCCGAGCTGCAGCACGTTCATGGGGCCAGACATGAGCAGCAGCACTCCCCAGCCCACGCCAAGATAGGGAGCGGCGCGGAGCAGATCCGGCCAGCCGCGGGGCGGAGCCAGACTGCCCATCATCCAGAAGTACACCGCGGGCATCCGATTCGACTTCCAGACCAGCAGCACCGCCAGGCACGCCGACAGGAAGGCTCCGACGGCGACTCCCGCCAGGATCAGCCGCTCGATCCGCATCTGGCGAGTTCCAGCCAGGGCCAGCACCACTCCCACGGCCAGCAACGCACCAGCGAAGGCACACGCGGGAACAGCCGAGACACCGCCCGGCCACTCGAGATCGAAGGCGATCGCGATGCCAGCCCCGAGGGCCCCACCGGCCGAAACTCCGATCAGATAGGGGTCGGCGAGAGGATTGCGGAGGACACCTTGCCACGCCACGCCCGACGCGGCGAGCCCGGCACCCGCCCCGATGGCCAGCAAAACCCGCGGCAGGCGCATCTGCAGCAGGATCGTGCGCAAGGCTGGATCGACCCTTTGGCCCGTGATAACATGCCACAGGATCTGGTTCGAGATCGGCACGGTGCCATACCGCACGCCCAGTGCGGCAGCCAGGATCACGGCAACGGTGAGCCAACCCAGGTGCAGAAGCCAGCGCCGGTCCCGGCTGGACGCCGATCGCCTGCCGTCCGTGTGCGATCCGGCAGGGGCAAGCTTGGAACCTTCGATGAGATCCATGTCAGAGCCGTCAAGCAGGCGTTCCGATCCGCGTCAGCGACTTGGCCGAGCGGGCGAAGACCTGGCTGCGCTGTACCTGGCCGCGGGCGGGTACGAAATCGTAGCACGAAACGTCCGCACCAAGCTGGGCGAGATCGACCTGCTGGTGCGGCATGACGGCGTGCTCATCTTCGTGGAGGTCAAGACCCGCCGCGGCGATCGCTTCGGTTCCGGAGCCGACGCCGTGGGCTACCGCAAACAGGATCGCCTGCGCAGGCTGGCGCTCGCTTACCTCGGCACGGCCATCGCCAAGCAGCCGATCCGGTTCGACGTCGTCGACGTCCGGATCTCGCTGGATCATGAACCGGTCATCCGTCATATTGCCAACGCTTTTTGATGTCCACCCGAACTTCCCCCTTTCCGCTGCACCGGTTCGCAGCCTTTTCAAGGAGTTCTTCGTGATCAAGAAAACCCTCGCTGCGCTGGCCGCACTTGGCCTCCTGTTGGTGGGCTCCCCGGCTCTCGCATACACCCCGAAGGTCCTGCGCGTAGGCTTCGCCCCCTGGGACAATCCCACCTCCATCCAGGCGATCGCAGAGGACGCCTCGAGGCTCCTGTCGCGACAGCTCGGCATGCCGGTCGAACCGGCAGTCACCACCGACTACACCGGGGTCGTGGAGGCCATGCGTTCCCACAAGATCGACATGGCGTTCTTTCCCCCTGCTGCCTATGTGCGCGCAGCGAAGATCGCCAATGCCCAGGTCATTCTCAAGTCCATCTACGACGGTCACTCGGCTTATTACTCGGCGATCATCACGCGGACCGACTCGGGGATCCGATCGCTCAAGGACCTCAAGGGTCGGACCCTCGCCCTGGTCGACCCCACGTCCACGTCCGGGGCGATCTTTCCCGAGATGATGCTTCTCGAGGCCGGGGTCAACCCCCAGCGAGACCTTCACGTCTTCTACGCCGGCGGCCACGACGCGGTGGTGCTGGCCGTGCTGAACCGGAGTGTCGCCGCGGGCGCCTGCTACTCCAACGACCCTCAGGGCCGCGATTCCGCCTGGACCCAGAAGACCGTCGTGCCCAACCCGGCAGATCGCAAGAAGATCCGCATCCTGGCAGTCTCGCCCCCCATCCCGTCCGACAACATCGCCGTCCGCCGGGGCCTCGATCCCAAGCTCGTGGCGCGCATCCAGAATATCTTCCTGGGCCTTTCCCGCACCGCTTCCGGCCGGGCCGAGCTCAAGCGCGTGTACGAAGTTGATGGGTTCGCCAAAGCCAGATCCTCGGATTACGCGCCGGTCGTCAAGGCCTTCGAGCGCGTGGGCCTGCCCATCAACTAGTCCCCCACTCACGGCGCCCCGGGTCGACGGCAGCCGCCACTGGCGGCCCCGCTGGCGGCCGGGGGCGTTTCCCGACCGGAACCCACGGGTATACAAGCGTCGGACCAAAACCGAGGGGACCAAGCCGCGTACGGGCACAGGGCATCTCCAATCCGTTCGTTGCCAAGGAGCGATCGTTTGCTCCCTCGATCGGGTTGGGCCACAATGGTCGGTGGGCTAGTCCCCTCTGGAGCGGTAAATGTCGAGCGACGAGCGTCAAGAAGCACTCGAAGCGGGCCAGCGGCAAGCAGCCGAGGTGGCCCGCATCCAGAAGCAGGTCAAGGCGACGACCCGTGAGCTCAAGGTTCGCCTGGACTACCTCGACCAGCTTGCCCGCGAGCACGAGATCAAGCTGAACGAGCTCCGCACCACGCCACCGTCGCCCCAGCGCGACGCGCGGATGAAGCGGATCGAGCAGAAGCTCAAGTTCTATCACGCGGTCAAGCACGTCGCGGACGGTGCCGATCGCCTCAGCGATTCCAAGACCCAGCCCCTAACTCAAGGCACCAAGGCTCCGCCCGCCCGCGTTACCAACATGCTCAACATGCTCTCGGTCAAGAGCGTCGAGGCCGAAGCCATCATCGCGGGGGCACGCATCCTGCTCGAGGAGCTCGGGCCAGCCATGAAGGTCGTCGCCGGCGTGGTCGGCCTTCCGGCCAACTACAATCCAACCGAGCTGGCCCAGGTCAACCGGATCAAGGCTCGCTCCAAGGGTGCTCCGATGATCATGCAGCGCCTGCAGTTCGCCTACCAGCAATTTTCCGAAGCGGGCGTCCACCTGACCCAGACCGAGCAGCAGTTCGAACGACTCAAGTCGATGCAGGGTCGCGAAGCCCTACAGTTCCTTCAGAACGCCGTTCGCGCCCCCCAGCTCGCCGGCAAGCTGTACCACCTCAATCGCCTGCACATCGATTTTGCGGGCGACCCCGATCTCGCTCAGCTGTTCCCGGCTCCCCAGGAGGTCGCGTATCCGGCCCCGAGTGCGGAGCCTCCCCTGGACGACGCATCCCGCCCCAAGACCAAGGGCGGGTTGATGGGCCTGTTCGGGCTCAACAAGAAGTAGGCCCGCTGGGCAGGCGACCTTCGCTCCGCCGGCATCCTCGGGGAAGCGGCGGCGTCGCGACCGCGCAGAGGGACCCGTTCGAACTGCAAAAGCTCTACGGTCCTGGACAAGGCCGGTTGCCCATGGAACGATGCTCGCACGATGTCACACATCATCACGCTGATCCCCGGAGACGGCATCGGTCCCGAGATCACCGAGGCCACCGTCAAATGCCTCGAGGCAACCGGTGTGGGATTTCGCTGGGACCGATTCCAGGCCGGGGCCGAGTACATGCGACGCACCGGTGCCCCGGATCCTCTGCCCGGGGAGGTTCTGGATTCGATCCGCCGGAACCGCATCGCGCTCAAGGGCCCCCTGACGACGCCCGTCGGCGAGGGATTCCGCTCGGTGAACGTCGCGATGCGCCAGGCGCTCGATCTGTTCGCCTGCATGCGTCCCTGCAAGAACTATCCCGGCATTCCGTCAAAGTATCAGGATGTTGACTTGGTGCTATTCCGCGAGAATACCGAGGATCTGTACGCGGGGATCGAGTTCGAATCCGGAACCGAGGGGTTCGGCGAGATCAACGGTCTGGTGGCCGCGCACTGCCAGCGGTGGCTGCGCGACAGGTCCGCCGTCAGCGTCAAACCTATCTCGGAGTTCAGCAGCAGGCGGATCGCCCAGTACGCCTTCGAGTACGCCGAACACCACGGGCGCAGGAAGGTCAACATCATCCACAAGGCCGAGATCATGCGGCTGTCGGACGGTCTCTTCCTCGAGGCCGCACGGCAGGTGGCCCGCGAGTATCCCGACATCTGGTACAGCGACCTCCCGATCGACGCCATCTGCAGCGAACTCGTGATCAATCCCGAGCGTTACGACGTCCTGGTCCTCTCCAACCTCTTCGGCGATATCCTCTCGGACCTCTGCGCGGGCCTGGTCGGTGGGCTGGGAGTGGCCCCCGGAGCCAACATCGGAACCCACGCCGTGGTCTTTGAGCCGACCCATGGCTCGGCGCCCACGATCGCAGGCCAGGACAAAGCCAATCCCACGGCCATGATCCTGAGCTCCGTGATGATGCTGCGGCACCTGGGCGAGGACGCCGCCGCCGATCGTCTGGAAGGCGCCGTCGTGGATGTGCTCCGGTCGGGCGACCACCTGACCGCCGACCTCGCGCCCGCGGGCACGGAGCCCGTCGGGACGCAGGCTTTCGCCAGCGCCGTCGTCGCTGCGCTCGAGTCGCCAAGCCCGATCGCTCGCTAAAGGGATTTCAGTTCGACCGGGTGCTCGAGCCGTTAAATTTCCCTTAACCAGACACCAGGAAACAGTATCGCCCTGACGACCTATAGTACCTACATCACACCGCGGCGCCTCCGGGCTGCCCACGTATAGAAAGGTACTGATGAACATCCGCACCCACTCCCTTGTCCTCGTTTCGCTGCTAGCGTCAGCAGGTTGCTCCTCCGTCCTTCCGGCCACCCCGCAGCTCTCCGCCTCGAGTGGCAGTTCCCTCCTGGCGCAGGCGGCCAGCAAGGGCCCGACCAAGCGCCAGATCTTCACCGCCTGGGACACCAATCAGGACGGCGCCTTGAGCCTGGCCGAGTACGAGGCGGGCTTCCTGGCAGCGCTCCAGCCGACTCCCACCCCTGAGCAGCTCCCGGCCGTCAAGCAGGCGATCGACGCCGAGTTCAACCGCCTGGACCGTAACGGAGACGGACGCCTGACCTTCGCTGAGTTCCACAAGCCAAACGCTAGCCAGCTCGGTCAGATCACGCCCGGTGACGTGCTGAGCGGCAGCGCCTTCCTGGTCTCGTCCGCGACCCCCGATCCCACGGCGGCCTGATCGCCGCCAGGGCCTGTCCGGCAGAGCTACCGGGGCGCATCTCTCGAGCTGCCTCCGGTACCTTCCCGCTGCTTTGCCTGGCCATGCCCCGGCACGAACAGGCCCCAAAGGCCCGGGCCCACCCCGCCTCGAGGTTCGCCGACCGCTTGGCGGACCTCGAGACGGCCGTCTCGCGTCCATCGGACGGATCGGATACCCGTTGCAACCCGACGGAGATCCTCTATCCGCAGTTCCTGAGGCGGCACTTTGGACGGGGCCCTCTGCGCGGTCGCTGCGCTGCGCAACCGGGCCCCGTTTGACTCATCGGGCTCGATCCATTCAAACCGGGAGCACTCTAGACGCTCGGTGCCAGGGCCAGCTGCCGGGCTAGCCGGTTGTGCTCGGCCACCGCCCGCGGCAGATCGACGGTGACGATCTCCCCAGCCTCCACCACCATCTTGCCCGCCACCATGACGAATCTGGGCGCGGTGGGCTGGCACAGCAACAGCGCACCGATGGGGTCGTGCACGGCAGCCCCGGCGTATTCCACGCGATCCAGATCGAAAAGGGCCAGATCGGCCGCCTGACCCGGAGCCAGGCTCCCCAGCTCGGGCCGACGCAGAAGGCCGGCGCCCTGGCGAGTCGCGAGCGACAGCGCCTGGCGAGCCGAGAACCCCGGCCCGTAGCGCAGGCGCCCTACGAGCATCGCCTGCCGGGCCTCGGCCAGGAGGTTGCCACCGTCGTTGCTCGAGGATCCGTCAACCCCAAGTCCCACGGGCGAACCAGCGGCCAGCAGGTCGAGAACCGGGGCCACCCCCGAGGCCAGGCGCATGTTGGAGGACGGGCAATGGACCACGCCCGTTCCCGTCTGACCGAGCAACACGACCTCGTCCGGAGCCAGGTGGATCCCGTGGGCGAACGACACGTCAGGCCCCAGCCACCCAAGCTCCTCCATGTAGGCGACCGGGCGCTTGTTGAAGGTTTCCAGGCAGTAGTCTTCCTCGTCCCGGGTCTCGGCCAGGTGGGTCTGGCACAAGAGGCCGCGCGCGCGGGCGAACGCCAGGCTGTCGCGCATGAGCTCTGGCGTGACCGAGAACGGAGAGCAAGGCATGACATCGATGCGGACCCTCGCGCCGGGCCGGGGATCGTGGTACCTGCCCACCAGGCGTTCGGTATCTTCCAGGATCTGATCCGGCGTCTGGACCACCGCATCGGGCGGCAATCCCCCGGCCGACACCCCGCGCGACATGCTGCCACGCCCGGCGTGGATCCGGATGCCGAGGTCCCGAGCAGCCCGGATCACGTGATCGACCGCGACGTCGGACCCGCGTGGAAACACGTAGAACATGTCGCTGGCCGTGGTGCAGCCGGACAGCAGGAGTTCGGCCAGTCCCACGAGCGCGCTCGCGTAGACCATCTCCCCCGTCAGCTCCGCCCAGAGGGGATACTGGCCCACCAGCCAGTCGAAAAGCTTTGCGTCCTGGTACGCTGGCAGGCCCCGCGTCAAGGTCTGGTACAGGTGGTGGTGGCCGTTGATGAACCCGGGCACGGCCACATGCCGCCCGGCCAGGTTCACGATACGGTCGAGCCGCGTCGCGTCGACCTCCAGGTCGGTGCCGATGGCCGCGATGGTCTCGTCTTCGACCAGGATGCTCGCACGCTCTAGCAGCGTATCGTTCTCGTCGCAGGTGGCGATCGCCACGTTCTTGATGAGTGTCCTCATCGGTTGGCGGCCTCGGGCTGCGAGGCGGAGAACGCCTGCTTGAGCTGCCCGGTCAGCTGCTCCCGGCCGGCGTACAGGCGCTTGATGCGTCTGGGTTGGGCCACGTCGAAGGCGTAAGCCGAGAGGATGGGCAGGGCGATCGTCGTGTCGGCGTACACGGTCACCGTCTGGTGCAGCTCCTCTGGATTGATCTTGCCCCAGCTGACGGCCTCGGACGGCGTCGCCCCGGAGAGGCCGCCCCAGTGCGGAGCGTCGGCCGTCACCTGGATGAAGTAGTCGTGCCCCCCCTTGTTGAGGCCGAGGACCTCCCAGAGTTGCGGCTGCGTCTGCATGTAAAAGTTCTTGGGAGACCCCCCGCCCATCAGCAACGCAGCGTTCTTGCGAGCAGCCCATACGATCGCCGACGTCTCGTTGACGTCCTGGTTGGGGTCGACGTGCAGGGTCCCGCCCTCGAGAGCCAGGCGAGCGAGGTTCATCCCGATCGATGAATCGCCGGGCGACGAGGTGTAGACCGGTACGTCCAGACGGGCCGCTGCGGCGAGCAGCGAGTGCTTGGCTCCCGGCAAGGCCAGCAGGCACTCGCCCAGGAAATGATGCAGTTCCGCACTCGACACCGCTCCGCGATCCTTCCAGATCTCGAGGGCCTTCCGGATGAAGCTGTCGGTCTCGAGCAGGACCTCGTCCTTGAACAGGACGTCGTAGATCCGGATGACGCCCTCCTTGCGCAGGGTGACGTCGTCCAGGCGGAAGTCGCCCTGGTGGAGGCTATGCGAGAGTGCGTAATGGATGTCGTGGTACAGGTTGGCGCCGGTGCTCACGATCCAGTCCACGAATCCGGCTTCCATCAGCGAGATGACCACCCCGC
This sequence comes from bacterium, assembly GCA_021781555.1. GTDB lineage: Bacteria > Cyanobacteriota > Sericytochromatia > S15B-MN24 > VGJW01 > JAJXWQ01. Next base: position 40,901 of record JAJXWQ010000003.1, read on the forward strand.
CCAGGCCCGCCGGGGTAAGTGCGCCTGCCAGCGTCAGCCCGACGGTGACGTCGTTCTGGGGATCCAGGATGTGCCGTCCGAACAGCCGGGCCGCCTCGGAGAGTCGGGCGCTGTTGTAGGCGTTGAAGTGGCGCTCGACGAGATCCTTGACGGTGGTCTGCGGCCCGATCGGCTCAGGAACGATAGTTTTTCCGGAAAGCAAAGAGTGCTGGCCCACGAGACGTGCTCCTACATCATTTCGGGCGCGCCGGCCGCAGGAACCGTCACCGCCCGTCGCCGCCCCCCAGCCCGTCCAGGACTGCCGCCGCAGGCGTTCCGGTTCGCCCGGCCGCTCAGTAGCGATACCCGATCGCGACGGGCCCGTCAACTGCCCAAGCTGGCCCGCGGCCCGTCAGGAAGCGGCCAGCAGCTCCGGACCGGTCGCCTGTTGCTGCTTCGCTTCGCGCTCGGGGGACCGCACGATCCAGGCGAAAAGCCAGGCGGCGACCAGGGTGGCAGCGATCTGGGCGACGATGAACCCGGGGACGTCCGCAAGCTGGATGCCGGCGAAAGTGTTGGAAAAAGCCCTGGCCAGCGTCACCGCGGGATTGGCGAACGCCGTCGAGGCCGTGAACCAGTAGGCCGCCGTGATGTAGGCCCCCACCGCAAGGGGGACGGCCGACGCCCGGGCGCGGGACGTTCCCCACATGACCCACAGCAAGCCGAAGGTCGCAACGAACTCGCTGAGATAGAGGCTCGAGCCGTTGCGGGCATGCACCGACAGCGTGACGGCCGGTAAGCCGAACATCAAGTTGGCGAGGATAACCCCCCCGATCGCCCCGAGCCCCTGCGCCGCGACGTAGACCGGAACCTCGCGCCACCTGAACCGCCCTGAGAGGGCCTCTCCGAACGTGACCGCGGGATTGAAATGCGCCCCCGAAATCCCGCCGAAGGTTAGGATGAGCGCAATCAAGGCCGCTCCGGTAGCGAGGGTGTTGGCCAGCAGAGCCAGAGCCACGTTGCCCCCGGCGAGGCGCTGGGCCATGATGCCGGATCCGACGACCGTGGCCACGAGCAGGGCCGTTCCTATGGCCTCGGCGACGGCACGCCGCCGAATTTCGAGTGTCATCGGGCCCAGGCCTCCCGCCGCAGATGCGTGCGATCCGGGAACGGATCGGCGCGATCGACTTGCCAGTAGCAATAATTGCTACTGGCAAACAATAGCCTGAACAGCGCCCGCAGTCAACCCCCGGGCCAGCTCGCCAGCGGCTTGTCCTTGGCCTCCGTTGCCCACAAAATGCGGGAGTCGGTTCTCTACCTCAGCTTCCCGGGTGGCAAGCCGATCCTGGCCATTGTAAGATCCTGCGGTGCGCATGAAGGTCCCATTCCGCTGGCTTCTCGCCGCGTTCGTCGGGCTGGCGAGCCTACCGGGCACCCCCTCGGCCGCCCTCGCCGCGACGTCCGCCCAGGTGACGGCCGAGTACTCGTTGCTCGACCATGGCTACCAGGACTGGCAGGCCACGGACATCCTCTGGAACACAGATCTGGGCCCTACCGAAGGATCCCGTGGCTCGACCGCGGGCAAGCTCTTCGGAGACTTCGGGGCAACTCGCCGTTTCGGCCTGTTCGATCAGACCCTTTCGTTCGGCTACCTGCGCAAGGTCGGGGCCGTCGTGACCACCCTCGAGACCGCCTTCAGCCCGAGCCACCAGGTCATGCCCTTCTGGACCGGCAGGGCCGGCGTGAGCTGGCCGGTCGGAGCCGGGTGGGTCCTTTCGACCTCGTACAAGCGCAACGCCTACAATGCCGCGTACGTCAACCTCGGAACCCTGGGTGTCGACGAGTATTTCGGCCCCTTCCGGATCGGCTACCGACTCTTCGGAAGCGATCTCATGAACTCGGGCTTCGCCCTGAGCCACATGGTGGCCTTCAGCTGGTATTACGGCGACCGGAGCGATCTCACGCTGATCGGTGCCCTGGGTACGGAGCTCGACGCCCTGCCGAGAGACTCCGTGCTTGCCATCCCGACCCGGACCCTTTCCTTGAACCTCGACCACGCCCTCGGCAAGAGCTGGGCGCTGACGGGCCGGGCTGCCTGGCAGGCGGAGGGCGATCTGTACACGCGAAGCACCCTTGTGCTCGGCGTGAGCTACCTGCACTGAGCCGAGTCACTGCCCGAGCGCAGCGAGGAGACTAAACAGCTCCCGGTTTGAATGGATCGGGCCCGATGAGTCAAACGGGGCCCGGTTGCGCAGCGAAGCGACCGCGCAGAGGGACCCGTTCAAACTGCAAAAGGTCTAGAGTGCTCCCGGTTTGAATGGATCGGGCCCCGTTCAAACTGCAAAAGGCCTAAATCTCAGGCCGCCGGCCGCCCCAGCCCTCGACGTTCCATCGCCCCCCAGTCGCGCCGGCCGCGGAGGAACTTCCACAGGCCCTTGAGGCGCCACCAGACCGTCAGTTGATGGTAGCCGAAATCCTCGAGCGCGGCCCAGAGCAGGAGCAGACCGCGGTCTTGCCAGGTGGAATAGCGATGGAATGCGAACTCCTCTAGCAAGAGGCCGCCGACGGTCAAGATCATCCCCAGGCCATAGGCCACGGCAAAGAAAAGCGCCACGAAAGACCAGTCGATCGAGCGTGTCGCGATTCCGATCGCCAGGCCCACCAGCCCGACGGCCTCGATCGGCGGGGCGAGCAGCTCGAAAAACAGGAAGTACGGGATCGCGACGAGCCCCATCGCCCGGTACCTGGGGTTGAGGCAAGCGCGCCGGTACCGCCACATCACGTCCGCCAGGCCACGGTGCCAGCGATCGCGCTGGCGGCCGAGCACGCGCGTGGTCTCGGGGACCTCGGTCCAGGCCACCGGATCGGGCACGAAATCTACGCGGCTCGGGCCGCCGCTCTCGTAGCCCCGGGCCCGCAGGCGCAAGACCAGCTCCATGTCCTCCCCCACCGTATCGTGCTGGTAGCCGCCGCAGGCCAGCACGGCATCGCGCCGGAAGAGCCCGAACGCCCCGGAGATCACCAGGTTCCCGCCCAGCCGGTTCCAGCCCAGCCTGCCGAACAGGAAGGCACGCAGGTATTCGACGGTCTGGAAGCCCTCCAGGGGCCGCCTCGACACGTGCGCCTCCACCACGCGTCCGTGCCGCACCATGCAGCCGTTGGCAACGCGGATCGTGCCGCCGGCGGCCAGGAGATCCGGGGACTCGATGAAGGGACGGGCCATCCGCAGGAGGGAATCCAGTTCGATCAACGTGTCGGCGTCGATGGCACAGACCAGGTGGCTCGAGGCCAGGTTGAGCCCGGCGTTCAGCGCGTCGGCCTTGCCGCCGTTCTCCTTGTCAACCACCACCAGCGGCGCGAAGGTCTTCGATCGGTAGATGCCGCGCACGGGCTTTGACTCCACGACCCGGCGGAAGATCGGGTGGACGGGCACCAGGTCGAACCGCTCGGTCAGCACGTCCATGGTGCGATCGCGAGAGCCGTCGTTGACCAGGATGACCTCGAGATTGGGATAGTTGAGAGCCAGCAGGGACCGCAAACTCTCCTCGACCGTGACCTCCTCGTTGTAGGCCGGGGCGATCAGGCTGATGGACGGGGCGACCGGAGAGGACAGCAACCGCCTCCCGGCCCGGCCTTCAGCTCGCAAACGCTGGGCCGCCATCTCGAGGGCCGCCATCACCAGGAGCACCAGGTAGAAGGCGTTGATCGCCAGGAAATAGGTCAGGGTAAGGACCAACGCCAAGGCCGGGGCCTCTTTCATCGCAGCGGTCGCCGTCGCCAGCAACCCACCGGCGTGCCAGTCCAGCCCTGCCACCGGCTGCCAGGCAGGCACTCCGGTCGCTTCCATCAGCCCCACCAGCACTTCAGCCCGCCACCACTGGCGGCAGGTCCAGCACCTGCCGGGCCATGTCGGCCGCGAAGGCGTCAGCGTCCCTCAAGGCCTGGCGCAAGAGGATCTGTCCAGGACTCCCCAGCTGTCGCAGGGCCAGGGCGGCAGCGCGACGCACCTCCCACTGCCGGCTCCGCAAGAGACCCGCAAGCTGGCCAGCAGCAGGCCAGAAGCGAAGCCGGCCGAGCGACTCCGCGGCCCTGGCCACCACGCTTCCCTCGGGATCCTCGAGCAGGTCCTGCAGCTTCCGGGCCGCTTCCTCGCCACCGATCGTCCCCACCAGGCGAGCCGCCGCGGCCCGGGCCTCCACGATCGCCTCTCCACACCACCGGAAGGCCGGCGCCAAGAGGCGCGGATCGGCGACAGCCGCAGCGATCTCCAGGCACGGTACGACCGCCTCGTTGCCCGCCTCGACGCTGACGTTGGCCAGGTACTCGGCAAGCGGTTCGACGATGGCCCGGCCCGCCGAAAGGAGCGCGTCCTGGGCTGCAAACCGGGAGTAACCATCGCGATCCGCAAGCATCGAGAACAACCGGCGCAAGGACAGGGGGTCCAGATCTCCGGCCGACCAGGATGCGACCTCGGCGCGCACCAGGGGGTGGCGATCGCCCAGCAACTCCCCCCGCAGGCCCGCAAGCCCGCCCCAGACCGACGCCAGGCGCACGCCCTTCAGGCGGCTCCGCCAGGATCGACTCGAGCAGAGGCGCAAGGCCCTTTGCTCCAGCCCGAGATGCCTGGCGATCTCCTCTGCGACCGAGGCCTGACCGGCGAGGCTTCGCTCCAGCAGGTCCAGGGTCCGGACCTGCGCAGCGAGCGGCCAGCGCTCGAGTTCCGCCTTGGCATCTGCGGGGTCGGATGAAGTCAGCAGGCCGAGGATCAGTTGCTGAGCCTTGGTGTCGAATTGCCGCCGCCGACCTTCGGCGTGCCCTTGCCACGCGCCGTGGATAGCCCCGGCGCTGACCAGGGCTACCAGGGCACCGCCTTCCCCGGCCAGAACCTCACGGAGCAGCGCGATGAATTCCATGGCTCACCTCAAGCCGCCGTCCTGCCAAGACCTCTTTGCGCCTGGACGGGTCCGCGGCACCCGGCAACCGGGCCCCGTCTGGCCCCACGGGCCCGATCCCTTCAAACCGGGAGCACCCTATACCGGCGCGGGCGTCGCCAGGAGCGCGCGAAGCTTGTGAAGGAGCACGGGCAGGCTGAAGGGTTTGGCGACATGGTCGACCGCCCCCAGATCGAGGGCCCGGATGACTTCCCGCTCGTTCGTCCGAGCGGTCAGCATCACCACCTGCGTGACCTTGAGCGCCCCCTGGCTGCCCAGACGCTGGAGCAGGGATAAACCGTCGAGGCCGGGAAGGCCGACATCGAGCACCACCACCCGCGGCAGTCCGGAAAGCGGCCGACCCAGCAGCCACTGCGCGGCAGATTCCCCGTCGGCAAACCAGCGCACCCGGTGCCCTTGGGTCTGGAGCGCATGCAGGAGCAGCGTGCTCAGGGACTCGTCGTCGTCCACCACCACGATATCGACCTCGGCATCGTGGGGTCCCGAGGCCGCTGGATCTGCCGGTTTCCCGAGCGCGGACCGGACCTGGGAGCGCCCGGCTGCCTTGGCCGCGTAGAGCGCCTGGTCGGCCTTTTCGACCAGCGTGCCGAGCTCCTTGCCATCGCCCGGGAACTCGACCACCCCGGCGCTGAAGCTCACGTGGAAGGTCTCGTTGTCGGAACCCTGGAAGACAACCTGGTTGAAATCCGCCAGGAAACGCTCCAGGCGCCGGACCGTCTGCTCCTTGGGTGCGCCGTACATGGCCAGGAAGAACTCTTCGCCACCCCAGCGGGCCACGATGTCCTCGCCCCGGAACTCCTGCAACATGGCCTGGCCAAGCCGCCGCAGGACCTGATCTCCCGTACCATGGCCGTGGCGATCGTTGATCGCCTTGAAGTGATCGATGTCGATCAGGACGAAACCGATGAATTGCTGCGTCCGGCTGGCCAGGGTGAGGTAGTGGGCGACCGTCTGCTCGACCTTGCGCCGGTTCATCAAGCCCGTCAGGGCGTCGGTCTCGGCGGCCGAGCGGAGCAGGCGATAGCGCTCGAGTCGGCTCCGGACCCGGTTGCCGAGCTCGAGGGCCACGATGGGCTTGCTGAGGTAATCGTCGCCCCCCACCTTGAAGAGAGTCGAGATGGTCTCGGCATCCCTGCGCGCCGAGAGGAAGACCACCGGGACCTGGATCCAGTCCGGATCGGCACGGAGCACGCGGCAGAGATCGATCCCGCTCACCGCTGGCATGTCGATATCGAGCAGGATGAGGTCGGGCTGGAACTCCTGCAGGGTCTGCCAGAAACGCAGGGGATCGTCGAGCGTGCGCACCGACAACCCCATGGGGGCAAGCCCATGGACGATGGCCTCGAGGATCGAGGGATCGTCATCCACCGAGAGCACCCGCGCGCTCGGGTGCAACCGTTCCCCGATCGCGCGGTTCAGGGCCGCCACGATCCGCGCCGTGGACGCCGGCTTGGGCAAGAACACGCCACCACCCAGGCGGCTCACCTCCACGCGATCGGCCAGGTCGGCGCTGTCGGAGAGGACCACGATCGGCACAGGCGGGACCCGGCTCCGCATCTCGGCCAGAAACCCGAGGGCCTCCGACGCCCCCTCGGTGGGCCGCAGCTCGAGGAGCACGGCGTCGATCGGATTCGAATCCACGGCCTGCCGAGCCAACGACAGATCCCGGACCATCCTGACGGCAAAGCCCGCGGAACTCAGCTCGGCCTGCCATAAGGCATCCGCCTCGACCTCCCCCTCTAACGCCAGGATCACCGGCAAGGATCCCGTCGTGGGCCCGCCCGGATCCTCGGCTGGAGCCGCCGGCGTCTGCTCGAGTTCGAACCTGAGGGCCTCGACGAGATCGCAGAGCAAGAGGATATCGGTCTGAGCGACCGGCGCCTCGCCCTCGAGCAAGCGCTCGATCCGCCGGGCGATCTGCGAGCCTTCCAGCAAGCCATAGGTACCCACCGAACCGGCGAGTTTGTGCGCGGCGCGCTCGGCCTCGCGCCGATCCGCCAAAGCCAGATCGCCTCGCAACAAGCCGGCAGCGGCCGCGTCGACGAGGGCCAGACGCTCGAAGGCACCGGGCCGGAACTTCTGCCAGAGCTTGGCGAGCAAGCCATCCCGCCCCTCGCCCGAGATGAGCTTTGGCTCGATCGCCAGAGCCTGGGCGATCCGCCTCAGCAGCTCCTGGCGATCGAGCGGACGCAGCAAGAGCAGAGCTCCGTGACCGGACGATAAGCGCTGGCCATGGCCCGCGAGATGGGCCGCCGTAACGTAGCAAAATACGTGACGGGGAACCGCTCCGAGGGCTTTGACCTGAGCTAGCAGGTCCCCGACATCCAGATCGCCGGTCTCGGCATCCGCGACCAGAACGTCGAAGCTCTGGTCGCGCAAGAGCTCGAGCGCTCGGCCCCCGGTCTGACACGTAGCGAGCGTGCAAGCTTCGAGCCGCTCCTCGAGAAAACCCGCGAGGGCCTCGGGCAACCCGGCCAGGAGAATGCTTGCCATGAACTTCGGCTCGTCACTCCTCCCAGCCCAGGGACCTGGAGATCTGCCCAGCCAGCGAGAATGGATCGAAGGGCTTGGCGACGACGCCATCGGCCCCGAGGTCCGCCAGACCGCCGCCGTGCCCCTCGTGCACCTTGGCCGTGAGCAGCACGACGGGTATGTCGCCGGTCGCGGGCTGCGCCCGCAGCTCCTTGAGCGTGGCCGGCCCGTCCATCTCCGGCATCATGACGTCCAGCAAGATGGCATCCGGCCGGCTCTCGGTGGCCATGGCGATACCCTCTTTCCCCGAACTTGCCAGACGGACCTCCCAGCCGGCGAAATCCTCGAGGGCGAGCTGTGCGACGGCACGGATGTCCAGCTCGTCGTCGATGACGAGAACCTTCTTCATCTCGAGCCTCCTCGCACGGCAGCCGGGCCTGGCCTCGGTGCGGATCGGCCACATCGCGCACCCACGGACCCTCGGCGACCTCGTACACCTATTCTAGTATGGCATAATCGAGCGGCTACCGGGGATCGGCGTCGGGCCCCCGAGCTCAAGGAGAGGGCATGCGCTTTTCCAACGTTCGGATCGGCTACCGCCTGTTCCTCGTGGTGCTCGTCGGGGTGCTCGGGTTCATCGCCTACGCCGTCGTCTCGCTGACCCAGCTCCACCAGACGCTGCTGGCCGATCGCCAGAGCAGGATCCGCGAGCACGTCGAGATCGCCAGAACCCTGGTGGAAGCCATCGCGTCGGAGGCGGCCCGCGCCGGCCGCTCGCAGGCCGAGGCCCAGCGCGAGGTCCTCGGCGCCCTCTCCCGGGTGCGCTACGATGGCAACGACTACTTCTGGGTCAATGACATGGCCGGCACCATGCTCATGGACCCGGCCGACCACGCCCTCGTCGGCCAGAATCTGCTCAAGCTGCGAGACTGCTCCCGCCTGGCCAAGACCGCATCGGGGCAGCTTGTTCCGGCAGGCCATCTCATCTTCCCCGACATGATCGATGTCGTCCGCAAGCATGGCGGCGGCTTCTACCACTACACCTGGTCCAACGAGCTCGCGAAGATTTCGCCGCGGCCCAAGGTCTCCTATGTGGCAGGCATCCCCCGGTGGGGCTGGGTGATCGGGACCGGAGTCTGGGTCACCGACGCCGACCGTATCTTCAGGCAACAAGCCATTCGCCTGGCCGCTCTGGGGCTCCTGTCGATCGTGGTCGGCATCGCGGTGTCGATCTGGATCACGACCGGCGTGACGGGCCCGCTGCGCAGCGTCTCGCTACAGCTGACGAACCTGGCCGAGGGCCGGGTCGATATCGACATTCCGGGGGACGATCGCGGGGACGAGATCGGAGCCATGGCGCGGGCCCTGGTGGCCGTGCGTGAGCATCTGGTCGAGATCGCCGATGCGGCCGACGAGATCGCCAGGGGCAATCTCACCGTCGAGGTCCGGGCGGTTTCCGAGCACGACCGCCTCGGGTTGGCCATCAAGACGATGCTCGAGCGTCTGAGCAGCCTGGTGGCCGACGCCGCCTTCGCCGCCAAGGCCGTCCACACCGGAGCGACGACGATCGCCGAGTCGGTCGAGAATCAATCGGTGATCTCGAGCGAGCTGTCGGCCTCGGTCGCCCAGATCACCTCGACGATGGAGGAGCTATCGGCATCTTCGTTCCAGATCTCCGAGCACTCCGGGCTCGTCGCTGACACCGCGCGCGTGACGTGGGAGAGCAGCAAGAAGGGCGCCGAGGCGATGGAACAGCTCAGCGGCAAGATGGCGGGCATCCATCTCGAGAATCAGAACAACCTCAAGGAGATCCTGGCGCTCGGCGACGCATCCAAGGAGATCAGCAAGGTCATGGCCATCATCAATGCGATCGCGGACCAGACCCGGCTCATCGCCTTCAACGCCGCGCTCGAGGCGGCCAGCGCCGGCGAGGCCGGTCGGCGGTTCGGCGTGGTCGCCGCCGAGATCCGCCGTCTTGCTGACAGTGTCACCGATTCCACCAGCGAGATCGAGGGCAAGGTCAACCAGATCCAGGGCTCGATCAGCCGGCTCGTCATCACCTCGGAACGGGGCACGGCCAGCGTGGTCGAGGGGATGGCTGCTGCGACCGAGTCGGCCGACCGCCTGGGCGAGCTGGTGGCGGCCGCCCGCAAGACCGCAGGGGCGGCCGAGCAGATCTCGCTGTCAACCCAGCAGCAAAAAACCGCTGCCAGCCAGGTGGTCGTGGCCTTGCGGGAAATCGTCAGCGCGAGCAATCAGACTGCCGACGGTATGACCCAGCTGTCGGAGGTCAGCCGCAACATGGCGAGCCTGTCGTCGGATCTCGACTTCCAGGTGGAGCGGTTCCGCGTGAACACCCCTCGCCGCGTCGCTGGCCCGAAGATCGCAGATGCCGCCGAGAAGTCGGCCGGGCTGGTCTCGGACCGGGCCGCCGGCGTGACGAGGAGCTAGCAGATGCCGCGGGGGGCGGGCGACAGGATCCGGGTGCTCGTGGCCGAGGACAGTCCGGTCACGCGCGCCATGCTCGTCAGCATGTTCGAAAGCGATCCGATCTTCGAGATCGTTGCCGAGGCGATCGACGGGCGCGATGCGGTAAACCTGGCCAGAACCCAGCGCCCCGATCTCGTGACGCTGGACCTCGAAATGCCGGTTCTCACCGGCATCGAGGCCATCGAGCAGATCATGAGCTCGAACCCGGTGCCGATCCTCGTCGTCAGCGGTTATGCCAACGCTCAGAACGCCTATGCGGCGATCTCCCGCGGCGCGGTGGACGTCGTCGACAAGCCCGGCACCAGCGAAGCCGAGATCCAGGTCTTCCTCGACAAGGCGAAGATGGTCGCGAGCGTTCCCGTCATCACGCACGTCAACGTACTGCGCCTGGGCGCACGGATCGTCGACGCACCGCTGATGCCCGCGGCACCGGGTTCCGGCACCCAGGGACCGGTCTTCGCGATCGCTTCGTCGACCGGCGGTCCGCAGGCCCTGGCACGCATCCTCGGGCAACTGCCACCTACCTTCGGCAGCCCCATCCTCATCGCACAGCACATCGCGCCCGGATTCGCAGCGGGTATGGCAAAGTGGCTGGCCACGGTGTCCCGGCTGCCCGTCAAGCTGGCCGAGGGCGGCGAAGCGCTCGCGACGGGAGTCGTCTACATGTCCCCGTCCGAGGCCCACATGACGGTCACCGCTGCAGGCAAGATCGCGTTCAAGGTCCTCAAGGACACCGACATCTACCGGCCCAGCTGCGACGCCCTCCTTGAGAGCGTCGTGGCCACGTACGGCCCGCGGAGCGTCGGCATCATTCTCACAGGAATGGGTCAGGACGGGGCGAACGGTATGGAGGCCATCAAGGCGGGCGGCGGCACGACGATCGCCCAGGACGAGGCGTCGTCGGTCGTTTTCGGCATGAACCAGGTCGCCATTGCCAATGGCTCGATCCGCAAGGTCGTGGGCCTGCCGGAGATCGCCCTCGAGATGGTGCGCCTGGTCGAAGACGCCACCGCGCGACTCAAGAACCCGGTCCGCTGATGGAACCGCGGCCGCTCGATCTGAGGCCGGTTGGAGAACTGGTCAAGCGGCGCACGGGCCTCGGCCTCGACGAGGCGGCGCAGGGTCGCCTGGCGCTGGCGGTGGCGAGGCGGCTCGAGGCCACCGGATCGGCATCGACTTCGCGCTACTACGCAAGGCTGCTGGCCTCGGCCGAGGAGTTCGATGCGCTGCTCGCCTTGCTGACCGTCAAGGAAACCTACTTCTTTCGCGACCCCAAGCAGATCGCGCTGCTGGTCGATCGCCTGCTCCCCGACCTGCTCGCCCGTCGGCGGGTACCGGAGCTCCCGGTGCGCCTGCTCAGCGCGGGATGCTCGACCGGTGAGGAACCCTATTCGATCGCGATGGCGCTCTTCGATCGGTTCGGCCCCGCGGTGGGGAGCCTGGTTTCGATCGTCGGCGGCGACATCGACCCGGCGGCCCTCGCAAAGGCCCGCAAGGGCGAGTATCGGGACTTCTCGTTCCGGAGCATGCCTCCCGAACTCCGCGCGCGCCACTTTTCGGCCACCTTTTCGCAGACCTGGCTCCTGAGGCCCGAGATCCGGCAGCTGGTCGAGTTCCTCCCGCTGAACCTGATGGACTGGCCGGCCACGGGTTTGACCGACATCGACGTCGTGTTCTTCCGGAACGTCTCCATTTACCTCGACCATCCCACGCTCGCACAGGTCCAGCGCACCCTGCGCGGCGCCATGCGCGAGGGCGGGTACCTTTTCGTGGGCACGGCCGAGACCCTCGCCAACGATCTGGGCGTCTTCGAGCTCGTGTCCGAGGACGAACAGTTCTATTTTGCGGCGCGCTCGCCCGCAGCGCACCCGGCCCCGGAACCCCCGGTGGCTCCCGCGCAACCCGCCCCTGGGCAGCTGGAGCCTGCTGCCGCCATAGCGCCGGGCATAGCGGCCGAGCCCCTTGCGTCTTCGAGCGCCCGCGAGACCGTCCGCCAGCTCATCCGCGCCAAGCGCCTCCGCGAGGCCCTGGACGAGATCCGGGCCCGGCGCGCTCGGTCCCCCGAAGACCTGGACCTGCTCTTGCTGGAAGGCCACATCCAGATCCACCTGCGGAGCTTCGAGGAGGCCGAGGAGCTGGCGGCCGAGGCCCTCGCCCGCGACAGCTGGTCGGCCGACGCCCACTGGGTGCTCGCCCTTGCCGCCAAGGGCAAGAACGACGCCCGTGCCGCCGTCTCCGCGCTGAAGGCCGTCATCTACTCCAGGCCCGATTGCTGGCCCGCTCACTACCTCCTGGCGGGAATCCTCCACTCGACCGCCGGCGCGCAAGCCCGGCGGGAGTACCGGATCGCCCTCCGGCAGCTCGCCTCGGATCCGGATCCCGATGGCCGGCTCACGCTTCCCCTCGATCTTCCCGTCGCGGACGCCCGGGCCCTGTGCGAGCGGCGGGCCGGCCTGGCGACCGATCCCCTGGTCGCGGAGCGATGAGCCGTGGCCTTTGATGCCAAACGTTTCACCGCCCGGTTCGTAGAGGAGGCCCGCGAGCACATCCGCCGCATCGAGGAGGGCCTGGCCGGACTCAAGACCGCGCCGGCAGACCAGGAGAACCTCAACGCGATCTTCCGGTCGGCTCACACGGTCAAGGGTTCGGCGCGGATGCTCAAGTTCGTCAGCATCAGCCAGACGGCCCATCATCTGGAAGACGTGCTCGGCGCCATGCGAGACCAGGGACTGGCGTATTCGCCCGAGCTGGGACGCCTGCTGACCCGCGCCGTCGATGGCCTTGCCGCCCTGATCGAAGGCATCGAATCGGGTGCGGATCCAGGAGACCTCGACCAGGTGCTGTGCGCCGACCTCGTGGCGGCGCTCTCCGCACCCGGTGCTGGCCCGCAGGAGGCGATCGTTCCCGCCGCCAGCCCGCCTGACTCTGGCCTGCCCGGAAAGCTCGCCGCGGCCAGCGGCACCGCTCCGGAGGTGGGCTTCAGGTCGCCCGACACCGTCCGGGTCTCGCTGGCCAAGCTCGATGAGCTGATCAAGCTCCTCGGGGAGGTCGTGTCGAGCCACGCTCGTCTGCGGCAGCGGCTCCAGGATCTGCACCAGATCGAGCGACTGCGAGCGCGGGATCTCGAACTCCTGGCAGCGGGAGACGATGTCGCCCTCTCGGGCAGCCTACGCAAGTTCGGCCGCGACCTGAAGGACGATGTCCTCGCGCAAGAACTGCTCATGGAGGAGCTTCACGGCAAAGCCCTCGTCATGCGCATGCTGGCGCTGGGCATGGTCTTCGACTCCGCACCGCGCCTCGTCCGGGACCTCGGGCGCTCGCTGGGCAAGGAGGTCGAATGCGTCGTCAGCGGAGCCGAGATCGAACTCGACCGCCAGCTGATCGATCGCCTCGGGGATCCCATCGTCCATCTCCTGCGTAACGCCGTCGACCACGGCATCGAGGATCCCGCGACCCGGCAACGCCTGGGCAAGCCCGGCTACGGCACGATCCGCCTGACCGCCCGCCAGGATGCCGGCGGTGTCGCCATCGAGGTCGGCGACGACGGGGCCGGAGTGTCCCTCGAGGCCATCCGCCAGCAGGCCGTCCGCAAGGGTCTGATGACGGCCGATCAGGCGACCGCCCTCTCCGACGACCAGGCCCTCGATCTCATCTTCCGCCCCGGCTTCAGCACGCAGCCGATCATCACCGACATCTCGGGCCGCGGGGTCGGGATGGATGCGGTCAAGAGGTGCATCGTCGACGATCTGCAGGGCAGCATCCGGATCGAGACGGAGCCGGGCAAGGGCACCAGCTTCATCCTGCGCCTGCCCCTGTCGCTGGCGGTCATGCGCGTCCTGCTGGTCGAGGCCGGGGGCGAGATCCTGGGCTTCGCGGCGCAGCAGGTAGCCCACCTCCTGCGCGTCCCGGCAGACCGTCTGGTCCTGGTCGGCGACCGGAAGGCGATCGTCCTGGACAACGAGATCGTCCCGGTACTCGGCCTGGCAACCTTGCTGTCCCTGCCCGAGCCGGGCAGACGGCTTCAGGCCTCACCCCTGGCAGGCGGGGCGCATCCCGGGGGCGGCCTCCTGCTGGTCATCGTCCAGGTGCGGAACGAAAAGCTCGCCCTGGCGGTCGACGCCCTGGTGGACGAGCACGACATGGTGATCAAACCCCTGCCGCCGCATCTGGCTGGAATGGCGCTGGTCTCGGGCATGGTGGTGACCGGACAAAAGCACCTGGTGAGCATCCTGAGCGCCCAGGCCCTGCTGGCGATGGCCGGGCAGGCGCGCCTCGACGTCCGCCCGGGCGGCGCTGGCGAAACCGGGCGCTTGTCGATCCTGGTGATCGATGACTCCTGGAACACGCGCGAGATCGAGAAGGACGTGCTCGAGGCGCATGGTTACGACGTCACGCTTGCAGAGGACGGCCGCGACGGGCTGCAAAAGGCCCTGGAGCGCCAGTTCGACGCTGTTCTCACAGATGTCGAGATGCCGCACCTGGACGGCTTCACCCTCACGGCGACGCTGCGCGCCGACGAGCGCTACCGGTCCACCCCGATCCTCCTCATCACCTCACGCCAGAAGGAGGAAGACAAGCGCCGGGGCATCGAGGTCGGCGCCGACGCTTACATCGTCAAGGGCGAGTTCGACCAGGGCAGCCTCGTCGACACCTTGCGGGCTCTTCTGGGTTGAAAGGACAGGCGGATGCGAGTTCTCGTCGTGGATGACGACCCCCTGGCCGCCGAGATGACGGCGGCGGTCCTCGAGGATGCCGGCTTCGAGGCGGTTCAGGCCGAGAGCGGAACGGCCGCCCTCGAGGTGCTCTCGACCGATCCGAGCCTCGAGCTGGTGGTGTCGGACATGAACATGCCCGGGATCAGCGGTCTGCAATGCTTTCAGGCCCTGCGAGCCCGGGGGGATGAACGGCCCTTCGTCTTGCTCAGCGGCGACGACCCGCAGGCCCTCAGGGCAAGCGAACCCGGCCTCGATGCGTGCGTCCGCAAGGACTTCGACCTCGAGAGCACGCTCGGCCAGGCGATCGCCGACGTGCTCGCGGCCAGGCGGCCATGAGCTGCTCGTGCGGCCGTCCCGAAAGGCCCCGGCGGGTTGCTCTTTCGAAGGGTGGTTCCTGGTGAGCCGCGACATCGACACGAAGACCGAGGGTTCGGCTTTTCTGCGCGAGAAGCTGAAAAAGCTACAGGATGCCTACCTTGCCAGGCTTCCGGAGGCCCTGGCGACCCTCCAGAAACTGAGCTCCGCCCTGGCCGCCGACCCCGACGCCGAGGTGGTCGTCGCGGACCTGCACCGCGCTTTTCACAGCATGCGTGGTACCGCCGCGACATTGGGACTGCCGCAGATAAGCTCCGAGGGGGCGATCGGTACGGAGCTGATGGCGTCCTTCAAGAGCCTGACACCGGACCAGCGCCGGCAGGCCGCCGCCGCGACCTTGCACGAGCTGGCGGCCTGCACCGCCCGGATCGAGGCAGCCGGCAAGGCTGCGATGCAGCCAGCGGATCCAGAGAAAGATTGATGTCTGAAAGCGCTCCGCTCGAACGGATTCTCGCCGTCCGGCAGGCTCAACCCGGGCAGGTCATCGACGTCGATGGCCCGAGGATCAAGCTCGTCGTGTTCACCCTGGACGACCTCTGGTGTGCCTTCGTGGGCGAGAAGATCCGGGAAGTCCTCGCCGAGACGCCCGTCTTCTTCCTCCCTTGCTGCCCGGCGCTGCTGGAAGGCGTGATGAACGTCCGCGGGACGCTCGAATCTCTCATTCGACTGCGCCCGCTTCTCGGTCTTGGCGAAGCCCTGGCAGGAAAGCGCTCCCGCATCCTGATCGGGCAGACCCCGGCCCTGCGCAGCGGGATCCGCGTCGATCGCGTCGAAGAGGTACTGGATGTTCCCCTTGCGACCGTGCACGCGCCCCCGGCGGCCGTATCGGACCGGATGAAGGCGTTCTTGCTCGGAATCGTGGACTTCCGGGGGCATCCGGTCCACGTTCTCGACCTGGACCGGATCTTCGAGGACCTCCTTGCAGGCCTGCGCTGATGGCACCGGCGGCCGCCACCTGCCGATCGAGGCCTACCGGCTCGAGGTCGTGAGCTTTCGTTGCGGCGGCTTCCGCATGGCCGTCGAGACCCGCCAGGTCCACCGCCTGCTGGGTTCGCAAGAGCTTCTTTCGGCCGCGGCGCTCACTCCGATCGAGGCCCTGCTCGGCTTGCCGGCCGCAGGCGAGGGGGTTCCCCCCGAGGGCGCCGCCGGTGAACGTTCCCGCTGCCAGCTGCAAATCGGAGCCAGCGAGTTCGGCGTCGAGGTGACGGGGCCCGCGGAACTCGCCTCGATCCCGGCAGCTAGCATCTTCGGCCTGCCCGCACTCGTGACCGCGGGGTGCTCGCTCGAGGGTTTGCAGGCGATCGCCCTCGACGAAGCGGGCCCGATCCTCATCGTGGACTTGCTGGCAACCCTCGAGGCCAGGGGGATCGAACCCGCTTCCAGCGGTTCGGGGCCGTGCCGGGAGCTGCCAGGCGCCAGCCAGCCAGAGCCTTGAGGCTGTGACCGGGTGCCGGATCCCCGGTCGCTAGAGGATCGGGTCATCCGGGTAAGCTTCTACCGGCTGACGATGAACAAGGAGCACTGAAAGTTGCAGATGAAATCGTTTCTTGCCGGGGGCGCGGCCCTGGTGCTGGTCGGGGCGCTTGGAGCCTACGGAGTGATCGTGGGTGGCTTCGTCCCCGTGAATGCGGACACTCGTCCGGGCCCGATCGAGACCTTCATGGCCAAGCATGCCTTGCACGCGGCCATCAACCGCCTGGCTCCGAGGGCTGCCGATCCGGTGGCTCCGACGCAACAAAACCTGCTGGCGGGCCTCACCCTGTACAAGCAAGGCTGCGCGGTTTGCCATGGCCTTGCCAACGGTCATGCCTCCATGGTCGCCAAAGGTCTTTACCAGCGTCCGCCTCAGCTGGCTTCTCACGGGGTGGAGGACGACCCACCCGGCGTCACCTACTGGAAGATCGCCCACGGCATTCGCATGACGGGTATGCCGTCCTTCGGCGATTCGCTCAAAAAGCGGCAGATCTGGGAACTGGTGACCTTCCTGAAGCACATGAATCATCTGCCTGCCGCAGCCCAGTCCGCCTGGAAATTGGCGCGTCTTTCCAACTGAAGGAGCTCGCGTGCCATTTTCAGGGCGACCTGAGCCATCCGGCCGGTAGCGGCCTGAAAAAAGCTCCTGGCCCCCGACTTCCGCCGGCAGGCCAGGAGCTTCGAACCCTAGAGTGCTCCCGGTTTGACTGGATCGAGCCCGATGAGTCAAACGGGGCCCGGTTGCGCAGCGAAGCAACCGCGCAGAGGGCCCCGTTCAAACTGCAAAAGGCCTAAGCGAACTGGTTTACGTTCAGGCCCTTGCCTGCTTCCTGGGCGCGAGCAGCCGCGCTCTCCGTGGCTTCGGTATCCCCATCGCCATCGGGATCCGTGATCGAGACCCCGCTGGCCTGGGCCGCTTGCTGCTGGGCGCCTAAGCTCTGGACACCGCCCGTTTGGCTCGAAATAGCGCCAATCGACACGTTCTCTTCTCTCCTTCGAAGCACCGGCCCAGAGGCCAGTCAGTCCTTGACAAGATCGTCATCGGCGGTCGGCCTGCCCCGGCGCAGGTGTCCGAACGCAAGGCTAATCGAAACGGCCGAGATTTAACCTTCTTGCCATTGCGGTTGCAACGGGTCCCGCTGCGCTGCGCAACCGGGCCCCGCTTGACTCCTCGGACTCGATCCCCGGCCAGGCGAGAACGGGGCGAGCCGGGCGGCATCCGGCCGGGCCGCTCGAGAAAAGCCAGGACCCCGCGAAGGACGTTCCCGCAGGGTCCGGTACGGAGGAGGCGAGATTCGAACTCGCGGAGGCTTGCACCTCTCCGGTTTTCAAGACCGGCGCAATAAACCGCTCTACCACTCCTCCAGGCAGGGTCAATCCTAGCACCTCGAGATCGGGTTTTGCCACGCGGCCCCACGCGGCCGGGTTTTCCAGGTCCTGGCCAGCCCCCCTGGCCGGGGACGAGAAACGCTACCGCGGCCGCTCCCCGTGACGTCCCACCCGAAGCGACCCACCGATGTCATGCTTCGGACCTTTGCAAATCGATACCTCCCCGGGATCCTCACACCGGCTCCAGCCCCCCACCGGCGCCGTAGAATGGACTCGTGCGAGGGAAAGAACGCAAGCCGGCTCTGGAGTGGAACGAAGAGCTCGAGGTAGGGGTGGCTCTTCTGGACGCCCAGCACCGGGCGATGACGGATCTCATCAACGACCTGCATCAAGCTGTGGACGGGGGTGCGGATCCCGAAGTCACGGGCAAGTTGTTCAGCGAGCTGGTCGCCGTGACCGTGCAGCACTTCGCGACCGAGGAAGCGCTCTTTCCCGAGGTCCACTATCCGGAGGCTGACCACCACCGGGCCTGGCACCACAAGCTCCGCAAGGAACTCGCGGTCCTCGCCTCGGAGGTCGCTTCGGGCTGGCGGAAGGTCGACACGGACCTGATCGACTGGCTCAAGGGCTGGTTCGTGAATCACGTCGTGGTCGCCGATCGCCCCTTCGCGCTGGCGGTTCGGGGCGCGTTTCCCGACGCTTCGATCCGCAACCAGGCTCTCTGATTCACGACGACCCGCGTTGGCCCCGGAGAGCTCACCGTTGGAGCGGTTTCGCGTGGAGACGAGCGGGCCCAAGGAGTCAAACGGAGCCCGGTTGCACGGCGAAGGGGTGAGACCCTCCAGCTGCAGAGTCCGCGACGGTCTGGAGTGTGTGCTGGCGGGTCTCCGGTAACTGCTGCTATCTGTAGAACAAGAGCGCTGGCCTTGGCGTCCCGGGACGCCAGCTTTCAGCAGATGCGAGGCTCAGGTGCGAGAAATGATCCGGATTCGCGGTGCCCGCGAGAACAACCTCCAAAACGTCTCGA
>JAJXWQ010000003.1:59722-92854 GCA_021781555.1 bacterium
CGATCGACGTCCCCAAGCGCCAGATCACGGTATTCACCGGCGTCTCCGGCTCTGGCAAGTCGTCGATCGTGTTCGACACGCTGGCCACCGAGGCGCAGCGGCAGCTGTTCGAGAACTTCAGCATGTTCGTCCGCAGCTTCCTGCCCAAGTTTCCGCGGCCCGATGCAGATTCGATCGAGGGCCTCCCGATGGCCGTCATCGTCGATCAGAATCGGCTGGGCGGCGGCTCGCACTCCACGGTCGGAACGGTGACCGACATCTACACCGTGCTGCGCCTGCTGTTCTCGAGGTGCGGCAAACCCTACCTGGGCAGTGCGGCCTGCTTCTCGTTCAACGATCCCAAGGGCATGTGCTTGACCTGCGAGGGCCGGGGCGAACTGCAAGGGCTCCAGGTCGAGGGCCTCATCGACCTGGACCGATCGCTCAACGAGGGCGCCCTCTCGATCCCGTTCTGGACCAAGGGGGATATACGGGCGTATGCGGGATCCGGCCTCTTCGACAACGACAAGAAGTTGCGGGACTTCACGCGCGCCGAGATGGATCTGCTCCTGCACGGCTCGGCTCCCAAAGAGGAGCTCGAGAAGAACCACGAGCTCTACGGGGCCTACGGCTTCTACGAAGGGATCCTCGAGAAATTCAACCGCCGGTTCCTCCGGCGCGATCCCAAGTTCCCGATCTCAGAGCGCGCCCTCCAGCAGATCGAGCCCTACCTGGCGCAGCAGCCCTGCACGACCTGCGGGGGGGCGCGGCTCTCCCAGGCCGCGCTCGCGTGCCGGATCGCCGGGCGGAACATCGCCGAGCTAGCGGCGCTGGGTGTCGGCGAACTGCTGGAGCTGGTCTCTGGGCTAGACGAGCCCGCGGCGGGACCGATTCTCGCCACGCTCGCGGATCGGCTGCAGGCGGTCGTGGACATCGGCCTCGACTACCTGAGCCTCGATCGCGAGACGGACTCGCTTTCCGGCGGGGAGTCCCAGCGGGTCAAGATGGTCAAGCACCTGGCCAGCAGCCTGGTGGACGTGATGTACGTGTTCGATGAGCCGAGCGTCGGCCTGCACCCCCGGGACGTGCACCGGCTGAACGAGCTGCTGGCCAAGCTGCGCGACAAGGGCAACACGGTGGTCGTGGTCGAGCACGATCCGGACGTCATCCGGGTCGCGGACCACGTGATCGACATGGGCCCCGCGGCGGGCAGCCGCGGTGGGCAGGTCGTGTACGAGGGACCGGTCGCTGGCTTGTACCAAGCCCGAACGCTGACGGGCCAGCACCTGGACCGCCAGCGTCCGCTCAAGCCGACCTTCCGCAAGGCCACTGCCTCCTTCCCGGTACGGAACGCCTCGGTCCACAACCTGAAGGGCGTCAACGTGGACGTCCCGATGGGCGTCCTCACGGTGATCACCGGCGTGGCGGGATCGGGCAAGAGCTCCCTCGTGCACGGGGCCTTCCTGCCGGCGCATCCCGGGGCGATCGTCATCGACCAGTCCGCGGTCAGTGCCAACATCCGCTCGACGCCGGCCACCTACACGGGCCTCATGGACGACCTGCGCAAGGCGTTCGCCGCCGCCGGCAAGGTCGACGCTGGACTGTTCAGTTTCAACTCGAAGGGGGCGTGCGAAGCCTGCAAGGGGCTTGGGGTCATCTACACCGACCTCGCCTTCATGGAAAACGTCAAGCTTCCGTGCGAAGCCTGCGAGGGCCGGCGCTTCCGGGACGAGGTCCTGGAATACCGGCTCGCTGGACACAACATCAGCGAGGTCCTGGCGATGACCGCAGGGGACGCCCTGACGCACTTCAAGCCAAAGGAGATCGCCCGCAAGCTGCAGGCCCTGTGTGACGTCGGACTCGATTACCTGACGCTGGGCCAGCCAGTATCCACGCTCTCGGGCGGCGAGTGCCAGCGGCTCAAGCTGGCCAGCGAGCTCCACAAGAAGGGCGGCCTCTACGTGATGGACGAGCCGACCACGGGCCTGCACATGGCCGACGTCGAGCAACTGCTGGCCCTCATGGACCGCCTCGTGGACGCCGGGAATACCGTGATCGTCATCGAGCACAACATGGACGTCGTGCGTCACGCCGACTGGGTCATCGACCTGGGACCGGATGCCGGAACCCGCGGCGGTCAGGTCGTGTTCGAGGGGACTCCCAGCGCTCTCAAGGCTGCCGCGGGGTCTCTCACGGGGCAGTACATCTGATCGTTGTCCCGGATGGCGAAGACGGCCTGGCACCCGGAGCGCTCTCCTGGCCGAGGCGAGGCGCCAAATCGATCTCGATGGGCGCGTCGAGCGAACGCTCGCCGGGGGCTCCGGCTTGACAGGGACCGCCGCGACCGGCTTAAATTATCCACGCATCCGGATATATGGATAAATAGTCTTCTTGTCAGATCGTTCCGTGGCCCTTCTCGATCGCGTCGGGGTGATCGCCGATGCAACGCGTAGCCGGTTGCTGCTGCTCCTCGATCCGCAGGAGCTGACGGTGTCCGAGCTCTGTGCCATCACTCAGCTCCCGCAGTCGACCGTGAGCCGCCACCTGAAGGTCTTGTCGGATGCGGGCTGGGTCTCGGTCCGTTCGGAGGGGGCCAGCAACCTCTACACGATGCCCCGTTCGGAGCTTTCCCAGGCAGCCCAGGGCCTGTGGGCGATCGTGCGCGACGAGGTGCAAAGAACGCCCGGAGCCGAGCAGGATGGGCGCCGCCTGCAGCAGATCCTGGCGGAGCGCCGGGCCAGGTCCCAGGAGTTCTTCTCCTCGGCGGCGGGCCAGTGGGATCGGCTGCGCGACGACCTCTTCGGAGAGCGGTTCCACCTCGGCGCGCTCGCCGCCCTGGCGTCGCCGGACTGGGTCATGGGCGATCTCGGGTGCGGAACGGGCCAGGTGAGCGCGTCGCTGGCCCCCTTCGTGCACCAGGTGGTCGCGATCGACGCGTCGCCTCCCATGCTCGCTGCGGCCCGCGAGCGCCTCCGCGCCTTCCCGAACGTCGCGGTCATCCACGGCGAACTCGAGGCCCTGCCCGTGGCGAGCGCCCAGCTCGACGGTGCCTTGATGGCCCTGGTCCTGCACGTGGTTCCCGAGCCTGCGCGGGTCATCGCCCAGGTCATGCGGGTACTCAAGCCAAAGGGTCGGTTCATCCTGGTCGACATGCTGCCGCACGACCGGGAGAGCTACCGGCAGAAGATGGGCCACATCTGGCTGGGCTTTTCGGCCGCGCAGATCGAAGGCCTGCTGGGCGACGCCGGCTTCAAGAACATCCGTGTCGTGGCGCTCGGGCCCGACATCCGCGCCAAGGGTCCCGACTTGTTTGTCGCATCCGCAGAAAAAGGAGAACAGGCCTCATGACAACCGCTGTCAGCACCGGATCCCACCCGTTCGAGGCCGCGGTGGCGGCCGGACGGCTCCCCTACAAGGTTGCCGACCTGAGCTTGCACGAGTTCGGGCGCAAGGAGATCCGCCTCGCCGAGCAGGAAATGCCCGGCTTGATGTCCATCCGCAAGGAGTATGCGAATCGCCGACCCCTGGCTGGCGCACGCGTCATGGGCAGCCTGCACATGACCATCCAGACGGCCGTTCTGATCGAGACCCTGGCCGAGCTCGGGGCCGATGTCCGCTGGGTGTCGTGCAACATTTTCTCGACCCAGGACCACGCCGCTGCGGCGGTGGTCGTCGGGACGCCGGAACGCGGCGGCACCCTTGAAAATCCCCGGGGGATCCCGGTGTTCGCCTGGAAGGGCGAGACGCTCGAGGAGTACTGGTGGTGCACGAACGAAGCCCTCGAGTGGCCGGATGGCAAGGGCCCCACGTCGATCGTCGACGACGGGGGCGATGCGACCCTGCTGCTGCACAAGGGCGTGGAATTCGAGCTCGCAGGTCAGGTGCCGGCATTCAAACCGGAGTCGGATCCCGAGGAGTGGGGCGTCATTCTCGAGCTGCTTCGCAGGAACCTGGCCAAAGATGCCCGGCGCTGGTCGAGCCTCTCGAGCGCGATGATCGGCGTCAGCGAAGAGACCACCACCGGGGTCCACCGGCTCTACCAGATGGAGGAGCAGGGCAGCCTCATGTTCCCGGCCATCAACGTCAACGACTCGGTGACCAAGAGCAAGTTCGACAACGTTTACGGCTGCCGCCACTCGCTCGTCGACGGCCTCTGCCGGGCAACCGATGTCATGCTGGGCGGCAAGGTCGCGGTGGTGGCCGGCTTCGGCGAGGTGGGCAAGGGCTGCGCCCAGGCGCTGCGAGGCCAGGGCTGCCGTGTGATTGTCTCCGAGATCGATCCGATCTGCGCCTTGCAGGCGGCGATGGAAGGCTACGAGGTGAACACGGTGGATAACGTGGTTGCCACGGCCGATATCTTCATCACGGCCACCGGGAACTATCACATCATCACGGCCGGACACATGGCCAGGATGAAGGACAAGGCGATCGTGGGCAATATCGGCCACTTCGACAACGAGATCGATATGGCCGGCCTGGCCAAGGTGACCGGCATCGAACGCCATAACGTCAAGCCGCAGTACGACGAGTGGCGGTTCCCCGATGGCCACAGCGTGATGGTTCTGGCCGAAGGGCGCTTGCTGAACCTCGGTTGCGCCACCGGCCATCCCAGCTTCGTGATGTCTGCTTCCTTCAGCAACCAGACGCTGGCCCAGATCGAGCTCTATTCCAACCGGAGCCACTACGAGAAGAAGGTGTACGTCCTGGCCAAGCACCTCGATGAGAAGGTTGCCAGCCTGCACCTGCGGCACCTGGGAGTGCAGCTCACGAAGCTCACGAACGAACAGGCTGGCTACCTCGGCGTGCCGGTCGAGGGACCGTACAAGCCCGAGCACTATCGCTACTGATCGCGACGAAGTATTTCCGAGGCTCCTCCCGTCTCCGGGAGGAGTCTCTCGTTTGTGGGACAATGGCTCGGTGATCGCCTTCGAAAAAATCACCAAGACCCATGGCAAGCGCCACCTCTTCAAGGAGGCCTCGTTCCAGATCAATCCGGGCGAGCGGGTGGGCCTCGTGGGCCCTAACGGGGCCGGCAAGACCACCCTGTTCCGCCTCATCGCGGGCCACGAGCGCCCGGATGAAGGCACGGTCACCACGCCCGGCCGCTTCATGATCGGCTACTTTTCCCAAGACCCTGCCGCCGAGACCGCTGCCACCGTGTTGCAAGCAACCCTGGCGGGCGCGGGCGACCTGCGGCGGCTCGAGGCCGAGATCGAGGCCATGTCCACCCAGCTGGGGGATCCGAGCCTCGGCGCAGACGCGATGGAGCGGATCCTCGACCGGCTCGGAGAGGCTCAAGCGGAGTTCGAGGCCAAGGGCGGTTACGACCTGGAGACCCGCGCCGAGGTCATCCTGGGTGGGCTCGGGTTTGCCAGGGAGGATCTCGGCAAGCCGGTCGGCACCTTCTCGGGAGGCTGGCGCATGCGGATCGAACTGGCCAAAGCCCTCTTGATGCAGCCCGATGCCCTGCTCCTCGACGAGCCGACCAACCACCTCGACGTGGAGTCGATCGTCTGGCTCGAGGAATTCCTCAGCCAGTTCAAGGGCACCATCGTCCTGACCAGCCACGACCGCGACTTCATGAACCGTCTGGTCAAGCGCGTCGTAGCCCTCGAGTGGGGGCAGATCACCTCCTACGCCGGCAACTACGACTTCTACGAGCGCGAGTCCGCCCTGCGCCTGGAGAATCTCGAGGCAGCCGCCGAGCGTCAGGAGGCCTTCCTCGAGAAGGAGGAGAAATTCATCGCCCGGTTCAAGGCCCGGGCTTCGCACGCCTCCCAGGTGCAGTCGCGGGTCAAGATGATCGAGAAGCTCGAGCGCATCGAGGTCCCCCGGGAGGCCAAGGCCGTAAACTTCAGGTGGCAGCCATGCGATCGGAGCGGCGAGATCGTCGCGGACCTGGCGGGCGTCTGCAAGCAGTACGGGACCCGGCGCGTGCTGGAAGGTGTGTCGTTCAAGGTCGAGCGCCGCGATCGCGTGGCCGTGCTCGGCATCAACGGTGCCGGCAAGTCGACGCTGCTCAAGATCCTCGCCGGGCAGGTCCAGCCGGATGGCGGCGTCTGCCGCCTTGGCGCCAGCCTGCGTGCCGGCTACTTCGCCCAGCACCATGCCGAGGTGCTCGATCCGGACAAGACCGTGTTCGAGGTGGTCCAGGAGGTCCTTCCGACCTTCAACCGGGGGGTCATCCAGAACCTGCTCGGCTCCTTGCGCTTTTCCGGCGACGACGTGGACAAGAAGATCTCGGTGCTGTCCGGCGGCGAAAAGACCCGGGTGGTGCTGGCCTGCATCATCGCCAAACCCGTCAACCTCCTGATCCTCGACGAGCCCACCAACCACCTCGACATGAAGAGCCGCGCCGTGCTGCTGGAGGCCCTCGGCAGCTTCGAGGGCACGGTGGTCTTCGTGAGCCACGACCGCCACTTCCTGCGCGAGCTCGCCACCAAGGTCGTGCTGGTGGACCAGGGGCGCACGACCGAGTTCGTCGGCGGTCTCTCCTACTTCCTCGAGAAGTCCGGCCACAAGCTGCCCGGGTCCGAGTACACGCTCAAGCTCGCATGAGTTCAGCCGCGCCGCTCCTGACCTGCCAGGGGATCCGCAAGAGTTTCGGTGCCAGGCCTCTGTTCAGTGGCCTGTCGTTCAGCCTGCACGAGGGCGATCGGGTCGGGGTGGTCGGCCCCAACGGCTCGGGCAAGTCCACCTTTTTGTCGATCCTGGCGGGCCGGGAGCGCCCGGATGCGGGAGAACGGGTGCTCCGCCGGCTGACCCGGCTCGGCTACGTGCCGCAGGATCCAGAGCTTGCCCCCGGAAAGACCGTACGGGAGATCCTGCTCGAGGCCCTGGCGGATGATCCGGAGGCCGGGGAACTCGAGAAGCTCCAGCGGGTTGCCGAGGCCACGAGCCGGGGCGGCTTCGCCGAACCAGAGCAACGGGTCGAGACCCTGTCCGGGGGCTGGCGCAAGCGGTTGGCGATCGTCGCGCAATGGGTGCGGCGCCCGGACGTGCTGCTGCTGGACGAGCCCACCAACCATCTGGATCTCGAGGCGGTGCTCTGGCTCGAGGCTCTGCTCGGAACGGCTCGCGGTGCGTTCGTGGTCGTGAGCCATGACCGCTATTTCCTCGAGCGCGTTGCCACGCGGATGGTCGAGATCAATCGCCGCTTCGACGCGGGAGTGTTCGAAGCCAGGGGACGCTACAGCGACTTCCTGATCGCACGAGAGGCCGCCCTGGCCAGCCTTGCCGCGCTGCAAGATGCCCTGGCCAACCGCGTCCGGCGCGAGATCGAGTGGCTGCGGCGCGGCCCCCAGGGCAGGCAGACCAAGCAGCAGGCCCGCATCAAGGAGGCCGGCCAGCTGATCGACCAGCTGGCCGACGCCCGGGAGCGCTCGCGCGAGCGCACGGCAGACATCCGGTTCAGCACGACGGATCGCAAGACCCGCAAGCTGCTCGAGACTCGTGGCCTGGCCAAGGGATTCGGCCCCCGGGCGATCGTCAAGGACCTCGATCTGCGCATCTCACCGGCCACGCGCCTGGGGCTGGTCGGAGCGAATGGCACCGGCAAGACGACGCTCCTGCGGTTGCTCGAGGGCAGCCTGGCCCCCGACGCGGGGGAGATCGTGCGCGCCGACGGCCTGCGGGTCGTCCACTTCACCCAGAACCGCAGCGCCCTGGATCCGGAGCTTCCCCTGAAGAGGGCCCTGGCCGAAAACGGCGATGCCGTCGTCTACCAGGGCAGGCCGATCCACGTGGCTTCGTGGGCCAAGCGCTTCCTGTTCGCACCCGAGCAGCTCGAGTTGCCGATCGGCCGGCTCTCGGGCGGCGAGCAAGCCAGGGTCCTGATCGCCAGGCTCATGCTGCAGCCCGCCGATCTGCTGATTCTCGACGAACCGACCAACGACCTCGACATCCCGACCCTGGAGGTCCTCGAGGACACCCTGCTCGAGTTCAGCGGCGGGATGGTCCTCGTGACCCACGACCGCTACCTGCTGGATCGCGTCTCGAGCGAGCTCGTGGCACTTGATGGCACAGGCGGGGCCGCCTTCTATGCCGACCTCGACCAGTGGCTCGCGGCGAGGACGACCCGGACGCCGGCGCCGGCTCCCGCCCGGCCGGCCATCCCCAAGAAGACTGCCGCACCCAAGCTGACCTACCGGGAGCAGCTCGAATGGGATGCGATGGAAGGCCAGATCCTGTTGGCCGAGGCAACGGTGGCCGAGTGCGAGGCAGGCATCGCGGATCCGGCGATCAGCTCGGATGCGGCCGAGCTGCAGAACCGCTGCGAGGCCCTGCACGAGGCCCAGGTGGTGGTGCAGCGGCTCTACGACCGGTGGGCGGAGCTCGAAGCCAAGCTGGCATCGAGCTAGAGTGCTCCCGGTTTGAATGGATCGAGCCCGATGAGTCAAACGGGGCCCGGTTGCGCAGCGCAGCGACCGCGCAGAGGGACCCGGTCAACCTGAAAAAGGCCCGGCGCCAGCCAGCCAGGCCAGTCGAGGTGCCTGCTTGCGAATGGCGCCTTCCGGGCAGACCTCGGCACAGCAGTAACAGCGAATGCACTTGCTGAGCTCGAAGCTCGGCTTGACCGGACTCCCGGCCAGGCTGATCACCCCCACGGGGCAGATCTCGTGGCACCTCCGGCAGCTGCTGCACCGGCTCGGCTCGAGCCCCGGATGGTCACGGACGAGATCCTGAAGCCAGGGACGGCGCTGGACCCACCGGGACACCGCACTGCCGACGAAGGATCCCGAGGCGGGCTTGAAGCGGACCCCGCTCCAGCTGGAAGCCGGGGTGCCGAGCCAGCGGATCCGGTCGAGATCCCCTTCCCCCAAAGCACGCCCGGCGACCTCCTTGAGCAGGACCAGGCGATCGGGATCCAGCCCCGCCAGCTCGCAGGCCACACGATCCAGGGCCGCTGCATCGGCGGAAGCGAGGACCGCGCCGAGGTACCTCGGGGTTCCGCCTGGCCCCGGGCCATCGCCCTCCATCGCGACGATTCCGTCGCAGAGGTGGAGGATGCGGGTCCCCTGGCCGAAATGGCGGTAGACGGCACCGTACAGATCGGCCAGGAGGCCCACGAAGCGGCCCGAGGGCTGGGCCTTGAGGTGCCACTGGGCCTTGTGCGTCCCCGGGATCAGTCCAAAGAGGTTCTTGAGCGCCACCGTCATGTAGGTGAGCGAATGGGTCTTCAGCTTGGGCAGGTTCAGCAGCACGTCGGCCTCGACGACCGCACGGGAGACCTCGAAGCTCTGGCAGACGACCCCGTCGGGATTGTCGAGGACGATCACGTCAGAGAGGTCGGCCACCTCGACCCCTTCTTCTTCCAAAACGGCCAGGATGCCCGCTTTTCTGAGCGCCGTGCGCGGCTTTGCCACGGCCGGGTTGTCTCCCACGACCGGGATACCGCCCACGCGCCGGATCTCTCGCACCACCGCCCGCACGATCTCGGGGTGGGTGGTGACCGCCTGTTCCGGAGCTGCCGGGACCAGGAGGTTCACCTTGCAAAAGACCCTCGCCCCGGAGGGTACGAAGCGTTCGAGCCCCCCGACGTCGTCGAAGCACTGTCGCACGGCCGCCGCGACGCCGTCTTGCGAGTAGGACGGACAGGACTGCACGGACACGATGGGTTGCGACAAGGCGACTACTCCGCGGTTGCGAGCTGGAGCCCGAAAGCTCCTGGATGATGGAAATCCGGCCGGGGGCCGGGATGGGAAAGGGCCCAGTAAGAGAGGCGGCCCGTGGGCTCGGCGACCACCGTGGCGATCCCGAGAAGCCAGGGATCGCCCCCCCAATCCAGGCAGGTCATGTCGATGCGAGCTGCCACGCGGCAGGATCCGGGCTGCCAAGAAACCGAGAAGGGGAGGGCAACAAAGGCCTCCTCCTCCGCCATGCCCGAACGGTAGGCGGCGAAACGAAAGACGTTCCAGTGCCCGGCCGGGGAAAGATTGAACTCACGGTAGCCGGCTCGCCCCGGAGCCGCCAGGAAAAGCTCGAAGCAGGTCTGCTCCCAGAGCTCGGTCGCTCTCTTGGGATCCGCCGCGGCGACAGGGATCGAGAACGCGGAATCGGGCCCCTCCAGCCGCCAGGCGAGCTCGAGCGTCGCTCCGTCTCGCCGAGCCGTGCCAGATACCCGCACCGCGTCCGGTACGGGCAGCCCGGGATAGGGCTCCAGGACGAAGGCCCGATCGCTCATCGCAGCTCCCGGACGAGGGCCCGCAGATCCTCGAGGCGATCATCGATGCTCCGCGCCAGACTGAGCTGTACGAGGGCGCGGGCCAGATTCTGACCGCGCCGCGTCACCTTGAAATAGACGTCGCCTTCGAGGTGGTCGGTGAAGAACCGCAATCCCAGCTCGAAGGCGATCAAGCGGACCGATGCAGGCAGAAAGTCGAAGTCGGCAGCATCGAAGAACCCCCGCGCGACCGCCAGGTAACCCTCCAGCACGGCCCTTCCGAGCACCGGATCGAAGCGGACGTTCTGCCAGCGCTCGGTCTCTTCCCCGTCGGGATTGCACGAGGAGCGCAGGCAATCCCCGATGTCGTACTGGGCCAGTCCCGGCTTGATGGTATCGAGATCGATCATTCCGATGGCCTGTCCCGTGGTTGCATCGAACAGGATGTTGTTGACCTTGGGATCGCCGTGGATGGGCCGCAGGCGCAAGAGCCCGCGCTCGCGGGCGTCCTCGAGGACCGGCACCCAGTCCCGGTGCTGCGCGATGAACTGCGAGCACCAGGTCTCTTCGGCGGACGGCCGGGCGCTGGCGGACCGGGCGACAGCGTCGTAGCGGGCGAGGTACTCGGGGGCGATATGGAACCCCGGCAGGGTGTCCGTGAGCTCCGAGATGGGTAGGTCGCTCAGCAGCGAGTGGAAGGTCCCGAGGGCAAATCCGACCTCCCGGGCCTGGTCCGGATCTCGAACGGCATCGATCGTCTGCGATTGCCCGATGAAGCGCAGGGCACGCCAGTACGAGCCATCGCTGGCCAACCAGTGGTCGAGGCCCTCGCCGGTCAGCAGCACGTGGGGAACCTCCCAGCGGCGCCCGGCGGCGGGCGCGGGGGGCACCGACCGCTTCTCGAGGTGGCGCATGACCGACCGGATGTTCCGCATGACCCGGTCTGGTTGCTGGAACACCCTGGTATTGAGTCGCTGCAGCAAGAAGGGCTCGCCCTGGCCGTCCGCCGGAGTCACCAGGAAGGTCTTGTTGATGTTTCCGCTGCCATACTCCTGGATATCGGCGGGGCGAGAGGCGGCGCCAAAGCGGGCGGCAACGTCCTGCAGGTAGTCGGTTTGCTGGACCTGTACAGTCATGGATTCTCTCGGTTGGTGCGGGCAGGTTCGAGGATACGCCGGCCGCGAGGCGACCGGCAATGCCATCTACGTACCCCAAAGCGCGCCGGGCGTTGGCTTCGCAGCCGGGCTCCCAAAGGTCAGCTCGGACGCAGGTGATAGGTGGGGAAGGTCCCGTAGCCCTTGGCGAGGGGCGTCCGACCCACGTAGTCGCACCGGAAGTCCGGCGCGCGCTCGGCCGCGGCGAGCACGGCGAAGTCCTCGCTGGCGTATACCTCGCCGGCGGGGGTGATCGGCTCCATCCTGGCGGCCCGGCTGACTTGGGTTCCCGAGCAGTTGAGACGACCGGTCACGGGATCGGTGAACATGAACGCCGGCCCCGCGTGCAGCGCGATCCGGAAACTGGTGTGCGCCGGGAGGCCGACGGCGTGCCAGTCGGATCGTCCCGCCAGACCGCGCAGGGCCAGCGCGAAGGCTCCGGCCTCGGTGGCGGTTCCGAACACCATGTAGAGGGCATCGCCCCACGTGTTGAGGAGCTCTGGCTGCACCGGTGTCGACGCGATGAGGTCGCCGACCGCACCGAGGAAATGGGTTACGAAGTGCGGGATCTGCTCCTCCTGGAGCGCGCTGTAGCCGACGGCGTCGGCAAAGAGAAAGGCCTTGAGCTCCCGCCTCAAGCCCGTCGCTGACGGCACCGGCGAGGGACCAGCAGCCGCAACTTCCAGCTCGACGAGCGGTGGACCCGAAAGCGGCGCGGCAAGGAGCAGTTCAAGCCGAGGCACGGACCCGTCGGTACCCGGCCAGGGGTCAGGGGTACCGGGGCCCAGGACGCGGGCGGTGAGCGCCGCCAGGTCGATGATCTGGGGCTGGATCTCCGGGGCCAGCCAGCAGGAAACCGGATCCACCGTGCCTTCCGGCGAGCCGTCCCGGACCGCCAGCGCCTGCCAGTCGGCCTCGAGGGCAGTCGCTCGCAAACGCGAGAGGCCGTCCAGCATCCGGTTGGCGAAGATCCGATCGACGGGGTCCGCGCCCCCCGGGGCACCGCCAGCCTGCACCACCCGGGCGGCCCGGCCCAGAACCGCTTCGAAGCGAGCGACCCAGCGCAAGTCGCCTCCGATCGCCACGGACTGGGCGACGAAGGCATCCCTCGCACAGGGCAACACCACGTGGATCTCCCCGCCCCGATCGAGCATCGCCTCGAGGAACACCAGATCGGCCCCACCCGCGGCAGATGCGTACCCGAAGCCCGCCTTGACGCGATCCAGCCGCTCGACGATGGCCGCACGGACGGCAGGCTCGAGCTCCGGCGGGAAACCGGGCCGCTGGCGATCCGCCGTATCGACCCCGTAGCCGGTGAATGCGACCACGGCCGGAACCGCCAGGGCGTGGTCGAAGCGGTGGGAATCCTGGCCCAGGTGCCCCAGCAGGAGCCTGGCCTGGCGCCTCGTCGAGGCCACATCCGCATGGCGATCGCCAGCCAGCTCCATGGCCCCGAAGTACTCCGTCTCGGCCACCTCCCACTCTCCCAGGATCAAGGCCGCCTCACCCAGAGCCGCCCGGGCCCGGTAGTCCTCGGATCGAAACAGGCGCCGATCGCACACGGCCCTGACCTCTGCTGCGAGGCTCCGGGCCAGCGCAGGGTCGCCAGCCAGCATCGCGGTGGCCGCCGCGTTGATGCCGGTGTCGATCGCCCCGTCGGCGTCGCGCTCGGGATCGGCCGAGCGAAAGCCCTCGAGCCACCACGCCAGAGAGGCCCGCAAGAACCGCTCCTGGCCGGACTCGAGCCAGGCTTCCCGCTCCACCTGCGCCAGCAGACCGAGGGTCTCGCCATCGCAGCAACCTTCCTCGTGAAGGCCGGCCAGGATCGTGCGGGCCCGATCCGGTACGCCGCTGCGCAAGAGCGCGAGCGCGAGCACCTGGCGCAGACGCACGTCGTGTCTCAGCGCGGCATCGGCAAAATGGTCCGCCAGGCCGGCAGCAGCGACATCCTGGGCGAACAGCGGCTCGCCCAGACGCATGAAGCCCTCGGCCAGCTCGACATAGGCCCCCCCTGGCTCGCCGCCACTGAACTTGAACCGCTCCCAGCGCGCGAGCAGTTCTGCGAAGGGCCCAGCTGCGGTCATTGGTTCCTCGTGCGGTCGTACGCACGATCCTACCAGAGCCGGAGCCGACCTGACGCGCCGCCACGGTTGCCTGGCACGCAAGGCCAGGGGTCAGGCCACGCGAGATCGGGTAGCCCGGGCAGTACCCTGACTGATAAGATGGAGCACGGGATGGTAACGGGGACGGGGACAGTGGAAGGGAAAGACGGCAGCTGCGAACAGCTCCTGGCCGAGCTGGCCGAGGCGCGACGCAGGGCTCAGGAGTTCGAGCTCCTGATCAAGGGTGTGGTCGACTACGCGATCATCCGGCTGGATCTCGCCGGGAGCATCGCGAGCTGGAACCGGGGCGCCGAGCACCTGAAGGGGTGGACTGCCGCCGAGATCGTCGGCAGCCCCTACGAGGCTTTCTTCACGCCCGAGGATGTCGCGGCGGGAAAACCGCGCAAGCTCCTCGAGATCGCCCGGACCCGCGGGCACGTCGAGGACGAAGGTTGGCGCGTGCGCAAGGATGGCTCGCGCTTCTGGGCCGACGCCGTGGTCACGGCCCTCCGTGACGACCAGGGGGAACTCGTCGGGTACGGCAAGGTGACGCGAGACCTGACCGAGCGCCGCAAGGCCGAGGAGCTGGCCGTCGCCAACGCGCAGCTCGTGGCCTCCAGCAAGCTCAAGGACGAATTCATGGCCAACATGAGCCACGAGCTGCGCACCCCGCTGAACTCGATCATCGGGTACACGGACCTGGTCCTCACGGACGAGGAGCAGCCGCTGTCGGAGCTCAACCGGGCCAATCTCGGCACCGTGGTGAAGAACGCCCGACACCTGCTTTCGCTGATCAACGACGTGCTGGATATCGCCAAGATCGAGGCCGGGAGACTCACGCTGTTCGCCCAGCGCTTCGAGCCGGCCGAGACCGCCCGCGCCGTGGTGTCGATGCTCGAACCGCTCGCGGCGAGCAAGAATCTGCAGCTTTCGCTGGAAGCCAGCGCAGCTACGGGTTTCATCGTCAGCGACGAGACGAAGGTGCGTCAGATCCTCACCAACTTGATCTCGAACGCGATCAAGTTCACCCGGCACGGACAGATCTGGGTGCGGGTCGGACCCGAGGACGACCAGCAGTGCCGGTTCGAGGTCCAGGACACCGGAGTCGGCATCGCTCCAGAGTACCGGGAGCTGGTCTTCGAGGAGTTCCGCCAGGTCGATCCGACCTCCACGCGCGAAGCCGGCGGAACGGGGCTCGGACTGGCGATCGTCCGCAGGCTCGCGCGGTTGCTCGGGGGCAACATCACCCTCGAGAGCGAGATCGGCCAGGGGAGTACTTTCACCGTGGTGCTGCCGCGAAGACTTCCCGAGCACCTCCAGGCGCAGCTCCCCGAGGCGCCCGCTGGCACCCTGCCGGCGCCCTTCGCTGCCGGAGCGGGCAAGGTACCGGTGCTGGCGATAGACGACGACCCGGACGCCCTGCGCGTGCTCGCCGGCTACCTCAAGGACGGTCCCTACAAGATCGTGGCCGCCACGAGCGGGGAGTCGGGCCTGGCCCTGGCCCGAAAGCTCAAGCCCTTTGCGATCACCCTGGACATCTTGATGCCGAAGATGGATGGGTGGATGGTCTTGCACGCCCTCAAGGCCGACCCGCAAACCGCCGGAATTCCCGTGGTGCTGCTCAGCTTCCTCGAGGAGAAGGCCATCGGCTTTTCCCTGGGCGCCTCCGCCTATCTGACCAAGCCGCTCGATCGCAAGGAACTCCTGGCGGCCCTCGACACGGTCCGGACTTCCAAGAGGGCTGGCAGGGTGCTCGTCGTCGAGGACGATCCCGAGGCCCGGGCCCTGTACCGGCAGATCTTCGATCGCGAGCGGATCCCCTACCGAGAGGCCCAAAACGGCGTGGAAGCCCTGGCCGCCCTCGAGGAGGAGGTCCCGGCCGTCGTGATCCTCGACCTGATGATGCCCAAGCTCGACGGGTTCGAGGTGCTGTCCTGGATGCGCGCAAGAGCGCAAACGCGGGAGGTGCCGGTCGTCGTGGTGACGGCCAAGGTCCTGATGCCAGAGGATCTCGAGCGGCTATCGTCCGCCCGCCAGGTGCTGATCAAGGGTGGCAATAGCCCGGATGCCCTGGCGCAGGATCTGAAAGCCCTGCTCGACTCCCTGCGCGCACCTTCCAGGTAAACCGATGGAAGGCAATCCCAAACTCATGCTCCTGGTCGAGGACGTCGAGGACAATCGCGGAGTCGTCCGGCAACTGGCGGCACGGATGAAGGTGCGGCTCCTGGAGGCCGCCGATGGCAAGACCGGGGTGGAGCTGGCCCGGAGCCACGGGCCGGACCTGATCCTCATGGACCTCAGCCTGCCGGTGCTGGACGGGTGGGAGGCGATGCGGCAGCTCAAGGGCGATCCGGCGACCGCGGCCATTCCCATCGTGGCCCTGACGGCCCACGCCATGGTGGGAGACGAGGCCCGCGCCCGCAAATCCGGCGCAGACGCCTACGTGGCCAAGCCATTCGACATCAGGCGATTGCGCGCCCTCCTGCAGGACCTGCTGGAAGGTCACCGCCCATGAGCCGGATCCTGGTGGTCGATGACAGGGCGGAGAACCGCGGGATCCTGTGCCAGCTCCTGGCGCGCCTCGAGCACGAGACGGTCGAGGCCTCGACCGGCCAGGACGCCCTCGATCTGGTCGAGCGGATCCAGCCGGATCTGGTCCTGTTGGACCTGATGATGCCGGGGATCGACGGATACGGCGTGCTCGAACGCCTGGCCACGCGCCCGGGCTTCCTCCCCGTCATCGTGGTCACGGCGGCGTCCGAGCGCGAGGCGCGCCTGCGCGCCCTGAAGCTGGGCGCCCACGAGTTCCTCGTCAAGCCGATCGACCTCGAAGAGCTAGGAGTGCGGGTCCGGACGATGCTCGAGCTGAAGCGGGCCCGTGACGCGGCGCAACGCAAGCGTGACGAGCTCGAGGCCGAGGTTGCCAGCCGGACGGCGGAGTTGCGGGAGATGAACCAGCGGCTGGTCGCCGCCGATCGCCTCAAGGACGAGTTCCTCGCCGTGGTCAGCCACGAGCTGAGAACCCCTCTGAATGCCATCTCGGGCTTCGGCAGCATCCTCATGGATGGCCTGCGCGGCCCGCTGAACGAAGCCCAGCGGGCCGATCTCGCCCGCATGCTGGTCGGGGCCCAGAACCTCGCAAGCCTCGTGGATGACATCCTGGACCTCAGCCGGATGCAGGCCGGCACATTCTCGATCATGCCCGTGCCGGTCGATTTTGCCCCGCTCGTCAGGGACTGCCTGGCAGGCCTCGAGCCCGTGGCAAGGCGGGGCAGGCAGCGCCTGCAGCTCGAGGCCGAGGCCGATCTCCCCCCGGTCTGCGCCGATGCCCCGAGGGTCTACCAGATCCTCCGGAACCTCGTCGGCAATGCCATGAAGTTCTCGGGCGCCGGTACCGAGATCCGCGTCAGCATCCGATCCGAGATCGGAGCCGTGGCGTGCCGCGTGACGGACGCGGGCCCGGGGATCGCGGAAACCGACCTCGACCGGATCTTCGATCGCTTCACCCAGCTCGACATGGGGACAACCCGGGTGGCAGGCGGGGCGGGGCTCGGACTGGCGATCGCCAAGTCTCTGGTGGAAGCGCACGGAGGCAAGATCGGGGTCGAGAGCCGGGTGGGCAAGGGAAGTACCTTCTGGTTCACCTTGCCGCTCGCCGTTCCCGCGCCACCCGGATGCAGCGTGTCGAGCTCGGTCTGAGCGCTTCGAAGCGAAGCTCGAATCGATTTGCAGCTGGGCCGGGTCCCTCTGCGGCGTGATCGCACCGTTACCGGAAGGTAGCCACCGGGTAAAGAAAGCACGCTATGAACTTCTCGCTGCTCAAGACCCTGTGTGAAACACCCGGCATCGCGCACCGGGAGGACCCGATCCGCGAACGTGTGCGTGCCGAGATGGCTCCCCTGGTAGACGAACTCTCGATCGATGCGATGGGCAACATCATCGGCCGCAAGAAGGGCCGAGGCGGCCCCACGGTTATGCTTGCAGCCCACATGGACGAGATCGGCTTCATCGTCAAGGCCATCGACGACCGTGGCTTTGTCCGGGTACACCCCATCGGTGGCTGGGATCCGCGGGTGATGATGGCCCAGCGCGTGCACGTGCACGGGTTTTCCGGCGAGGTCCTCCTCGGGGCGCTCATGGCCGCAGCCAAGCCGATCCACCTCCTGACGCCCGAGGAGCAGAACAAGCCTCTCAAGGCCGAGGATTTCTACTTGGACCTCGGTCTGCCAGCCGAGCGGGTCAGGCAGGTGGTCGAGATCGGGGACATGGTGACGATGGCGCGCACGGCCGAGCAGATCGGCGATTGCGTGATCAGCAAGACGCTGGACGACCGGGTGGGCGTCTTCGTGATGCTGGAGGCACTGCGGGCCTGTCGAGAGCACCAGGTCGAGATCCTCGCGGTGGCGACGACCCAGGAGGAAGTGGGCCTGCGCGGTGCAACGACGGCGGCCTATGCGCTGCAACCCGACGTCGGCATCGCCCTGGATGTGACCCTGGCCAACGACCTTCCCGGCCAGCTCGAGCACGAGCAGATCTCACGCCTCGGAGCTGGGTGCGCGATCAAGATCATGGACTCCTCGCTCCTGTGTCACCCCAAGCTGGTCCGGCATTTCCGAGACCTGGCGGAGCGACACCAGATCAAGCACCAGCTCGAGATCATGACCCGGGGAGGCACCGATGCCGGTGGCATTCAGCGCTCGCGGGGCGGGGTCCCGAGCTTCGCACTGTCGGTCCCGACCCGCTACGTGCACACGGTCAACGAGATGGCCCACGTGGGCGACATCGAGGCCACCATCGCGCTCCTGGCTCGCTACCTGGAGGACGCGCATACCCGGGACTACCGCTACACCTAGCCAGTCACCGCCGCAGAGGGACCCGTTCAAGCTGAAAATGTTCTAGACTACGCAAGCCGGTGTCGGCAAGGAGGTACCAGTGCAAGCCAAGGATCTGACCAAGGAATACCCCCGGAGCCCGCTCGAAGAGGTCGGAGGCTTCGTCTGGCTCGGACGGCTCATCGACAAGGTGAGGGCCAAGCACGCCGGCACGCTCGGGGAGTACACGGCCTTCCCCTGCGGCTCGGACAAGCGTTTCCTGTCCACCTACGGCATCGAGGCCGATGCGCTCGAGCAATTCATCCTGTCGGGAGCCACGGACCCGGAGATCGTCGACTGGTGCAGGCAACACGCCCAGCATCAGCCGGAGGAGATGGCGGCGTCCCACCGGGCCGCCCTGCTGGCTCCCGTTCCCCCCGAGATCCGCGATCGCCTCGAACAGGTCAAGGCCGAACTCGCGGCCCAGCGCCCGGACCTCGACCTCGCCGGTGCGGACAGCTTCACCAAGCTGATCCTCCTCGAGGAGGGGCACCCGCTGCCCGCAGGGGTGAGGTAGGGCTCCGCGAAGTCCCGGCGACCCGGGGGCCTGAAATCCGGGCCACCCGAGGCACGAAATCAGCGCTCGCCTCGCGGTTCAACCGCAACGGTTCCCGCCCCGAGGCCTCCGGCGAACTGCAGGTCTGGGCGGCAGCTCTTGGTGGAGCTGCCGCCCCCCTCTTTATCCCGTGACGACGGCTGGCACCCACGGGGCGGGGGTGCCGCCCCATCGAGGAACGGACACCCCCTCGTTTCCCTGGCTCTCGCTCGCTGCGCCGAGTCTGACCCGACGCGGATCGCCGCCGTGGTCTAGAGTGCTCCCGGTTTGAATGGATCGAGCCCGAGGAGTCAAACGGGGCCCGGTTGCGCAGCGAAGCGACCGCGCAGAGGGCCCCGTTCAAACTGCAAAAGGCCTAAGGGAGATCGGCTCACGCCGCGCCGAGCGTCAGCTCACCCCGCCTCCAGTTGCAGGGCGTGAGCTGCCCGGACTGGATGGCATCGAGGACCCGCAGGATCTCGTCCACGTTCCGGCCGACCGAAAGATCGTTCACGGAAGCGAAGCGGATGATGCCCTCGGGATCGACGATGAACGTGGCCCGCAGGCAGACCCCTTCCTTCTTGTGAAGGATGCCGAGCGCCTGGGACAGCTCGCGCCTGGTGTCAGCCAGCATCGGGAACGGCAGCTCCCGCAGATCCGGATGACCCCGGCGCCAGGCGAGGTGGACGTAATGCGTGTCGGTGGACAGGCCCAGGATCTGGGCATCTCGAGCCTCGAAGTCGGAATTGCGGCGTCCGAACTCGGCAATCTCCGTCGGGCAGACGAAGGTGAAGTCCATCGGCCACGCGAACACGACCCGCCACTTGCCGGGGTGGCTCTCGTTCGAGATGTCCGCGAACTCCTTCCCATCATCGAGGCTGACGGCGGCCTTGAGGGAGAACTCGGGGAAGCGATCTCCGACGGTCAGCATGTCTGGTTTTCCTTTCTTGTGTCTAGAGCTAGACGTTATCTAGTCTCAGGGTCCGAGCAAGGGAGGCGAACCTCCCTCGAGTTACTGACGGCGCCTGCGCCCGCGGGCAACCACCTGGTAGCTGTCGATCTCGAGATCCACGATGGAATCCAGTCCCGTTACCTGGACCGCATCCCACGGGATGTCGTAGATGATGCCGGATTCCTCGTCGACGAGGTGATGGTGCTCGGCCACGTTGGGATCGAAGACCACCTTGCCCTCGGCGAGAATGAGTTCCCTTAGCAACCTCTTGCGAACGAAGAGGTTGAGCGTGTTGTAAACCGTGGCGCGAGAGAGCATCGGGAAGCTCGTCTTGACGCGCTCCCAGACCTGGTCCGCCGACGGGTGCTCGGTGGTACGGAGCACGTACTCCCCGATGGCGACCCGGTGGGCTGATGGGATGACCCCCCGGCCCCTCAGGCTCTCCGCGACGTTGCTGTTCACGGTTTTTAGAGTACGTCTAATATTCGACTATGTCAATACAGGGGCCAAGATTTTTCCGTAAAAGGCTTCGAATCTCCTCGAAATCGGTGCAGCGAAGCTCGGACGGTCCCGTCGCCCCCTTCACCCTGGCCGCGACAGGTGGGAACATGGCGATCGTCTACCGGATCCCGATCCCCGGAGCGGGATCGGTTTTCTTCCCGGAACGACGAAAGGAACGGCAATGCAAGACGTGCAGGGAACGCGCCAGTCTGCGACCGAGGAAACTTCCGCGGCTCAGACCGAGGCGAGGCTCCGGGTGAGACGCAAGGAGCCCTGCCCGTGCGGGAGCGGCAAGAAGTTCAAGAACTGCTGCATCGGCAAGCCGGAGTACGAACTCATCGAGGACGCGCCGCCTCCAACGCACGCGCCTGGCGAGGCCGAGCTCGTCAAGAGGGCCAAGGCCGAGCTTCCGAGCCGCCAGGCCACCCCGCGGGCCCCGGCGGCTTCGCGCCCGACCAACGCGATCTTCCGCCGCAAGGTCTAGACCTTTGGCAGTTTGAACGGGTCCCGCTGCGCGGTCGCTGCGCTGCGCAACCGGGACCCGTATCTTTATCGCTTGGAACGGGTCCCTCTGCGCGGTCGCTGCGCTGCGCAACCGGGACCCGTTTGACTCCTTCGGCCTGATTCGGCCCGCTGGCGATCGGATCCTCGGTTCACGGGTGCAATGGCGAGAGGCGAGCAGCGCGGGCGGCCCGGAAGGCGTTTGCCAGCAGCGCCAACCAGCTGAGGAACCCGCATGCGGCGGCGATCAGCACGACGGGGGCGAGCGCCAGGACGAGGCCGGCAGTCCCGAGGGCGACGGCTGCCTGAGCGGTGGCCCATGTCGTCCAGGACAGCGGCGCGGAAAGCACCTCCACGGGCTCGGTCTCGTCGTCTTCGCCGCGCACCCGGGTGATGACGAAGCGGATCCCGATGTGGTGCAGGTGCCCGACCACCATCTGCCCCAGCCAGCCCACCAGCGCGACGTACGCATAGGCGGGGGCAAGATCGGTGCGGCCCGCCAGGACCAGCAGACCCAGCGCGATGGTCACCAGGAGGTAACCCAGGGAGCAGCCCAGAAAAGCCCTGACGACGGCGTGGGGATCCCGGGAAACCAGCAGCATCCTCCCGGCGTCAACCACGTAGGCGATCAGCGCCAGGGCCGCCGCCACGGCGCCGGCGCCGGACACGATCGGCGCGCCGATCGCCAGCCCGATCGCCAGGATGGCGATCCCCGCCAGAAAACCCGTGGACGCCGCGACGTGGAGGATCGGGTGACTGCGCCGGACCCGCGTGATGCGCACCAGGGTGCGCATCGACACGCCCATAACGAGCAGACTCAACCAGCCTCCGGCGGCCAGGTGGGCATGGACCGCGGCCAACGCGAGCGCCGCAGCCGGCCACCAGCTCGCCAGACCGCCCGCCATGGCCAGGCCGATTCCCGCCGCCAGCAGGAGGGCGATGAAGACCGAGGCAAAAGCGACGACGAACGGGGCCGCAGGATTCCGGGTCCTGGTGCCACCCTGCCGGGCCCGCGCCCTTCGCTGCGCGATGGCCTGGGTGGCGACCGCGACGGACAGGGGCACTCCGGTGCCCAGGAGCCCGAGGGTCAACGCGACGCCGCCCCAGGCGATCCACATCGGCTCCGAGCTCCAGAATCCGGCGACCAGGACCGCGACACCGCCCATGAAAACCCAGAGCATGCCGCGGGCGAAGCCCTCGACCGGAATCGCCACGTCCATGAAGCCAGGGATCACGTGGAAAAGGATCGCCAGAGCTGTCAGGGTCAGCCACCCCAGGGCC
Source organism: bacterium (assembly GCA_021781555.1). Classification (GTDB taxonomy): domain Bacteria; phylum Cyanobacteriota; class Sericytochromatia; order S15B-MN24; family VGJW01; genus JAJXWQ01. Next base: position 81,761 of record JAJXWQ010000003.1, read on the forward strand.
ACCAGGTGGACCCAGGCCAGGGCAGCCAAGGAAGGGGCGAGCGTCTGGCGTGCCGCCAGAATCCCCAGCAGCACCCACGAGCTCCCCAGCGCAAGCTGGGCTCCCGCCAGGGCGGCGGGGGGAAGCCAGGGGCGGGCCTTGTCCACGGGAAGCGAGATCATGTTCACGAGTTCAGGGTAGCGCTCGCGGGAAGTTTCGGGTTTGTTCCGGAACAAGGTCCGCACGCCCCGGCTCGATCTTTTTGCAGTTTGAACGGGTCCCTCTGCGCGGTCGCTGCGCTGCGCAACCGGGCCCCGTTTGACTCCTCGGGCCCGATCCAACCGGGCCCCGTTTCAATCAAGAACGGGTCCCTCTGCGCGGTCGCTGCGCTGCGCAACCGGGCCCCGTTTGACTCGTCGGGCCCCGATCCCTTCAAACCGGGAGCAGACTATGTCGGGCCGCTCGGGTCCGTCGCGTCGGGCTCCGGGCGGGGGGGCTTGGGGCCGAAGAACTGGTAGAAGTCACAGCGGATCCGGCCGTTGTAGAGCTTGCGTTTCTTGTTCGATAAGCGGCCGAAGAGCCTCTCGAAGGCCGGGTGGGCCACCAGGACATAGCAGGACCAGGTGTCGAGCCTGGCAAACACGCGCCCCATCTCCCGATACAGGGACTCGACCTCGGCCCGTTCGCCGAGCCGCTCGCCGTAAGGGGGATTCGTGATCATGTAGCCGTACTTCTTCTGGGTACGGAACTCGCCGACGGACTTGCGCTCGAAGTTGAGCTCCTGCTCGAGTCCCGCGAGCTTGGCGTGGTGACGCGCCAGGCCAAGAACCTCCGACGACACATCCGATCCGAAGAGCCCCCGCAGCGTCACCTTGCGGTCGATCGCCGACTCGGCCTCCTCGCGGGCGGCTCGCCAGGTGCCCGCCGGGATCACCGGCCAGGCCGAGGCATCGAACTCCCGCAGCAGGCCAGGTGCGATCTTGCGTCCGATGAGACCGGCCTCGATGAGGATCGTCCCGGATCCGCACATGGGGTCGACCAGGGTCCGATCCGGATTCCACCGGCTCAGCATGACCAGCGCCGCAGCCAGGGTCTCCCGCAGCGGTGCCTCCGAGACGAGCTTGCGGTAGCCGCGCTTGTGCAGGCCAATGCCGGTGGTGTCGAGCGTGAGCGTGGCGATGTCCTGCTTGAGGGCCACCTGGATACGGTATCTCGGTCCCGTCTCCTCGAAGCGCTCCCGTCGGTAGCGGCGCCGGAGCGCCTCGACGACCGCCTTCTTGACGATGGCCTGGCAAGCCGGAACGCTCGACAAAACAGAATCTTGAGACTTCCCCTCGACCGGAAACAGGGCATCTTCGGGCAATAGATCGTCCCAGGGCAGCTCCCGGGTGCGATCGAAGAGTTCATCGAAGGTGCGGGCCTCGAATTCGCCGACCCGGATGAGCACTCGCTCGCCGGTCCGCAGCCCGATATTGGCCCTGGCGACTCCGTCCCAGTCGGCTCTGAAGGCGACCTGACCGTTCGTCACTTCGGCGCCTTCGTAACCGAGACCGGCCACCTCGCGGGCGGCCAGCGCCTCCAGGCCGAATGCCGTGGGTACGAGAATATCGAGAGACTGCATCCCTGCATCCTACCCGCTGAACCGCCCGACAGCTGGGGTGTTCATCCGCTCTGCGGGTCGGCATCGACCGCTCCAATGGCGGGTCCGTGGCCCAGCGGGCGATCTTGCGCCGCAAAATCGTGATCGCCCGAGCCTGCTACACTGGTCCTGAGCTGAGCTCCAGCGCCCACCTTCCAACTCGAGCTTGGTCCATCCCCGAGTCCGAAACCCGGCCACAGTGCGGATCGCTCCCTGGCTCGGATGCCACGGTTCCGGGAAACTCGGTGGGCGGCTTCGTTCAGCAGCCGGTTTATCGACGTCTGGCGCAGGGCAGTTGGGAGCCCGCATCGGGAGAGATGTAGTTGGACACGCTGGAAGTCGTCTTGGCCGCATCGTCGGGATGCGTGGTCGGCGTCGGGGGAACCTGGCTGGTGATGTGGGCCCGCACGAGCGCCCTGACCGAGCGTCTGGCCGGCAGAGAGGCGCAGCTGGCCGACCTTCACCGGACCCTCGATGCGCGGGATGCCAGGGTCGATGCCCTGATGAAGCTCCAGGCGGGGGCGCAAAGCGATGGCGATGCGCGCCGGGAAGCCATCGGCGAACTGGTGAAACCGCTCTCCGAGTCGCTGGCCAGGGTCGAGGGGCAGGTCCAGGCGATCGAGAAGGAGCGGATCGCCAGCTTTACCGCGCTCAACCTGCACATCGAGACCCTCGCGCAATCCCAGCGCCAGCTCCAGGGCGAGACGGCCAAGCTGGCCAGAGCCCTGCACTCGCCCCACGTGCGGGGCCGGTGGGGCGAGGTCCAGCTTCGCCGCGTGGTCGAGCTGGCGGGAATGATCGAGTACTGCGACTTCGACCAGCAACCGACCGCCAGCGGGGACCTCGGGCGGCAGCGGCCCGACCTCATCGTGCGGCTGCCTGGCGGGCGCAATGTCGTGATCGATGCCAAGACGCCGCTGGAAGCCTATCTCGGAGCCGTCGAGGCCCAGGACGATCCAGAGCGCCAGGCCCGGCTCAAGGAACACGCCCGTCAGGTGCGCACCCACCTGCAACAGCTCGGCTCCAGGACCTACTGGGAGCAGTTCCAGCCGACGCCCGAGTTCGTGGTGCTGTTCCTCCCCGGGGAGGGCCTCTTCAGCGCCGCCCTGGAGCAAGATCCGGCGCTGATCGAGTTCGGAGTCGATCAGAAGGTCCTGGTGGCGACCCCCACGACCCTCATTGCGCTCCTCAAGGCGGTTGCCTATGGCTGGCGCGAGGAGCGGATCGCCGACAACGCCAGGGCCATCAGTGCCCTGGGCAAGCAGATGTACGACCGCATCAAGGTGCTGGCGGACCACCTCGAGGACGTCCGCAAGGGCCTGGCCAGAGCGGTCGACTCCTTCAACAAGGCCGTCGGCTCCCTCGATGCGCGGATCCTGCCCACGGCTCGCCGGTTCAAGGATCTCGGGGCAGCGACCGGAGACGACATCGCCGACGTGGACGTGGTCGACAAGGCTCCCCGCGGCCTGGAAGCCCTGCACGATCCAGACCTTGCTGCGCAACCGGGCCCCAGCAAACCGCCCGCCTGACGGGGCCAGGCGGGCGATACGACGAACTCGGTGCGCGAACCATGCCGCGCACCCCGGAGCTCAACGCTTGCTGAACTGGAAGCGCTTGCGGGCGCGCTTGCGGCCGTATTTCTTGCGCTCCTTGGCGCGGGGATCGCGGGTGAGCAGATCCTCCTCGCGGAGGACGGCGCGATACTCGGGGTCGAGCTTCAGCAGGGCGCGGGCCACGCCGAGTCGGATGGCGCCGACCTGGCCCGTGATGCCGCCGCCAGCGACATTCACCAGGATGTCGTAGCGGCCCTCATTCTGCGTGGCCTTGAGGGGAACGATGATGTTGGCGGCCAGAATCGTGCGCCCGCCGAGGTAATCCTCGATCGCACGCTCGTTGATCATGACCTTGCCTTCGCCCGGAACCAGCCGGACGCGAGCGACGGACGTCTTGCGGCGGCCAGTGCCCCAGTACTGGACGGTCTTGCCGCCCGAAGTTGCCTTTGCCATTACTCTCTACTCTCCTGACTCTAGGCCTTGTGGATCGCCGCCAGCTGCTCGCGCCGGGCCTCACCGAGATCCGTGACCAGCGGGTAGACCTGGGGCTTCTGCGCCGCGTGCTCGTGCGTGGGGCCCGCGTAGACCTTGAGCTTGCGGAAGACGGCACGACCGAGGCGGTTGTGCGGCAGCATGCCCTTGATGGCGTGCTCGATGACACGCTCGGGGTAGCGGTTGAGCCACTCGCGGACGGTGGCCTGACGCAGGCCGCCCGGCCAGCCGGTGTGGTGGATGTAGACCTTGTCCTGCATCTTGCGGCCAGTCAGCCGGACCTTGTCCGCGTTGACGACGATGACGAAGTCTCCGCAATCGAGGTGCGGCGTGAAGGTGGCCTTGTGCTTGCCGCGAAGCAAGTTAGCCGCGGTGGTGGCGAGACGCCCGAGCGTCTGGTTCTCGGCGTCGATGAGGAGCCACTGCCGGTTGGCTTCGATCTCCTCAAGCTTTGGCAAATGCGTTTTCATCGGTAGACCTCTCGCGGATGGTGCCGTCGGACGGGTGCGTGCCCTCCGCTAGCCGCTCTAGGTACGGCATCGCGGGGCCCGTGCTGGGGGTTATCCGCTGGTGGCCCAGCTCCAGGGAGCCGGGTAAGTGACATCCGTCAAAATAAGACCATGGGCTGGCGCGGTGGGCGCCACGGGATGGGAGCCACCGGGCTCCTCGAGGAACCGCCGGAAATCTGCCGGGGAGAGCACGCCCCGGCCGACCGCCAGAGCGGCTCCGACCAATCGTCTGACCATGTGGTAGAGGAAGCTGATCGCCGTGATGGAGAGCAGCCGCTCGTCCCCCCGGCGCTCCACGTCCGCCGCCGTTACGGTGACGATCGTGCTGCGCTCGGAGCTCCCGGTCGAGCAGAAGGATGCGAAATCGTGAGTGCCGACCAGGCCCTTCCACGCGTGGACCATCGACCCCTCGGCGGGGAGAGCGTCCACCCGATGGAAGGTACGCCGACGCATGGGGCACCGGGCCCCCTGCACCAGTACCTGGTAGCGATACGAGCGACTAAGGGCCTGGCGCCGGGGATCGAACTCCGGCGCTACCGCCCGGGCCCGAAGAACCGAGACGTCTGCGGGCAAGACCGCGCCGAGGGCCTTGACCCACTGCGCGGCCGGCCAGTCGCGAAGCGTGGAGAATGTGACGACCTGGCCCATGGCATGGACCCCAGCGTCGGTGCGGCCGGCCGATCGCAGCCGGATCGCATCGGAATCCTCCCCGGTCACTCGGCAGATCGCAGTCTCGAGCTCGCCTTGCACGGTGCGGGCCTGAACCTGCCGCTGAGAGCCAGCGAAGTCCGTGCCATCGTAGGAAACCAAGAGGGCGATGGATCGCCGATCCTGGCGATCCATCCCCGCGAGCTGTCCTGACACCGTGCGGTCCGCTGGCTAGACCAGCTGCAAGATGGCCATCGGAGCGCCGTCCCCGCGACGGGGCACGGCCTTGATGACACGGGTGTAGCCGCCGTTGCGCTCCTTGTAGCGATCGACGATCTCGGTGAACAGGGCCTGACAGACCTCGGTGTCGAAGATCCAGGCCTCGGCCTGCCGCCGAGCGTGCAGGTCGCCGCGCTTGGCCAGCGAGACCATGTGGTCACACTCGCACTGCACGGCCTTGGCCCGCGCCTCGGTCGTCTCGATCTGGCCGTAGCGGAACAGCTCGGTCGTCAGGCTGCGCAGGAGCGCCTTGCGCTGATCGGCCGGCTTGGCCAGGAGGTGCCGCTTCTCTTGATGCCGCATCTTATTCCTCCCACTTTCCGGCGTACTCGGTCGACTCGCCGGGCTCGCCCGCGGCCATCGTGAAGCCATAGGCGCGCAGGCGCTCGATGACTTCTTCGGCCGACTTCTTGCCAAAGTTCTTGATATCCATGAGCTCGCGCTCGGTCTTCTTGAGCAGGTCGCCCACCGTGTAGATGTTGGCCCGCTTGAGGCAGTTGTATGCGCGGACCGACAGCTCCAGCTCCTCGATCGACATGTCGGTGGGTTGCGGCCGGCCGACTTCCTCCCGGACAGCCCTCGAGCCACCGCCGATGGCCTCGCGAGCCAGGTCGGCGAAGAAGTCGAAGTGCTTGATCAGGGTATCGGCGGCGCGGCTGATCGCCTCGGTGGGATCCGTCGCGCCGTTGGTCCACATCTCGAGGATCAGGCGGTCGAAGTCGGTCATCTGGCCGACCCGGGTGTCCTCGACGGTGTAGTTGACCTTGCGGATCGGCATGAAGATCGAGTCGATCGGAATCACGCCGACGGCCTGGTGCGGCTTGCTGTTGGCCTCTGCGGTGCGGAAGCCCTTGCCCTTCTCGATCTGCAGCTCCACCTCGAGAGAGGAGCCCGCGTCGAGGGTGGCGATCGGCCAGTCGGCGTTGATGACCTCGACGTCGGCATCCGCGACGATATCGCCGGCGCGAACCACGCCCTCCTTGTGGACCGAGATGTGGGCAGTCTTGAGGTCGCCGGCGACCAGCTTCACGACGACGCCCTTGAGGTTGAGGATGACGTCAACGACGTCCTCGACCACGCCCGGGATGGTGGTGAACTCGTGCGGCACTCCCTCGATGCGGATGGCCGTGATGGCCGCCCCCTCGATGTCGGAGAGGAGGACCCGCCGCAGCGCGTTACCCAGCGTCGTCCCGTATCCGCGCTCAAGCGGCTCCGCGACGAACTTGCTGTACGTCAGACCTTCTTCCGTCTTGTGGGTCTCGACGCACTCAATTTTCGGCTTATCCATACTAAGGTTTGCTCTCTTCTCCTGTGACGACCGCCCCTGCGCGGTCGCAATGCTGCGCAACCGGCGGTCGATGGCCCCTACCGCGAGTAGTACTCGACGATCAGCTGTTCCTTGATGGGAGAGTCGATCTCCTCCCGGGTCGGCACGGAAAGAACCTTGCCCACGAGTTGTTCGTGGTCGGCGGTCAGCCAGTTGGGAACGCGGGCCGCGGTGCCGGCTGCGACGATGTTCTTGACGAAGTCCTTGGAACCCTCTGCGACGGTGACGACGTCCCCCGTGCGCACGCGGAAGCTCGGGATGTCGACCCGGCGCTTGATGCCGTTGCGCTCGAGCTGGAAGTGGCCATGCTTGACCATCTGGCGGGCCTGCGGACGACTGGCGGCGAATCCGAGGCGCACCACGACGTTGTCGAGGCGTCCCTCGAGGATCTGCAGCAAGGCCTCGCCGGTGACGCCTACCTTGCGGGTGGCAACCTCGTAGTACCCGGAAAACTGGCGCTCGCCGATGCCGTAGAAGCGGCGGGCCTTCTGCTTCTCCCGAAGACGGATGCCGTACTCGGTCGGCTTCACGCGGGCCTGGCCGTGCTGACCGGGGCGGTAGTTACGGCGCACGATTCCGCACTTGTTGGAATTGCAGCGCTCGCCCTTGAGGAAGAGCTTGATGCCTTCGGCGCGGCAAAGGCGGCAGACTGGATCGGTATAACGGGCCATGATCGCCTCCTTTAGACGCGGCGCCGCTTGGGCGGACGGCAGCCGTTGTGCGGAATGGGGGTGACGTCCTTGATCAGGCTGATCTCGAGGCCGGCGGCCTGGAGAGCCCGGATGGCAGTCTCACGACCCGCACCCGGGCCGTTGACCAGGACCTCGACCGAGCGCATCCCGTGCTCCATGGCCTTCTGGGCGCAATGCTCGGCGGCCTGCTGGGCAGCGAAGGGCGTTCCCTTCTTGGCGCCCTTGAACCCGGCCGTCCCGGCCGAACCCCAGGAAATCACGTTCCCGACGGGATCCGCGATGGAGACGATCGTATTGTTGAAGGTCGACTGGATGTGGACGACACCCTGGTGGATGTTCTTCCGCTCCCGCCGACGCGGTTTTGCGGCTGGCTTTGCCAAAGTAGCTCACTCCTGGATCGGAACTGCCCGACTCTATCAAGACCTTCATCCCGGGTAGGCAGCAGCCCGGTTTACGGTCGGGGTCACCCGCTCCTGCGGGCTCGCGAGGAAGACTCTACGCCTTCTTCTTACCGGCAACGGTCTTTTTGGCTCCGCGCCGGGTGCGGGCGTTGGTCTTGGTCCGCTGGCCGCGTGAAGGCAGACCCCGGCGGTGCCGGATGCCCCGGTAGCTCCCGATCTCGATCAGGCGCTTGATGTTCAAGCTGACCGAGCGACGGAGATCGCCCTCCACCTGGTGGTTGCGGTCGATCTCCTCACGGAGCTTGGCAACCTCGGTCTCGGTCAGATCCTTGACGCGGGTATCCGGGTTGACGCCCGTCCGCTCGAGGATGTGTTTGGAGGTGGTCAGACCTATTCCGAAGATGTAGGTCAGGCCGATCTCCACCCGCTTTTCGCGGGGAAGGTCGACACCGGCAATACGTGCCATAGAAGTGGTTTCTCCTGTTTCTCAGCTCAGCCTTGCCGCTGCTTGTGCTTGGGGTTCTCGCAGATGACCATCACCTTGCGATGGCGCTTGATTACCTTGCACTTGTCGCAGATGGCCTTGACGGAAGCACGGACTTTCATAATTCCTCCGGTCTTACCTCATTCGGTAGGTGATTCGACCCCGGGTGAGGTCGTAGGGTGAAAGTTCTACCTTGACGCGGTCCCCGGGAAGGATCTTGATGAAATGTTTGCGGATCTTGCCCGAGATATGCGCCAGGACCTGGTGCCCGTTCTCGAGCTCGACCTTGAACATGGCGTTGGGAAGGCTCTCTCGGATGACGCCTTCGACTTCGATGGTGTCGGTCTTGCCCATAGCTAGAAGACGTTCCCGGTAGGACGCGTTTCAACCCGCGGGCGCGAGTCGTTCTGGGGGGGGGCGAGGGTGGCGACGATCTCGCCTTCGGACTCGGGCTGGAACACTGCCGGATTGACGCCGACACCCCGGATCTCCGAGTAATCGCGGCCCTCCTCCCACGTGAGGACCTCGGGACGATCCCCGAGCAGGACCGTGTGTTCGAAGTGGCAGGACAGACGCCTGTCGGTGGTGACGACCGTCCAGTGATCGTCCAGGGTGCGGGTGGCGAAGGTCCCCTGGTTGATCATGGGCTCGATGGCGATCGCCATGCCCGCGACGAAGGCAGGTCCATCTCCCCGGACGCCGAAGTTGGGGACCTGTGGCGGCAAATGCAAGGAATCGCCGATGCCATGACCCACAAAATCACGAACCACCGAAAATCCATGGCCCTCGGAGTGCCGCTGGACGGCGTCGCCGACGTCGCCCACGTGAGCACCGGGACGCGCCTGGGCGATCCCCAGCCAGAGGGATTCCTCGGTCACCTTGAGCAGCTCGGCCGCAGCCGCGTCGACCGGGCCGATGGGCACGGTGATGGCCGCATCGCCGTAAATGCCTTCGACGATCGCCCCGAGGTCCAGCCCCAGGATGTCGCCCTCCTGCAGCCGGCGCCGGTTTGGAATCCCGTGGACGACTTTCTCGTTCTCGGAGGCGCAGATCGTGTGCTTGTAACCGTAGATACCCTTGAAGGCAGGCTTGCCGCCCTGGGCAAGGATGAAGGCCTCCGCCGCCTCGTCGAGTTCACGGGTATTGACGCCCGGCTGAGCCAGCTTGCGCAGGTAGCCCAGGAGCCGGCCCACGATCCGACAGGCCTCCCGCATCGCCAGCTGTTCGCCGGGCGAAAGGACCATGAAGCCTTGCGCCGTCTTCATGCAGAACCCTGCGACGCCCTGTGGGCGACGACGCTCGAGGGGGCCGGACGGTGGGAATCGAGGGCCTCCACCAATGCCTGCTGCACCGCCTCGATCGGACGGGTCCCGTCGATCTCGCGGAGCTCACCACGCTTGCGATAGTACTCCGCAAGCGGCGCCGTCTGCCGCTCGTAGAGCTCCAGACGGTGGTTGATGGCCGCCGGGGTATCGTCGGCACGGTGAATCAGTTCGACGCCGTCGTGGTCACAGATCCCCGGGGCCTTGGGGGGGTGGGTCACGAGATTGTAGTTGGCGCCGCACCGGGGACACGTGCGCCGACCGGAAAGGCGGGCCATGAGGACATCCCTCGGCGCCTTGAACAGCACTGCCGCGTTGAGCCGGGTGTTGAGATGAGCCAGCGTGCCCTCGAGGCCTTCGGCCTGCGCGGTAGTGCGCGGAAAGCCGTCGAGGATGAAGCCAGCCTGGGCGTCCGACTCGGACAGCCGGTTCCGGATGAGCGCGAGCATGACATCGTCCGACACGAGGTCCCCGCGCTTCATCAAAGCGCCAGCCTTCTTGCCGATCTCGGTCTCGCGCTTGACCTCGGATCGCAGCATCTCACCAGTGGAGAGCGCAGGAATACCGAAGCGGGCGCCCAGGAGAGCCGCCTGGGTGCCCTTGCCGACGCCTTGAGGGCCCAAAAAAATTACGCGCATAATGAGCCCTTCATTATTTCATAAAGCCTTCGTACTGTCGAGCAAGCATATGCGTCTGGAGCTGGTTATAGAGGTCGATCGCGACACCCACGATGATGAGCAGGGCGGTCGAACCCAGCCCCTGGAAGCTGGTGATGCCGGTTGCCCCCTCCACGATGTTGGGCAAGAGGGCGACCATGCCCAGGAATATCGCGCCGATGAAGGTGATGCGGTTGATGAGGCGCTCGAGGTACTCGGCGGTCGGCCGGCCGGGCTTGTAGCCAGGAATGAAGTTGCCGTACTTCTTGAGGTTGTCGGCGAGTTCGGCCGGGTTGAGAACCAGACTCGAGTAGAAATAAGTGAAGAAGATGATGAGCGCGAAATAGATGGCGTCGTAGAGCCAACCCGAAGCCGTCAGCGACATCGTCATCTCGGTCAGCGCGTAGATCGCCGCGTGCCGGAGATCCGCCAGCGAGTGCCAGTGCAGGATGTTCCAGTCCACGGGCACGAGCTTGGCCTGGTGCCCGCCGCCCAGCATCGACGACAGCGTGATCGGGAAGAGCATCAAGGAGACGGCAAAGATGATGGGCATGACACCGCCCATGTTGACCTTGAAGGGGATGTAGCTCATCCGGCCGCCGCCGAAGGCGTTGCCTCCGGCCTGGCGCTTGGCCGCCTGCACGGGCACGCGCCGCTCACCTTCCTGCACGACCACGATCGCCACCAGGATGGCCATGAAGGCCGCCAGCAGGATGGCCACGGCGATCCAGTTGTAGCTACCCGCCTCGACGCCCTCTTTGGTGAGGTTGAAGTAGCTCGGCAGGCGGGACAGGATGTTGATCATGATCAACAGCGATGCGCCGTTGCCGATGCCGTTCTCGGTGATGAGCTCACCGAGCCACATCACGAGGACGCTACCCGCGACCAGCGTCACCGTCGTCGTGGCAAAGAACATGATCGGGAAGCCACCGTGGCCGCTCTGATGCCCGAGCACGATATTGGAGGCCCACAGCCAGTCCGTGATGGCGACGCCCTGGATCCCCGCCAGGGCGATCGTCAGGTAGCGCGTCCATTGCTGGATCTTCTGGCGCCCGGCCTCGCCGCCTTCCTTCTGCAGTTCTTCCAGCTTGGGGATGACCGAGGTCATCAGCT
>JAJXWQ010000145.1 GCA_021781555.1 bacterium
AAAACCGCTTGGCACCTTTTGCAGTTTCAACGGGGCCCTCTGCGCGGTCGCTACGCTGCGCAACCGGGCCCCGTTTGACTCCTTCGGCCCGATCCTTTCCAGTCAAAACCGCTCGAGGCGCCAGGGTGGCGCGGATCAGTCCAGCGCGGAAAGAACCCGCTCGGATCGTGAAACCAGCTGGCCCGCGCCTTGCTTGAGCTTGGCCTCGCCCTTTACCCAGGGGCTGTAGCTCTTCTCGAGGATCGGCCCGTCGAAGGTATCCTGCGCCAGTGACTCGACCTTGCCGGTGGCCGGATCAAGCCAGGACACGATCGCATGGACCCGGTAGATGTTGCGAGCCGTCGTCTCGGTCCGCGTCTCGAATTTCACGATCCGCATCGCCACGTATGGCGTGGCCTTGGTCGTGACCAGGACGACCTGGCGCTGCACCTGCCGCACCAGCTTACCCGTCGCGAGGCGATGAACGCGAATGTCCTGCCGGTGCTCGACCTGACGCGACACGGTCGGCGCGCCAAGATCGCGCTCCAGGAACTGATCGAGGATCCGCTTCTCCTGGATGACACTCAGCACCTGCGAGCTCAACAGCGTGCGCTGTCGTTCCCGCTTGACCGAAGCGGCGGGGACGAAGTAGTAGCGCGCCGGGATCGTGCCGCTTGCAGACGGCGTGGCGCTCTCGAGTTCGGTCACCCAGATACCCGCGGTACCGCCTAGCTGGCCGGCGACGATCGTTGGCGCGGGCACCGCGACCGAGACGCTCGCCGGCTGACTCGCGAATGCCAGAGCGGGCCGGGACGCCCAAAGCATCCCGACCCCCACCAGCAGGAAGAGCCCAGCCCGGCGACCCACGTCAGCGCCGTGGCTTGTACGCCAGATGCTTGGGTTGGAAGGCAAACCAAACCTCCTGCACGGTGTACCGCTTGCCATGCTGCACGAAGCTGGCCTGCTCCAGAGGCTCGTGGGCCTGATCGTAGACGAAGTGCGGTCGATAGTCGATCTCGGTGATGCCAAGCTGCTTGAGCGTGTAAAGCTCGCCGGGATGATACTGGCCGTCGTCCGCCTTGTTGACCCAGACCATCAGGCGATCGAGATCCGGGCCAACGATCTTGCCGGCCTTCTGGTGGTCGTACGTGGCCAGCTTGTTGAAGCCGCCAGGCATGCCCTCGGCATCACCCATGAGGTCACGGCCGTTGAACGGCCGGCCTGCGGCGATCGCCTCCTTGACCCGCCGGGCATCGACCAGGAAGCCATCTCCTTTGCGGATCCATTCCATCCGCTGGTCGCCAGAGCCATACATGTCGAAGCGCACGGAGCCGGCACGAACGAAGGGCATGTTCCGCCGCGCCCGCACGATGGCCGAAGAACGCCCTGTCACGTCGATGATGTGGTCATGGTTGAGGTCGAGCACCAGCGGATCGCCAAAGTCCGACAGGATCCCGGCGTCGTCCCGGGCGAAACTGAACGCCTGGCTCGAGAGGTTGCCGGCTCCAAGGTTTGCCAGTTCGCTCTGCGTATCTAACCAGCGCTGCGTTTGCGAAAGGAAGAACGAGGACGCGATATACGTGCAAGCAAGATCCGGCCCGTTATAGACGTGCTGATCGCTCTCGTGCTCGTATACATAGGGCGGTTGCCCCGGCGACGGGGCGAACACACCCACCAGGTGGGGCGCGAAGGGACCGAAATTGAAGCTCTTGAGGAACGAGTCCTCGGACCCGCTCTTGCTCCAGTCCCAGACATACCAGTCGACCCCGCCGTGGCTGTTCACCAGGTTGTCGGAATTCCAGGTGGGCAAGGATCCATTGTCGACGTCGGCCTGCACGTAGGCCTCCGCCGCCGTCAGATTATTGCCTCCGGCATAGCCTCCGCCCATCGCGTGCTCGGCCGAACTGCAGCGGGCGTTCCAGTCGTCGGAGTAAAAGCCCATGTCGTGCCAGACACTGGGATCGTGCCCGTGGAACCCGGCGGGGAGGCTCGAGTCCCCGACGCCGTTGGGCCCCAAGATCATGCTGGACAGGGCCGCAAGCGTGGTCGCGCCGTTCTTCACATCGGCGACGAGGTTGCTGACGTCGGACTGCTCGACGGCAACCGAGGTGCTCATATGCGCGGTCTCGAGCATCGCATTGATGGCGTCGCGTGCGTTGATGTACGAGTAGGTGTAGAAGTAGGTCCCGGTCCCCGCCCGCCCGGACACCGTTTCGGGCACCTGCACGGGCCCCACGGTGACGGTCTCGTGGCGGATGCCATGGCTATCCACCGTGACGGCGGCGCGAGCCAGAGGGGCCAGGCTAAAGGCCAGGCCGATCGCCAGACTTGCGACAGCGCCACGCGCGAGGTAGCGATGCATGGGCTCCCCCTTCCTGCGGGCAAACATACCAGCACCAGGGCCCGGCCTCCGGTCCCTCGGACTCGCTTACCTTGTACCCAGGCCGCCCGCTGGCAGGGCGCCCTTGGCGGAAAGCTTCACGAGCCGCAAACCGCTGCCCAAAGAAGCCGCCTGGCTCCCGGGAGGAGCCAGGCGGAAGGGATGAAGGGATCAGTGGCCGGGGCCGAAGCCACCGCCGCCAAAGTGGCCGCCGCCATGGTGGTGACCACCACCATCCTTGTCGCCGCCGCGATCGTGGTCGCCGCCGCGCCCATGGTCGCCGCCCTTGTGGTCGTCGCCGCCCTTGTGGTCGTCGTCGCCGCCCTGGGCGCTTCCGTCCCTGCTGTAACGCCCGGGAAACGCCTCTCGCGGCTTGCCGACGAACGAACCACTCTTGGAGTGCTTCTTGCCATCCTCGCCAGTCCAGGAATACGACACAGTCAGGGTGACGGAGGTCCTGTCGAAGGAGATGAGCTGGAAGGTGCGATCCTTACTCAGGATCCGGGGATTGCTCTCCGGGATCGTGAACTCGTCTCTTCCCCCCTTCCGGAGCTTGCAGTTGATGGACTGCCCGTCTTTCCCGTCGGTCAACTCGAAGCTCGGGCGGTCGTGGCCGGCCTTGGCGAAGTCCAGACCGCCACCACTGAGGGCGGTATAGAGGCCCTGCCAGTCGAGCCCACCGACCGAGCCACCGGAGCTGCCGCCCCTCCCCCTCTTGCCCTTCTTGACGTGGTGGCTCTTGGCCAGCCTCCGGGCCTTCACCACGTTGTGGGCGGCAGAGAGGGAGCCCTTGCCGGAACTGGCGCCGCTCGAGAAGGCCTCGGACTGCCCCATCGCGGCGCTCTGGGCGAGACCGCTTCCCGGACCGGCAGCGCCGGGATTCCAGGCATGCTGGACCACCGGCCCAGCCTCGAGAACGTAATCGGAACCGCCATCGGGTGCGCTCGGCGCAGCCGGACCGGCGAGCGCTGGCAAGGCCAGCGACATCGCCCCGGCGCACGTCATCGCGACGACTGTCATCCAGCGGCGCATCTTAGTAACCTCCCTTCGAGGCCAGGTGCTGAGGCTCGAAGGCGAACCACACCTCCTGCACCGTGTAGCGCTTTCCGTGCTGGACGAATCCAGCCTGCTCCAGCGGCTCGTGGTCCTTGTCGTACTTGAAGTGCGAACGGTAGTCGATCTCGGTGATGCCGAGCTGCTTCATCGAGTAGAGGTCGCCAGAGTGATACCGGCCGTCGCCAGCCTTGTTGATCCAGACCGCCAGACGATCGAGATCCGGACCGACGATCTTGCCGGCATGCTGATGATCGTAGGAAGCCAGCTTGGCGAACCCGCCAGGCGCGCCCTCGGCGTCGCCCATCAGATCGCGGCCATTGAGGGGCTGCCCCTGGGCGATCGCCTCCTTGGCCTTGGCGGCATCCACCAGGAAGCCGTCGCCATTCTTGATCCACTCCATCTGCAGCGGGCCGGTGTCGTAGAGGTCGAAGCGAACGGAGCCCGTCTTGACGAAGCCCATGTTCTTGCGAGCGCGGACGACCGCCGACGACCGCCCGGTGACATCGACGATCCCGTTGTGGTTGAGATCGAGGACCAGCGGGTCGCCGTAATCGGACAGGATACCCGCGTCGTCCCGGGCAAAGTTCAATGCCTCGGCTGCCAGGTTGCCGGCCCCCAGAGCCGCGAGCGTGGCCTCGGCATTGACCCAGCGCTGGGCCTGCGACAGGAAGAAGGCCGCTGCGACGTAGGTCTGCCCGGGGTTCGGCCCGCTCCAGTTGCTGCTTCCATCGCCGGCAAAGGCGATGCCAAATTGCAGGCCCTGGCCGGGGCCCGGGATGATCGAGGGCACGAAGTGAGGCGGACCGCCTCCCTCGATTCCGCGCAGGTAGTCATCCTCGGGGCTCGTCCAGGTGGACTTGTCGAAGTTCCATCCGATGGCATTGGAAATGCTCTGGAAATTCCAGCTGCCAAGATTGCCGGAGTTGAGTTCACTCTGGATGCACGACTCGGCGGAAGCCTGGTCGTTGATTCCGCCGCACGCGCCGCCCATGGCGTGGACGGCGTCGTTGTAGCGAGTCTGCCAGCTGCCCGAGTCCATGCCCATACTCTGCCAGGCCCCGCGGTCGTTGGCGAAGAAGCCGCCCGGCAGGCTCGAGTCCCCGACGCCGTTCGGACCCAGGACGACGTTGGACAGGCTCTGGAGAGTCGCGGCTCCACCCTTGACGTCGGCAACGAGGTTCGTGACGTCACCGGTGTAGGCCGTGCTCATGTGAGCCGTCTCGAGCATGGCGTTGATCGCGTCCCGGGCGTTGATGTACGAGTACGTATAGAAGTACGTGCCCGTTCCCGACCGTCCCGACACCGTCTCGGATGCCTGGACCGGTCCTACCGTGATGGTCTCGTGTCGGATTCCATGGCTGTCAGTGGTGACTGTCGTTGCCCCTGCTCCCGTGGCGATACTCAATGCCAGCAGAGCAGAGCCCGACAGGACCAGGCCATGGCCAAACAGATGGCGCACGGAGGGTCCTCCTTCCCTAGAGCTGGAATTACCAGCGGCCGTGGCTCTTTCCCCCGCTCCCCGGCGGGAGCTGAACTCCGACCGGCTCCGCGTGGAAGAGCCAATGTCCCTTATTCCCGCGGTGCTCGCCTGCCTTTAGCAACGAAACGAAGATTTCACAGGCTAGAAACGGCGCTCCAATAACGAGCGCTGGCGGGGACGTGCTTCGCGCGCGCTCGTGCGGGGGGGCGGAGCATCCACGGCAGGCGGCGCCCAGCCTCTTTCAGCTGAAACGGGTCGCGCCGCTGCGCCACCGCGCCCCGATGGACTCCTCGGATCCGAACGCTGCTTGGAGCGAAACTGCCCTAGGCCCAATGCCCATGAATGACGGCCTGTTAACGAGCGGCCCGACCTAGCCACAGAGCTTTAGTTCCTCGGCGAAGTTGACCCGCTGCTGCCGATCCGTTGGTCGTTTC
>JAJXWQ010000004.1:0-61780 GCA_021781555.1 bacterium
TCCCGGTTTGAAGGGATCGGGCCCGAGGAGTCAAACGGGGCCCGGTTGCGCAGCGAAGCGACCGCGCAGAGGGCCCCGTTCAAACTGCAAAAGGCCCAGGTTGCTCCCGGTTTGAAGGGATCGGGCCCGAGGAGTCAAACGGGGCCCGGTTGCGCAGCGAAGCGACCGCGCAGAGGGATCCGCTCAAGCTTGGAAGACTACGGTCCCTGACCCCGCAATCGCCCGGCTTTTCCGGATTCCAGCGGGAGTGCGGGGCGTACTTGCCAGGGTTCTTCGAGAGTGAAGACTTTTAGAATCTTAATGCGAGGGCCTCGCAGGGCATCTGCTCTGCGTCGTGGCCACTATTGAATCCTGCCGATTCCGCCGTCTGGGCAGCACAGGGATTGTAAAGTTGGCCAGAGTCCATCCCTGCGCCATTGCAACGGTCTTGTTTATATTTGTTAACAGTTCGTGTCGGGCCTAACATAGACTGGGTCGGACGAGAGCCACCTTCGGACAGGTCTCGATCGCCACGTCATCAGGAGATTCCGGCCCCGTGTCTTCGAGGTGGACCGCATGGCAGAATCAGAACCCAAGAGGCGCCGGGCGCCGCGACCTCGCCGCAAGGCCGAGACCGGTGTTGCCGGAGGGCCCTTCAACCCAGGCCAGATGGCCCTTTTGATGGACCTCCTGCGCGAGTTCAGCTCCCATGTGCAGGTGGACCTGACGGGAGCCGCGGGCAGCATGACGGTCAAGGTCGAGAGCGATCTGCCCTTCCTCGAGAGTTTCATCGGCTTCAAGATCCGAGATCTCGCCAGCCGGCAACGTCGGCTCGCGGACCTGTGGGAGATGTCCGAGGCAGGCTAGCGCTAGACCACCTTGGACCTTCTGCCGACGCCGCCCCCCCACCATCCCACGGGGGGGCGGATTTTTTGCGCCAGCCCTCTCGCGGCCGACCCGCTTCGATCAGGAACCTGGCCACCGCGAGAGCCGGGCGACGCAGCAGCTTGCCCGCAGCCGGAGAGAGTTCGAGGGAACGGGCGGGTTCCCTCGAGTCACTGCCCGAGCGGAGCGAGGGAGGTCCATCCCGCGCCGCCAGCGATTTTGGCCTAGAGTGCTCCCGGTTTGAATGGATCGAGCCCGATGAGTCAAACGGGGCCCGGTTGCGCAGCGAAGCGACCGCGCAGAGGGACCCGTTCAAACTGCAAAAGGCCTAATCGAGCGGGAGCAAGGCCGCACCGTCCGCGGCAGCCAGGCGCCACATCCGAGCCGGCCGGCCGGTCTGCTCCTGGTACCGCGCGAGGGCGCGGTCGAGGTCCGCAGCAGCGGTCGCCAGGGCCACCGCCGAGCCACCGAATCCGGCGCCGGTCAGGCGAGCGCCGAGGACACCGGGCTCTGAACCGCACAGCTCCACCAGGGTGTCGAGCTCGGCGCACGAGACCTCGTAATCGTCGCGCAGCGACGCATGCGACTCGTTCATCAGCCGTCCGAAGGTCGTCACATCGCCCGTCGCCAGGGCCCGTCGCGCCAGGAGCACACGGTCGTTCTCGCTGAAGACGTGCCCCAGGCGCGCCCCGAGCAGGGGCGGGAGCTCCACACGCAGGGCCTCGAATTCCCGGCGATCCACGTCGCGCAGGGACCCGAGCGGCCGATCCAGGTGCGTCGCCAGCACAGCCAGGCCCTCCTCGCACTCTTGACGGCGCTGGTTGTAGCCGGCCGTCGCCAGGGTCCTGGGCACTCCGGAGTCGAGGACGGCGATCTGGACCCCGATGGCCTCGAGATGCAAGGGAACGGCCTCGGTCTCGAGGGACCGACAGTCGATGAAAAGAGCGTGGTCCCGCTTGCCGAGGGCGCTGACCATCGGATCCATCACGCCGCAGGCGACCCCCACGAAGGTGTTCTCGGCGCGCTGCGCCAAGAGGGCGAGGCGGACCGGCGGGAGCCTCCAGCCGAAGAGGGCGTCGAGGGCCTCGAGCACCGCCACCTCCAGGGCCGCCGAGGAAGACAGACCCGAGCCCAGGGGCACGTCGCCGGCGATCATCAGCTCGCAGGGGGCAACCGGCAAACCGGCCTCCGCGGCGACGCTCACGACCCCGCGGACGTAGCCTTGCCACCCCCCGTGATGCTCGATCCGCGCAGGCGGAGGGCCGAAGGCATCGCTCTGCTCGAACTGGACGGACCACACTGCGATATCCTCATGGCCCGGACGGGCCGCCACGAGAGTTTCGAGGTCGATCGCCGCGGGGAACACGAAGCCCCCGTTGTAGTCGGTGTGGTCTCCGATGAGGTTGACGCGTCCGGGAGCCCGGGCCACGAGCCGGGGCTCATGGCCGTAGTGGCGCTCGAAGGCGCGACCGAGCGCCCGGGCGCGGTCGGTGGAACCGATCATGGGCATCGCTATCTTGCCTGCCTGGCCGCTCACCGGCCATAGAAGCGCAGCGCCAGGATGACCCCGCCGCGGATGGCTCCGGTACCGGGCTCGTCCGAGGCATAGATCGCCCCGCCGAGGTTGTCGACGATGCGCACCCTCAATCCGAGGGCGACCGCGGTTCGACTGACCGCTCCGGCGTCGACGTCGACGTCCGCCGCGGCGGTCAGGTTTCGCACCAGTGCCAGCTCGTATCCGACGTCGATCTTGGGCAGCCAGGTACCGGTAATCGTCGCGCCCGGGCGGGGCGGAATCCAGTCCACGCGGGGGGCGATCCGGGGCGTGCCCCAGGGCGTGGGCAGCTGCAGCTCCGAGCCCAGTTCGAACAGGTTGCTGTCGAGGGCCGGATTGGGAGTCCACCCCGCGTTGAAGGCCAGCAGACCTGGCAGGAGCGCGTAGGCTGCGGACAGGAGCCGCCGTCCCTGGGCGGGGATCCCGAGGTCCAGTTCCAACCCGGGCAAGACGCCCGTACGGATGCCTGCGGGGGAAAGGTACGAAGGGGTCGGAAAGTAGACCCCCGGGTTGGTGGGACCGCCATTGTAGGCAGCCCCGACCTCGACCTCCCAGATGCCTACCGGCAGGACGTCGGCCGTGCGGACTTCCTGAGTTGGCGAGAAGGTGTCGAGCGGCGGTCGACCGAGAGGGGAGATGAGATCGATCACGAGAAGAGATTAGCGCAACCTAGGGTTCGCCGCGAGGATCGCGCACGCCAGGGCCCGGCTCGGAGGGGTCGATTTACGTCGCGGCCCCCGAGCCGGCGGTGGAATTTCTGCGGGAGGACTGGCCAGGAGGGGCCTCAGGGCTTCTCGAAGCGGGCCACGTCCGTCGGGGTGTTGAGGTTGGCCAGCGAGGCGAGGCTCTCGACCGAGACGGCGATCGCAGCGGCCGCGAAGGGCTCGAGTATGGCCCGGAGCGTCGTATCGTCGCCAAGACCCCGCAGCTGCGGCTCCAGCAGCCGCGCGCTCAAGAGTAGCGGGTGGCCGCGCCGGTCGCCCACCATCGGCACCGCATAGGAGTGAACGTCCGGCTCGAACGCGGCCAGGAGGGCCGCCAGGGTTTCTGCCTGGAGGGGTTGATCGACGCCCGTGACCACGATGGCCTTTGCGGCGTCCGAGACCGCCGCAAAGGCGAGGCGAAAAGACGCGGAGCGTCCCGTCGACCAGTCCGGATTCTCGACCACGTGGGCTCCGGTCAGACGCTCGCCGAGCACCTGGCGGATCTCCGCGGCGTGGGCGCCCAGGACCACGATCCGCTGGCCGAACCCGGCCAGCGCGTCTAGCTGTGACTCGAGCAGCGGCCGGCCGCGCACCTCGACCAGGGCCTTGGGCATGCCCATCCGCACGGAACCCCCTGCGGCCGTGATGATGGCGGCGCACCGCGAACGTTCGATCACGCTGACGCGCCCCGGGGAACTCGATCGTTCTTGGCGCGGGAACAAGTCCCCCTGCGCGGTCGCCGGGCTGCGCAACCGGGTCCCGTGGGCCTCCTCCGGACCGCAGCGCTCAAACCGGGGGCACCCTAGACTTCGCGCCGGGCCACCAGGGCTCGGGCGAGCGTGACTTCGTCCGCGTACTCGAGCTCAGAGCCCATCGGCAGGCCGAAGGCGAGTCGCGTCACCTTGAGTCCGAGGGGCTTCAGCAAGCGGGTGAGGTAGAGGCTCGTGGCCTCCCCTTCGACCGTCGACCCGAGGGCTAGGATGACCTCGGCGATGCGATCCGTCGCCTGGAGGCGAGCCAGGAGTTCCGCGATCTTGAGCTGCTCGGGACCGACGCCGTCCATCGGCGAGATGAGCCCGCCCAGCACGTGGTAGCGGCCCTTGAACTCTCGGGTACGCTCGAGCGCGACCAGGTCCCGGGGCTCGGCGACCAGGCACACGACGGCGTCGTCCCTCGGCGCCAGGCAGAGTTCGCACGGATCCGATTCCGAAAGGTTGCAGCACCGAGAGCAAGTGCGGATGCGTTCCTTGGCCTCCAGGAGCGCAGCGGCAAGCTTTCGAACCTCGGCCTCAGGCTGGCGCAGGAGGTGAAACGCGAGTCGCTGAGCGCTTTTGGGCCCGATTCCTGGGAGCTTCTGCAGCTCCGAGATCAGGGCTTGCAGCGTGCGGGTGTATAGCATGAGACGCCGGTGTACGGCGCCTACATCATGCCGCCGAGCCCCAGGCCTCCCGCGATGCCGCCAAGCTCCTGCTGGGCGAGCGCGCCGGCCTTGGACTGGGCGTCGCGAATGGCTGCCAGGACGAGGTCCTCGAGGGTCTCGACGTCCTCGGGATCCACCGCCTCCGGCTTGATCTGGATGCGGGTGATATCCCGATGGCCATTGGCCGTGACGGTCACAACACCGCCTCCTGCCGTGCCCTCGACCGTGCGGCCGGAGAGGTCCTCCTGGGCCTTGGCGAGGTCCTCTTGCATCTTCTGGGCCTGCTTCATCATCTTCTGCAGGTCCATGCCGCCCATCGGGCCCGGGAATCCCCCTGGCATCCGCCGCATGACGATCCTCTTCCTGAAGTCCAAGTTCCCGGCTTGACCGGGGTGGGGGGCTGCACCGATTACCGGACGCCATTATAAGGGATCGGCCAGGTCGCGGCTCGATGGGTAGTCCGGGACGCCGGCCCGGCCGGCACCCGTGCATCGCCGTGGCTCCAGCCAGGGGCGCGGATCGAGGCCGGCACCTGTCCGGCGCCAGGTTCCGGTAACTGTCCGGGGGGTACAATGCTCGCAGGCGAGTGCCCCCCCCGGCCAGCGACTTGCAGCGACCGGCGGAGGGATCGGTCGACGGGACGGAACCTCGCGTTCGGTTGTGTCGTCTGGTTGAAAGGATCGGAAGCGTTGGCGTCATCTCCGGAACAGCTCGAGCTGATCCGAAGAGCCCGTAACGGCGACAAGGCGGCCTTCGAGACTCTCGTGGCCCCCATCTTGGACCGTCTGTTCGGGCTCGCGGTGCAGCTCATGCGGAACCATGACGATGCCGCCGACGTGGTCCAGGAAGCACTGGTCAAGGTCTATCGATCCCTCGGAAGCTTCCGGGGGGACGCGGACTTCTTTATCTGGGTGTCGCGTATCGTTCGGAACACGGTGCTCGACGAGTTGAAGCGCGCTGTGCGGCGCCACGAGGAACCGACCGAGACCCTCCCGGAGTCCCTGGATCGATCCCTCGAAGGCAAGGCAGAGCAAGAGGAGCTCCAGCATATCGTGCAGGATTGCATCGGCCAGCTCTCGGTCAAGCTCCGGGAGCCGCTGGTGATGTACGACATCGAGGGCTATGCCTACGAGGAGATCTCCCGGATCTTGGAGCTCAACCTCGGCACCGTTAAGTCTCGATTGAATCGGGCGCGGGAAGCTTTGCGCCAGAAGCTCATCGGACAGCGGCACAGGCTAGCTGGGTGGATCGAGATTCCCGACGGCGGCGTCGGGCGATCGGGCGGGGGCAAGGTATCCAATGAAGTGCCAACAAGCTGAGCCGATCCTGGGTCGGTTCCTCGATCGCGATCTTCCTGCCGGCAGGTTCGCGGCGGTCGGCGAGCACGTGCGGACCTGCGAGCGCTGCGCCGCTCGCGTCGACGAGCTGCAATGGGTCGTCGCCCAGCTCAAGGCGCAGCCCCACCCCAAGGCGCCCTCGGAGCTGGCGGCCAGGCTCCACTTGCGACTGGCTGCCGAGCCGGTCCCGGCACGCAAGCCAGTCTTTGACATTCCGCGCAGCCTCCTCAACTGGCCCTCGCTGGGGCTGGGTGCAGCGGTGGCTGCCGCGTTGATGTTCGTCGTCTTGCGCAGCAGTCAGCCCAGCGTGGGCATCCAGGTGGCGGCGGTGCCGGTCGATCGGAACGTGGGCGTGCAGATCGCCTTCGGGGTCGATCGGGACGTCAAGGATGTCACGTTCGATATCAAGCTTTCGGATGGTCTCAGGTTCGTCGATGCCAAGGGCCAGCCCGTCAATACCCAGGAGGTCTCCTGGAAGGGCGAGCTGATGCGGGGCAAGACCGTGGTCCCGGTGACGGTGCGTGGCATCCGGCCGGGCAAGTGGGATATCCTGGCGATCGTCCGCAAGAATCAGATGGCCCGCGCCACGCAGATCATCGTGCCGGTGCAGGGCGATACGTCGAGTGTTTTGCCTGGCGGGGAGGGCTGATTGATGCGATTGCAGATTGCGATGCTTTGTGTGGGCCTGACGGCCCTTTCGATTCTCGGTACCGCCCGGCCTGCTCCGGCCGCCGATCCGGCGCTGTCTCCCACGCCCTCACCAACGCCCTCGGGGTTGCCGATCGGTAGCGTCAACGTCAACGTCACCAATCCCAACAGCCAGCCGACCGGAGCGACGCACGTCGAGCAGCCGCCCCTGCGCTGAGCAGGGCGACGCCGAGCGCTCGTCGATCCCGGCATTTCCGGTCGATACCTCGGGTAGGCGATCGAGCCGGGATCCGGCATCCCGCGCAGACCGGAGAAGACCATGATGGAATGTCTTTTTTGCAAGATCGTCGCCGGGGAAATTCCGGCCGCCAGGGTGTACGAGGACGAGCACGCCATCGCGTTTCGCGACATCGATCCCAAGGCTCCGGTCCACGTCCTCATCATCCCGCGCCCACACATCGCGTCGATCGCCGATCTCCCCGACTCGCTGGCCGGGCCCATGCTGCGGGCAATCCAGGCGGTGGCCGTCGAGGCGGGGGTCGCCGAGAGCTTCCGGGTGGTTACCAACCACGGAGCCGAGGCCGGCCAGAGCGTGTTCCACCTGCACTTCCACCTGCTCGGCGGCCGGCGCATGGCCTGGCCGCCCGGGTAGTGGGGTTCTCCCCGCGTCGTCTGCCGGCGAAGGATCTCCCTTCGGGGCCCCCCGCCGCCGCTGTCCTTGCGATGGACAGCCAATCAATTTTTTGCTAACCTTCGAGATCCGGGCAGCCTGCGCCCTTGCGTGGGCATCGCGCCCGAGGCCTGACGCGAGGGGGTGAATCTAGATTGGCTGAAATCCGGGTCAACGAAGGCGAGAGCATCGAGTCGGCGCTCAAGCGCTTCAAGAAGAAGATCCAGAAAGCCGGGATCTTGTCGGAGATCAAGCGGCGCGAGCGCTACGAGAAGCCCAGTGTGCGTCGCAAGCGGAAGTCCGAAGCTGCGCGCAAGCGCCGGTCCTAGGTCCTTCGGTCCTGGGGCCCATCCCCGCGTCGTGAACACGCCTCGCGCATGGGCGCGCGGCGTGTTTCGGTTCTTTCAGGCCGTCTAGAGCCGGTGGATACGCAGACCCCCGAGACACTCTCGACCTTCCCGCAGCAGAGCTGGGAAAGGTGGCGGGCCGCCGCGGCTCGGCCCGCGCTGGTCGCGATCTTGAGCTGGTTGGTGGCATCGACACTGTTCGTGTTCCTCGACAAGGCCTGGCTTCCAGGCTGGCCGCTGACCTGGCGATCGGTGCTGCCGCTGGTGGCGATCGCGGCTCTGATGGCGGGGCTCATCGCCCAGTTCTCGGTGTACCTGCACGTCCACGAACCGGATGTTGCAAGATCGCCCCGCAAGCTTTACCTGCTCGCCTTCGTCGCCTCCGGGTACATGGGCGCCCAGCTGATCTTGCGCTCGCTCGGGGCGCCGACGGGCCTGGATCTCGTACCGGCGGTGGCCATGCTGGCCATGCTGTTCTTGAACTGGCGGGTGGCGATCGGTCTGGCGATGGCCCTGGCGTTGCCGGCCTCGCTGGTCCCCTGGCAAGATCCGGCGCTGCCCCTGATCGGCCTGGGGGGGGCCTGGGTCGCGGTGCACTCGCTGCGGCGTGTGCGCCAGCGCAAGGACGTCGTTCATGGGGGCTTCCGCGTGGGCCTTGCGATGGGCCTGGGCGCCACGATCGCGGGGGTCTTGCTGGGCCGGCCGCTGGGGGCGCAGGGCTGGCAGGTGCTCTGGACCGCCCTTTCCGGGCCGGCTTCCGCCATCCTCGTCATGGGCGTGGCGCCTTATCTCGAGAGTCTGACGGGCATCACCACGCCTTTCACCTTGCTCGAGCTGGCCAACCCGAGCCAGCCGCTCCTGCGCAACTTGCTGCTCAAGGCTCCGGGGACCTACCACCACTCCATCCTGGTGGGCAACCTGGGCGAGGCGGCTGCCGAGGTTATCGGGGCCGATCCCTTGCTGGTGAGGGTCGGGGCGTATTACCACGACATCGGAAAGACCAAGCGCCCTTACTTCTTCATCGAGAACCAGATCGGCATGGGCAACCAGCACGACAACATCAATCCGCGCCTGTCGAGTCTGGTCATCACGGCGCACGTCAAGGAAGGCGTCGAGCTCGCCCGCGAGTATCGTTTGCCCCAGCAGGTCGCTGACTTCATCCCGATGCACCACGGCTGCTCTTTGGTCAGTTACTTCTACCAGAAGGCTCTGGCCGCCGAGGGCCCCGAGGAGGTCTTCGACGAGCACTTCAGGTATCCGGGTCCGCGCCCCAACACGAAGGAGACGGCCATCGTGATGCTGGCGGACGGCATCGAGGCCACGACACGCACCTTGACGCGGCCTACGGCCGAGGAGCTCGAGGCCACCATCCGGCGGATCGTCAACAAGCGGCTGGCCGAAGGCGAGCTTTCCGACGCGCCGTTGACCCTCGGAGACGTCGAGGCGATCGTGCTGGCTTTCAATCGCGTGCTCCAGGGGCTCTATCACCAGCGGATCGAGTACCCGGATCAAGTCGCCGAGAAGGAAGAGAAGGCGCGCCGCGAGGAGCGCCGCCGGCCCCGTGGCTTGCGGCTCGGGGGGCATGGCAGGCCGTAGCGGTGGAGGTTCTGATCGCATTCGATGCCGAGGCTGTGGCCTTCGACGAGAGCCTCTGGCGGAGCCGGTTGGAGGGCCTGATGGCTCACCTCGGGCTGCCGCAGGAGAGCCAGCTTTCGGTGTCGATCGTGGACGACCCGACGATCGCCGATCTCAACCTCCAGTACCGCAGCAAGGACGGGCCCACGGATGTCCTGTCCTTCCCGCAGTTCGAGTTTGCGGGCCTGGAACAGGCCCTTGGCGAGCTTTCCGGGGGGGCGCAGCCCTTGCCGCTGGGGGATATCGTGGTGTCGCTCGATGCGGCCGGGCGCCAGGCCCAGGAGTTCGGGCACGCGCTGGAGCGGGAGGTCGGGTTCCTGCTGGTGCACGGGCTCTTGCACCTGCTGGGCGAGGACCATCTGACGCCAGAGCAGGACGAGCGGATGCGCGAGCGGCAGCGCCAGTGCCTGAGCTTCTGGAGTCTCGGGATCTGATGCCGGCAGCGCGTGCGGTAGGCTGTAAGGCTTGAGATTCAGGGCCCATACCTTACTGCACAGCTTCGCCTACGCGCTGGCTGGCATCTATTTCATGTTGCGGACCCAGCGCAACATCCGGATCCACCTGAGCGCGGGATTCCTCGCCTACTGCCTGGGGATCTGGCTGGGGCTCTCGCTACGCGATTTCGCCGACATCACCATCGTCGTCGGAATGGTGGTCGTGGCCGAGATGTTCAATACGGCCGTAGAGAATGCGGTCGATCTCGCCACGCACCGCCGGCATCCCCTGGCCAAGGCTGCCAAGGACGTGGCCGCCGCCGCGGTCCTCATCGCTTCGACCGTGGCCGTCGTCGTCGGCGTGCTGCTCCTGGGTCCCAGGCTCTGCGCGCGCATCTGGTAGACCTCCTGCCTAGACCTTTTGCAGTTTGAACGGGTCCCTCTGCGCGGTCGCTTCGCTGCGCAACCGGGCCCCGTTTGACTCATCGGGCTCGATCCATTCAAACCGGGAGCACTCTAGACCCGGTTACCCTGCGCGGGGGGACGGCGAGGATCAGCCGAGATGCCGGGTCGTTGCGCCTGCTGCCAGGGGGAGCCGCACGCTGACCCGGGTGCCTTTGCCCTCGGCACTGTCGAGCGTGATGGTCCCCTGGTGGGCCTGCACGATGGCCTTCACGATGGCGAGGCCCAGGCCCGAGCCGCCGACCTGGCGAGCGCGGGCCGCGTCCACCCGGTAGAAGCGATCGAAGATGTGCTCTTGGTGGGCCGCCGAGATGCCGCAACCATCGTCCTCGATCAGCACCTGGGCCTGGCCGGAGCTCTCCGCGCTGATCACCTTGACCGAACCTTCCGCGGTGATCGCCTTGAGTGCGTTGTCCAGGAGATTGACAAAAACCCGCCGGATCGCATCTGGATCGCCGTCGACCCACAGCGGGGCCTGGGCCGGGACAACGCGTACCGACCGGTGCAGCACGGCGTATTCCTTGCCCACATCGAGCGCGAGTGCAGCGACGTCCAGCCGTTCGCGACGCGTCACCGGGGTCTCGGACCGCGCCATCAGCAAGAGGTCGTTGACCAGGCGGGTCAGCCGGTCGGTTTCCTTGAGAATGGTCTGGAGCGGCATCTCGAAGAGGGTGGGATCGGTCCGGCCCCGCTTGAGCAGGAGCTGGGCGTGGCCGGCGATGGCCGTGAGCGGCGTGCGGAGCTCGTGGCTGGCGTCGGCGATGAAGCGCTGCTGCGAGATGAAGGCCGCCTCGAGGCGGTCCAGGAGGCGATTGAAGGTGGCAGCCAGCTTGCCGATCTCGTCGTCGGCGAGGCCGGTGGTGTCGACCCGGCGCCGCAGATCCTTGGCCTCGATGTCGTTGACCTGCGCCGTGAGGCCCATGATGGGGCGCAGGGTCCAGCTGGCCAGGTAGAAACCTGCCAGGCCTGCCATGAGCAGGCCGACGATCTCGGAGGCGACGTTGATGGCCAGTTGCTGGTCCATCGTCCTCTCGATCGGCTTGAGCACGTCGGCGACCTGCACCTGGGCGATCGGAACGCCCGGGATGTCGAGATAGTGGCTCATCATCAGGAGATGGGGCTGGCCGGCGGTGTGCGGCAGGGAGAGCACGATGGTCGAGAAGCCGGCCCGGTTGGTGAACGGAAGCTGCAAGTAGCCGAGATTGGAGGACTTGGCCCACACCTTGCCGTCGGTGCCGACCAGCTGGATGTACATGCCGTTGGCGGCGATCGCATCGGGCAGGAGGACTTGCGGGCGCACGTCCATCGGCGTGTGCTCCTCGCGGGCCTGCTCGGCGAGGTCCGCGATGTAGTCGTGGATCTGCTGGACCTTGCTCCTGACCTCGTCGCGCTCGACCGCCATCAGGAGCGACCACAGGGCCTGGTGGCGGAGGACCGAGAGGAAGAGCAGGATGCCGCCCAGGAACGTCACGAAGAGCAGGATCATGCGCGCTCGGAAGGTCATGGGCCTGGCTCCGGGGGCCCGCATCAAAGGGCGCAGGAGCTCGACCATCGGCGGGCGCGTGGCGGCCGGCAGGTTCGAGTCGCCGCTGGCCTTCACGGGGATTCTTTGACGACGTATCCGACCCCGCGGACGGTGTGGATCAGCTTGGGAAGCCCCTCGTCCTCGATCTTGTTACGCAGGTAACGGATGTAGACCTCGAGGATGTTGCTGTCGCCGCCGAAATCGTAGCCCCAGACGGCCTCGAGCAGGCGATCGCGGGTCATTACTTGCCTGGCGTTGCACACCAGGTGGTGCAGGAGATCGAATTCCTTGGGCGACAGGTCGATGGGCCGGTCCCCGCGCCGGACTTCCCGCGTGATGGCATCGAGCGTCAGGTCGCCGACCTGGTAGCCCTGCTTGGTGCTCGAGAGGTCGCGTAGCTGCACGCGCACGCGAGCCAGCAACTCGTCGAGGTCGAACGGCTTGGGCAGGTAATCGTTGGCACCGGCATCGAGTCCGGCCACCCGATCCCGGACGTCGCCCTTGGCCGTCAACATCAAGATGGGCGTCTCCGAGGTCTGGCGCAGCCGGCGGCAGACCTCCATCCCCTCCACGACCGGCAGCATGAGGTCGAGAATGACCAGGTCGGGCGGTTGCTGGCGGGCGGCGATGAGGCCCTTCATCCCGTCGTGGGCGACCTCGACCTGATACCCCTCATAGGTCAGCTCGATCTGGATGAACTTGGCGATCTCCTCGTCATCCTCGATGACCAGGATGCGTGCTGGATTGCCAGGCCGATCAGGGATCATGCCTCAATTATACGGGGAGATCCAGGGGAGGATCGGATCGTCCTCCGTGGCGGGCGGCAAGGATTCGTCCAGAAGATCGGCGAACGCGCTCGGGCCCGCCTGGCTCGTGTGGGCGCCTGGCCACCGCGAGATCTCGAGATGAGCTCCCGGTGGCAGCGAGCCCACCAGGAACTTCCAGCTCCGCGGATCGCCGGGGAGCTGGCGCTTGGACACGGCGCAGGCCACGGTTCTCGCGATCGGGTCGATCTCGACGCGAGCTGGCGCGATATCGGCGCCGTTCGGCAGGAACAACCCGGCGCTTCCTGCGTCGAGCACGACGGC
The DNA here is from genome assembly GCA_021781555.1 of bacterium. Taxonomy (GTDB): domain Bacteria; phylum Cyanobacteriota; class Sericytochromatia; order S15B-MN24; family VGJW01; genus JAJXWQ01. The sequence continues at coordinate 12,690 of JAJXWQ010000004.1, forward strand.
TGCGGTCCACGGGGACGCCGAGCGGGCGTGGCGGCCCGGCAGGAGCGGTGCGGGAGCCGCCACCGCCTCCGCTGAAACGCTCGCGGGCCGGGTCCAGAGGTAGGCGTCGAGGATCGGCAGCGGCGGGGGGGCCCCGTAGGCCAGGGGACGTGCCATGTGCTCCAGCTTGAAGACGAACGCCCAGTCAGGACCGTCGTTCTCGACCGAAAATCCCGTCAGGGCGTCATCGGGCGGCTTGCCTTCGGGGTGGTCCGCGAGCCTGATCACCGCCCGGCTGGCCAGCGGAGGCACGGTGGCGTGGAGCGGAGCAGAGAGCAGGGGACTCGCGCCCAGATCCAGGGGCTCGATCGTGACGTCCTCGCCCCCGTGCACCTCGAGATCCAGCCAGGGGATCGCCACCTCGACGCGAGCGGGCCCCCAGGCCGTCCGGATCGGACGCTCGGTGGGGGGATCGGCGAAGACCAGGAGGTGGCTCGGGCGGACCGGCTTCAGATCCAGGAGGTACTGCACGGGGAAGGGCACGCCGGCACGCGGAAGGCCGCCCGGCCGTCTCGAGATCCCGATCGCGAATGACACCGGGCCGGGCCGCCTGGAAAAATCCACGGCCAAATAGAGGAAGTGGCCATCGTTTCCGGCCTGGATCGCCTTGACCCCGGTAGCCGCCTGCACGTCGCTGGCTGCGGGCCTGACCGTGAGGGCGCCTTGCCAGGCGTTGCCCCCCGCGCCGTCGAGCGGGGGCGAGATCTTCCCGCGGGCCCGCAGCGGAGGGGTCCCGAGCGGCCTGCAGAGGTACTCGGGCGGTAGGAGACCGAGCGTCCGGTACGCAGCGGAAAGGTAGGCGCGGAACATCGCGTCGAACCGGCTGGCTTGGCTGGCCGGCGCGTTCGAGCCCTCCCACCAGAACCAGTCGCTGCCTTCGGCCTTGAGCAACAACGTCGTGGCGCGGGCGCTGTCGGGCGAATCCGGCACCTGCCGCTCGTGCTCCTCCAGGGCGGTTCGAGCTGCCTGGAGGGCCGCCCAGGCACGGTTCTTGTCGGGCTGACCGATCCACGAGGCGAAGGTCCCGTCGACCCAGGCTCCCGGCCAGATCGGTCGGGGCAGCGGTTGCACCAGCGCCCGCGACAGGACCGTGGTGGCAAGCGGGAGCACGTTCGCCCCCCGCTTGCGAGTTTCCGGGAGCAGGCCCAGCGCCTCGCCAGGGGTGACGGTCTCGAGCTCGGGATCGTGATCGAGCCGGGTGTACAGGCTGTCGAGAAAGGCTTCGCCGTTGTCCGGGTAGGCTGACCACGGATTCTGGCCATCGAGAACGATGGCCAGGAGGCGCGGCCGCGAGCGATCGACCGCGGCCGCGATGGCATCGAGGCGATGGACCAGATCCCGCGCCGCCGCGGGGCCCTTCCAGGATGGGTACTCGAAACCGATGCGGTCGGAGAGGCCGTGATCCCGGAAGAGCACGAAGGGTCCCTGGCCCGCGCGCCAGAAGTCCGTCAGGAGGTCTGGCCGCACCAGCTTGCCGCCCTGCCTGAGCCCGACTCCGAGGGTCCGCGCCAGGATGCTCTCGTCGGTGGCAATCCAGCGGATCTTGGCGGCGCGGAGCAGAGGCATCACCGCCGGCGAGACTCCGCCCTCGGGGGGCCACATCCCTGCCGGGCTCCAGCCGAGCCAGTGCCGGTAGATCGCCACCCCGCGGGCGATCTGGATGCGAGCGTCCGCGACCCGGCGAAAGGCGGGGTGGGGCATCACGCTGTTCGGCTGCGAGACCTCGGCGATATCGCTGTCGACGAGCAGCGGCAGGATCGGATGAGCGTAAGGGGTCGTGGCGATCTCGATCTGACCGCTTTTCGCGAGCCTGGCGAACTCGGGGAGGACCTTGGCCAGCAGGGCGCGCTGCACCATGAGGACGCTCCGCTTGTCGGCCTCGGTGAATCCCCGACCCTTCTTGAAGAGGGCGGCCATCCCCGGCTGACGTCGGGCCGACGGGGACAGCCAGACCAGGTTGGCCAGCACCTGGAGGTCGCGCCAGTCGGCCGTCGTGTAGTCTTCTTCAGGCTTGGCCTGGAGCTCCCGGTAGCGCGGCAGGGCCGCGGTCATCGCGGGGGTGGCCGTGAAAAACGTCCGGTGGATCTCCCGCTTCTGGGCCGGGGAGAGGAGGATGGCCGCGATGCTCGAAAGCTCCAAGGCGCGGTCCGTGGCACCCTGGTCATAGGCCTCGAGCTGCCAGATCAGCGAAGGGGTGAAGTCGAAGGTCACGTGGACGCGATGCCGCGCCACGAGCTGGGCCATCTCGAGGTAGTCCTTCACGGCGTGCAGGCGGACCCAGGGCTCCTGGTACACGTCGCTGTGGCCCCTCTTGGGGAAGAAAGGCTGGTGCAGGTGCCAGACGATCGCCACCTCGAGGGGGTAGCGCGGCGGGGCGGCGGCGCCGGTGAGTAGCACCAAGGCCAAGGCGCCGACCAGAGCGAGCGGGCGCATGCGAATCGGCATGCCCGATCCTACCCCGCCAGCGCGGCGGCTGACTTCAGCGCGGCGGTTCGACCGTCTCGAGGGGTGGCTCCAGTAGCTCGCTTGCCGACGCGCCCTCGGCCAGCTGGTGCCCGTCCCGCCGGAGCTCCTGGAAGCGATCCCAGGCGGCCCTGGTCCCGGCCTTGAAAGCCTCGAGATGGATGCGGGCCGGCCGGACGATCCCTTCGTTCACGAAGTTGCCCGCCTCGACGACCGAATGTACGGTGATCTGCGCTTCGTCGAGGGTTGCATCGAGCTTGCCGAGCTTGCCGCGCAGGTCATCCGTGATGTCGTTGACCTCGTCCATTGTCTGGCGTACCTGGGTGAGCAGGTCCTCGACGCGCGGCAGCACCTCGGTCTTGAATGCGCCCAGGAGCGTCACCCCTTGCCACAGGGCAAGGGCCACCACCCCACCCACGACCGCCACCACCACGGCGGCGACGACGTAAAGGGCGTTGAGCGCAGTCAAGGCTCCCCTCCTCCCGGCTGATTCTTGCTTGATATACCCTTTGCAGCGGCGGCGGGTCGCTCACTCCACCTCACTATACCTTTTCCGGCTGGTACGGGCCCGCCTGCGCGGTCGCTGCGCCGCGTAACCGGGCCCCGGTTGGCCGCTCGGATCCGATCCGAACCGGGTAAAACCGCCCGGATCGCCGTGCCAAACGGTCATGACCGGGATTTGACCGTATAATCGACCCATGCGCGACGGCCTCGGCAGGCAGATCGACTACTTGCGCGTCTCGGTTACCGACCGCTGCAATTTTCGGTGTCAGTATTGCATGCCCGCGCGCGGGAAGATCTGGTTCCCCCGGGAAGAAATCCTGTCGTTCGAGGAGATTCACACCCTCGTGCGGGATGTCTTCATCCCCCTGGGCTTGACGCGGATCCGCCTGACCGGCGGCGAGCCGCTCCTGCGCCAGGGGCTGGCGACCCTCGTCACGCTCCTGCGCGGCGAACCAGCCCTCGAGGATCTTGCGCTTTCCACCAACGGCGTGCTTCTCGAAGCCCAGGCCGGCGGCCTTGCGGCGGCCGGTATCGATCGGGTGAACATCAGCCTGGACACGCTGGAGGGCGAGCGCTTCCGCAGGATCACCCGGGGCGGCAACCTGGAGATCGTCTTGCGGGGCGTGAGGGCGGCACTGGAAGCCGGCATGCACCCGGTCAAGATCAACTGCGTGGTGGTGCCTGGCCTCAACCTGGAGGATGTCATAGAGCTCGCCCGGCTCACGATCGAGCTGCCGGTTCACGTCCGATTCATCGAGTTCATGCCCGTGGGGGACCGGGAGCTCTTCGAGGCGAGGGGCACGGTCACGATCTCGGATGTCGCCGGCCGGCTGCGGGAGCGCTTCGAGCTCGTGCCGGTCGCGGCCCCCCCCGCCGGGAACGGGCCGGCCGACCATCTGGCGATCCGCGACGCCATGGGTACCCTTGGCTTCATCCACCCCATGAGCCGTCACTTTTGCGATGCGTGCAACCGCCTCCGGTTGACGGCGAATGGCCACATCAAGGCCTGCCTGCTGACCTCCGGCGAGCTCGACCTCAAGACTCCCCTGCGTCAGGGCGCCTCCGCGGACGAGCTGCGGCAGCTGGTCCAGAGCGCCGTCGCCATCAAGCCGGACTGGCACCACATGGGCGATCGGGTCCAGGCTTTGACGATGAGCCAGGTCGGGGGCTAGGGGGCTCCCGGCTTGAAAGGACCGGGTTCGAGGAGTCAAACGGGGCCCGGTTGCGCAGGGCAGCGATCGCGCAGAGGGCCCCGTTCAAACTGCAAAAGGTCTAGGGGGCTCCCGGCTTGAAAGGATCGAGCCCGATGAGTCAAACGGGGCCCGGTTGCGCAGCGAAGCGACCGCGCAGAGCGACCCGTTCGAATTGCCAAAGTTCTAGCTCGAGGCGTCTTCGAGCGCGGCTTGCAGTCCGCGGGCCCGCTCGAGGTCGAGCACCGCGCCGATCCGCGCGAAGGCGGCCGTGGCTTCCAGCAGCGCGGCCCGGGCATCCGCGAGCTTGTCCTGGCGACCCAGGAGATCTGCCGAGATGAGCAGCGCCCTGGCCACCTCGAGCTTGCTGCCGAGACCGGTAAGAACCGCCGCGGCCTGATCGAGGGTCGCCCGGGCCTCTTGCAGGCGCCATTGCTCGCCCAGCCAGGCGGCCAGATGCCGCAAGATGATGCCCTTTTGCAGCCGATCGCCCATCTGATCGGCAAGCTCCAGACCGCGCTCGAGGTGCGCGAGTCCCTCTTCCTGCCGCCCGCTGGCCAGGAGGATGCGCCCGAGGATCTGGTGCGCCTCGGGTTGCACCTCGAGCGCCTCGATCCGTTCGAGAACGGCCAGGCCATCCTCGAGCTGGGCCAGTGCCTCCTCGGTCCGGGACAATGCGGCCAGCGCGTTGCCGATCCCGATCTGGGACACGCCCCACATGAACGTGTTGCCCGTGCGCTCGGCAAGGTCCCGGGTCTTTTCCAGGTGGAGCAGCGCCTCGTCGATCTGGCCCATGTCGAGCTCGAGAGAGCCCAGGTTGAGCTGCAGCGTGATGAGCTTGGCCACGTCGCCGAGCCGCTCGTAGAGCGCCAGCCCGCGGTGGTAGTGGTCCAGTGCGGCCGGCCAGTCGCCGCGCTGGTAGTGAACGAGGCCGAGGTTCTGGAGGGCATCCGCGATGCCCATGAGATCCGGTCCCTGTGTCCTGAGCTCCAGGGCCCGGCCGTGGTGATCGAGCGCCAGATCCCACTCGTTGCGGCGGTAATGGCATACGCCCAGAGTGCCATGCGCCCTGGCGAGATCGACGCCCGACGCGGCGGGCGACTTCGTGATGCGCTCGAGGGCCTGCCGGGCGAGCGCGAGGGCGGCGTCGTAGTTCCCGATGCGCATCTCGATCCAGGCGGTCTCCAGGAGCAGGCGGGGGACCACGTCGGGGGCACGGCTGGCCAGCTCGGCGATGGCCTGCTCGAGGTGCAAGAGGGCGTCCTGGTAGGCCCCCTGGCGATCGAGGGTACGGGCGACCAGGGCATGGAGCTCGGCGGTCTGGCGCGGATCGAGATCGTCGCGGAGGGCTTCTCGGGCGTGGGCCAGGGCCGGGATGTACTCGCCCAGCAGGGCCTCGACCTCGGCCAGCCCGGACAGGATCTCGGCTCGCCCGACTCCGGAGCTGCCGGCCGGGGCAAACGCCAGGGCCTGCTCGAAGGCACGCCGGGCGTCCGCGTTGGCGTAGGCCGCCAGGGCACGGCGTCCAGCCCGGTGCAGATACTCGGCCGCCTTGGCCGCCTCGCCGGCCCGGCTGAAGTGGTAGGCCAGGACCTCGGCAGCGTCTCGGCGCCGATCGCCGAGTAACCGTTCCAGCGCCTCGCCGGCCTTGCGATGCAGATCCTTGCGGGCGGAGAGCAGGAGGGACTCGTAGGCGACCTCCTGGATGATCGCCTGGTTGAACGCCAGCTCTCCGTTTTCGCGGCAGTGCAGGAAGTCCCGGGCCACGAGTTCGGACGTCAGCGCCACGACGTCTCCGGGGACCAGCTCGGCCAGCAGGTCGAGGCTGAAGTTGCGCCCGACGACCGACGCCACCTGGATGAGGGTGCGCAGGCCGTGCGGCAGGGCGTCGAGCCGGGCGGAGACGACGCCCTTGATCGAAGTCGGAAGATCCGCGTCGTCGGGTTGCCGCGTCACCTCCCAGTGGGTCGGCGTGCGGCGGAGCAGCTTGCTGTCGATCAGCCCCTTGACCAGTTCCCAGAGAAAGAGCGGATTGCCCTCGCTGCGGCCGAGCACGTGATCGGCCAGGCGAGCGATCTCGTCGGGCCAGAGCGTGGGCGATGCCGGCAATCCGAGGGCGACAGCCAGCAGGGCCCGCTGATCGCCGGGTGGCAGCGGACCCAGCACGATCTGGGTCAGGTCGACCTTGCCGGCCCACTCGGCCGTCCCCTGGTCATTGCGGGGGCGAGCCTGGTAGAGGATCAGCACGGGCAGCGGCTCGTGCTGGTCCGCCAGGCGATCGATGAAGGCGTTGAGCCACTCGAGGGAGCCGAGATCGGCCCAGTGCAGGTCGTCGATCGACATGACCAGCGGCTGGTGCCGGGCATCTGCGACCAGCAGGTCGGCCAGGGCGGAAAACCCGGCATCGCGGCGCTGGCGGGCCGTTCCCTCCGAAGCCGCGTGCTCGCCGGCGATCCCAAGGAGACCGGCGATCAGCTCGGCGGCGGCGGCAGCGTCCGGATAGCCGGCCGCCATGGCCCTGGCGTGCAAGGCTGCCTGAATGCGCTCTGCGTCGACCGTGCCGCCGAGGTCGAGCCACTCCTGTACGAGCGCCGAGACCATGTGGAGGGCGTGCTGGCGACCGTAAGAGGGACACCGCACGCGGAGAATCCGGCCCTCTCCCCGCCGGCGGATCCGATCGAGAAATTCCCTGGCCAGCCGGCTCTTGCCGATGCCCGCTTCTCCTACCAGGCCCACGACCTGAACGATGCCGCCGCGCAGGTTGTCCAGGCAGGCCAGCAGGCGGGTCAGCTCGCTCCTGCGGCCGACCATCGGAGCGCGCTCGCGAAACTCGCCGCGGGGGATCGGACGCACGCTGACGGGCCGGTAGGCGGGGACCGGCGCGGGCAGCCCTTTCAAGGTCAAGGTGCCGACCAGCTCGTACTCGAAGCGTTCCTTGGTCACCTTGTACGTGGCCTCGCCGACGTACACCATCCCGGGCGGCGCGGCGGTCTCGAGGCGCTGCGCCAGGTTGACGGCATCGCCCATGACCGTGTAATCCCGCTTGGCGCCGCTGCCCACGGCCCCGGCCACGACCAGGCCCGTGTTGATGCCGACACGGACCGCCAGGCGGATGCCTGTTCGGGTCTCGAGCTGGGCCGCGAATTCTCGGGCGGCGCTCTGCATCTCGAGGCCCGCCCGCACGGCGCGTTCGGGATCGTCCTCGTGGGCGATCGGCGCACCGAACAACGCCATGAGCGCGTCGCCCATGTACTTGTCGACGACGCCGCCACAGCGGTACACGGGCTCGCTCAGGGCCGCGAAGAAGGCGTTCAGGATCTCGGTGACGCGTTCGGGATCGAGCCGGCTCGAGAGCGCGGTGAAACCCTCGACATCGGCGAAGAGCACCGTCACGACGCGGCGATCCGAGGCCGGTAGATCGAGGTGCGCCGCGCCGGTCAAGCGAGCCCCGCACGACAGGCAATAGGCCCGGTGCTCGGCCACGCTGGCCAGGCATTCCGGACACGATTCTTGCACCCGCTTGCCGCATGTGCCGCAAAAGCGTGCCGTCGGAGGCAAGACGGCCTGGCACTCGCTGCAGGTCATGCGGCCGATTATAGGCGAGCGTGCCGGGACGCCGGCGACAGAAAAAATGGTGAGCGGCGCCCAAGCTCTCCCCGGGACTCAGGCGAGAGCCCGCCGTCGCCCCCGGCAAACCGGGCCCGGAGCGACCCGGCTGCTTAGCGGCTGGCCTCTGCCAGCTGGACCATGCGGCGGACCCTGGCGACATCGACGCAACCGTCGTCGCCGTGCAATGCCGTCGCCACGATCGCCGCGTCGGCGAGGCCCGCGAAGTCGCCGAGGGTTTGCTCGCTCAACCCCGAGCCCACGACGAGCGGAGCGTCCGGGAGCGCCCGGCGGACCCGGCGAAAGTCCTCGGGGTCGGCGGCTTTACCGGTTCCGGAGCCCGACAAGATGAGGGCCGATGCGCCCCCTCGCTCGAAGGCGTCGGTGGCCTGATCCTCGAGCCGCTGGGCGCCGAGCGGAGCCGCATGCTTGACCATGACGTCGCCCCAGACGGTGATGCTCGTGCCGAGCATTCGGCGGTCGAGCGCCAGATCCCAGGCCTGGCCTTCGAGGAGCCCCTGGTCGGTCACCATGGCGCTGACCAGGACGTTGACCCGGATGAACGCGGCGCCGACCGCCACGGCGATCGCCAGCGCCGCGCGAGCATCGTTGCGCAGCACGTTGATGCCAAGTGGGAGTCCGCCGAAGCGTTCCTTGACCGCCAGGGCGATGACCGTGAGGGCAGCCACCGTCGCCGGCGGAGCGGCGCCCGGGGAGAAGGGGCGATCGCCGAAGTTCTCGATGATGAGGGCCTGCATTCCCCCGTCGGCATAGGCCGCGGCGTCGAAGAGGGCCCGGTCCCTCACCGCCGCCAGATCGCCGGCCCACTCGGGAGAGCCCGGCAAGGCCAGCAGGTGCAAGACGCCCACCAGGGCGAGTCCGCGGGGCGAGCGAGGATCAAAGGTCGACATGCTGCTGTACTCGCAATGCGCTGAAGGGTGCCGAAAGGTGGCCCACAGGAATCACCCGGTCGTCATCCGGGCTCGTGGGCCTCGGGGGTGCGACGCGCCTCGATCGGCACCACGCGGGATGCCGGGATGCGCAGGACCCGTTCATCCGCGTCCAGCTCGACGCGCAAGGCCTCGTTGAAGTAGTCGTGCCCGACGACCTTGGCCGGGCCGTCCGGCGTCCGCACCCCGGTGCCCAGGACCGGCAGCTCCCGCTTGATGGAAACGACCATGTCGTGCTCGTAGGTGAGACAGCACTTGAGCCGCCCACACATCCCCGACAGCTTGGTCGGGTGCAGCGGGAGCGCCTGGTCCTTGGCGAGCTTGATGGTGATCGGCATGAACTCCTTGAGGAAGGTCGCGCAGCAGAGCTCCTGGCCGCAGACCCCGGCGCCGCCGAGCAGCTTGGCCTCATCGCGAACGCCGATCTGGCGCAGATCGATGCGGGTCCGACGGAAGGTGCCGGTCAGGTCCTTGAGCAATTCGCGAAAGTCGACGCGATGCTCGGCGGTGTAGTAGAAGGTCAAGCGGGCAAAGTCGAAGGTGTATGCCGTCTGCACGAGTCGCATCTCGAGCCCGCGCCCGGCGATCTTGTCGGCACAGGTGGCATGGGCGCGCACCTCCTCTTTCCACTTGGTTTCCATCTGGCTCAGGTCGGATGTGGTGGCGCGCCGGATCAGCTTCACCGTGGCGTCGCCCGGACGCTGGGCGGCCAGGTGCTCGGCGACGAGGACGACCGGGCCGCAGTCGAGGCCGCGCTCGCTCTGGAACACCGCGAAATCCCCTCGGCCCAGCGTCATGTCGGGTGGCTCGAGGAAACGCAGGGCGCCCAGGCGCTGGCGGATGGCCGGCCTCGCCATCTAGCCGACGCTCCAAGGCCGCACGGCCCGGCCTGCCGCCAGATCGCACGCCAGACTCGTCCAGGCCAGGCGAGCGGCGCCCGCGGCCGCCAGGTGCCGGCGCGTCGCGTCCACGCGCCGCATGACCTCGGCCCAGTATGCACGCGAGGCCGAACGCTCGCCGAGGTGCTCGGCCACCGCAGGCCGGCCTAGCCCATCCCTGCGGCCCGTCTGCAGCCAGATCCGGACGTCGCGAAGCTGGTCCGTGAGGTCGTCGAGCACCTGGAGTTGCGTCAGGAGCGGCAGTTCGGCCAGCATCTCGGCTTCTTCCAGCGCCTGGACGAGATCGTCGTTCTCCAGCAGGCGGGTGGCGGGAGGCTCCGGCTCGCTGGCCAGGGCCAGGGCCCGCCCGGGTCTGCCTCCGGAGCGGCGGGCGCTGTCGCGGGCGCGAACCGGGTCGATGCCCGCAGTGCGCGTGAGCCACGTCGCGATGAGCTCGGGCGCCACCAGGCCGAAGGTGATGCGCTGGCAGCGCGAGACGAGGGTCGGCAGCAGATCCAAGGCGCTCTGCGCCAGCAGCAGGAGGATCGTCCCGGCGGGCGGTTCCTCCAGGGACTTGAGCAGGGCATTGACCGATGCCGTGTTGAGGGTGTCGGCCTTCAGGACGTGGACCTGGCGCGCGGCGCGATAGGGGGCGAGATCGGCCTGGCGGATGATTTCGCGCACCTGGTCGATCGTGGTGTTCTTGCCGTCGGGTTCCCAGACATGCCGGTCGGGATGGTTGCCACTGGCCAGAGTGCGGCACTCGGCGCAGGAGCCACAGCCCGTCTTGTGCTCGCAGAACAGCGCCTGTATCCAGGCTTCGGCACAGGTGGACTTGCCCGAGCCGGCCGGCCCGACAAACAGGTAGGCGTGGCTCGGCCGGAGCAGGGCTCGCTCGAGCAGAAAGAGCGCCCGGTCCTGCCCGATGATCGGAGCGAAGGACCTGACGGCCGGAACGGTGCTCAAGGCGGGCCCCAGGCGCTAGACCTCTCGGTAGAACTGCATGCCGCCACCCGGCGTGGCGTAGCAGATCACCCGGCGCCCGCCATCCTTGCGAGCGAGCTCGATGCGGCGGGTCGCAAGCTGCACCAGTGCCCGTGGAGAGGTGGTCTCGATGGTGGACGAGACGCCCGCCAGGGGCTCGAGAGCCGGGGAAATGGTGAGGAGACGCTTGGCAAAGCGCTTGAGGACTTCCACCGCAGCCTCGGCCGAGGTCGAGGGGAAGTAGAACAGGAGATCGTAGCCGTCCCACCGGACCGTCCAGTCCGTCTGACGGACGACCTGCCGGACGGCCTGGCCGACCTGCGCGAAGACCTTGTTGGCCTCGTCGGGCGTCATCGTGCGGGCGAGCGCGGCGAAGTTATCGAGGGCGACGATCGCCACCGAACCCGTCTCCTTCGAGCGGACCAGGCGCTCGCATTCTTCCCGGAACCGCTCGTTGAAGTAGACGCGATTCCAGAGGCCCGTCAGCTTGTCGGTCGAGGTGCGCTTGTTGACCTCCTCCTCGAGCTTGTAGGCGTGAGCGATCAGGCCGATCGGCGTCGCCAGGATGCGCGCCAGGCTCTGCATGAACTCGGGATCCTCGCCGCTCAGCAGCAAGAGACCGTAGTTCTGGCGGTTGGCGATGAGGCCGACCCGGAAGCCAGCTGCGACCTCGGCCAGCGGCTGGAAATCGTGCTCGGGGAGGTAGTCCTCGATCTCCTTGGTCGACGTGAATGGCTCGAAGGTCTTGTCGGCGTCCGCGGTCAGCGGGATGAGCCCCTCGGGCGCCGGCCACCAGACCGCGGCCTGCACGCCTGGCGCCTGCTCCCGCAACGCCTCCTTGATGATCCCGTAGGTATATTCCCAGTTGGTGCTCGGGGCGATCTTGCGGCCTATGGCCACCAAGCCTTGCAACTGCTCGGCGGGGAGCTGGGTCAATGTTTCCACTCTAGCTCTTCCTCTCGAAACGATACTACCAGTTTACCCTCGATTGCAGTGGATTTAACCTGCTCGAGATCCGCACCATGCGGGCATCCGCGCCATCCAGGCGGGCTATTCACGACGCGATGATAAAGGCATGACACTCGTGCAATACTCTCGCCCCACAATCCCCCAGGGAAGACTCTCTGCCCGCGATTCCTTGTGAGCTTGGTCCTACGAGTTCCGGGCGGATCCCGCTAGGCTCTTCCACCAGGAGCGCGCCGCAGATCGAGTCCCGGCGATTCGCTCCTGGAGGCATCGTCGCACCATCCCTTCCTCGCAGACAAGGAGCCGCCTTGACCCGCCCTCTCGCTCCCATCGGGCTCTACGATTCTGGACTCGGCGGATTGACGGTCGTACGGGAGTTCATGCGCCAGCTTCCGGGCGAGGCCTTCCTGTACCTGGGGGATACGGCCCGGGTTCCCTATGGCGGCCGGTCGGCGGACGAGCTCGTCACGTTCAACCGCGAGATCGTCGCCTACCTCGCCTCGGAGGGCGCCAAGGCCATCCTGGTGGCCTGCAACACCTCGTGCGCCACGGCGCTGGACGCGATTCGAGCTGAAAGTCCGGTGCCCGTGGTGGGGATGATCGACGCCGGAGCCCGCCAGGCGGCTCGTCATGGCAGGCGCGTCGCGGTGCTCGCGACCGAGGCCACGATCCGTTCGGGGGCCTACCTGCGCGCCCTGCAGGCGCAGGATTCCAGCATCGAGGTCGTGCCGCTGGCTTGCCCCCACCTGGTCCCGGCCATCGAGAGCGGGATCTGGGAGGGCGCCGAGGCCGAGGCGATCGTACGCGCCGAGCTCGAGCCGCTTGCCGGTCAAGCTCTCGATGCCGCGATTCTGGGCTGCACCCATTTCCCGCTCATGGCCCGGGCGATCCGGGGCGTTCTCGGCCCGCAGGTCGCGCTGGTCGACCCGGCGGTCGAGGCCGTACGCGAGCTGGTGGCCGTGCTGACCCGCGCCGGCCAGCTGGCCACCCGGAGCGCAGAAGCTACCGGCGACTTCATCGTCACCGGCGATCCTGCGGCTTTCGCCGAGCAGGCCTCGCTCTTGCTCGGCCAGGACGTCGGCCAGGTCGCCAAGGTCTTTCTCCAGACCCTCGAGCTCGCCGGCGGGCGCCTCGTCGAGGCCGAACCCGCTGCCAGCGCCGCGGGCGATCCGGCGGGGCTGCTCGACCCGGCGTCGGTTTCTGCTGCTTGAGGCTCCGGCCGGCCCCTAGCCCGGTTTTGGGCCGAGTTCGAGACCGAGGAGCGACAGCGTCCCCTGCCACCAGCAGAGTTCCCGGGGGTCGTAGTTCTCGCGCCCGGCCGGGATGAGCGGCCCGCTGTAGGTACACGGGTCGGGCACCGGATGGGCGGCGGACTCGGCCAGGACGAAGGCAAACCTGCGAATACCGGCTTGCAGGAACTCGCCCTTGACGCCGTGGTAGGACGAGATGGCCTCGAGCCAGCGCCGCGGGGGCGCAGCGGAACGCAGCCGGCCAAGCTCCACGGCCTCTCTCTCCAGGATATCGGTGGCGAGCGGATCGGCGCCGGTGAGACCCCGGCGAATTCGCTGGCCGGTGGACTTCTCGACGCTCCGGTTGAACTGCCCGAACCCGGTCTCTCCGAGGAACAGGGACTGCGTACCTCCGATGAACATGCGTCCGCTCGCGCCGCAGGTCCAGCAGGAGGCGGTCGCGGCGGGTCTGCTCGCGCAGGCTGCCAGAAGCGCCGCCAGCACACTTGCCCGCCCGATTCCAAGGTAGCGACGGGATCTCGATCGCACCGTTTTGATCACGGTCCCCCCCTTTGCCAGGGATGCCCCCGGTTCGTCCTGCGGTCGAGACGTGGCCGTGTAGCAAGGCTTTCCCGGAGCGCAGCTCCAGCACCGATGCGCTGGTCTTCCTCGACGATAGCGATCCTCGCCACGAATGGACCTGGCCATGCCGACGAATCGGAGGCGGCGAGCATCGGCTGGACGTGACGAGGGCAGGATGGCGCCGTGGCTCGGAGTCCAGTCTGGAGCCGTTAGATCGACGAAGTTGATATAGGAAAGTCCGCCCGCCGGGTACTTACCGATAGGGAGTCGAACCGGGAGGTGGCCATCATGGTGGAACGCTTGCCGCGGGGGATCGGCGGATTCGTGGTGCGCCTGGCCATCGTCGCACTGCTGGCCGCCCTGACGGCCTGTCCGAGGCTCGTCGCTCCGATCCGGGGGAGCCTGGGCAACAGCCAGGTGCAGGGCCTCGTAGCGCCGCACTCGGCGGTCGTTTCGCCGATCCGGGGTCGGGTGGATTTCGGACCGCCGAGCCGCCAGGTCCAGGCGACGATGACGGAGATCCAGAACGCTTGCACGGTGTCCCTGATCGACACCTCGACCGGCTACACGGTTGCCACTACCTTGACGGACAGCAGCGGTACCTTCCAGCTGAACTTCCCGGCGGGCTGGTCGCCGACGCCCGGGACCGTCTACTACCTCGAGGCGATCAAGGGGCTCTCGTCCGGCACGAGCTTCCCCAACCGGGTCGGCGCCGAAGCCGTGCGCGTCCGGACGCTCGTGAGCGTCTCGTCGATCGGGACCTGGACGAGCATCGTCCCGGGGACGAACATCCCCATCGACGAGACGACGACGGCGCTCTGCGTCATCTTGTCGCTCCGCAGCCTGACTCCGGCGTCGGCCGGCCGCCAGATTACCCCTTCCTCGCTCATCGGCATCGATACCGGCACCGGCGCCACGACGACCCAACCCGACATCTACTCGTACGCCAACACCAGCTTGCTGCCGGCCTCCATGGTGACCGACACCTATCAGTTCGTACTGGAGGCGCTGCGTACCGACCGCGATCCCTTCGACTGCATCTCCCTCGTCCAGACGGATCCGCTGTACAACACCGTGGCCCTGGACACGAGTACCCTGGCCATCGGGGCCATCAATCCCGACGTGCAGATCATCGGCCAGCCGGTGACCGTCATCGGTTCGGGCTTCGATCCCCAGGCGACCAACGACGTCGTGGCCTTCACGGCCCCGGCGGGTGCCACGGTCAGCGCGCCGATCTCCACCGTCAGCCCCGATGGCTCGCGCATCACCGTCACGGTGCCGACGGGCACCGTGGCCGGACCGATCGCCGTGACGGTGGATAACCGCCTGATGCCCGGGCCCTGGTTCTACCCGGCTCCCACCACCGGCCACCTGGCGGTCGACGATAGCGGCAACCTTTACGTCGCCAACCAGTCCTTCGGTACCATCGTCAAGGTCTCGCCCACCGGAGCGATCAGCAACTTCGTCACGGGCCTCGACAACCCACGCAACCTCACGCTCTACAACGGCGTGATGTACGTGACCTGCGTCGGGAACACCAAGGGGGTGGTCTGGCTCGACCTGGCCGATCCCGCCGCCTCGGGGAGCTACTCGGCGACCGGGTACATCGGCGATCCGCGCGGCCTGGCCTTCGACGCTTCGGGCACCCTCTGGATCTCGGATGGCGCCAACAACAAGCTCTGGACCATCGCAGCGACCGGGAGCACGCCGGCAGCGTTCTCCATGGGCGCCGGCCCCGGCCTGAACAACCCGCACGCCATCACCTTCGGCCCCGACGGTGACTTGTACGTGGCCAACTATGGCGCCAACACGGTGCTGCAGATCAACCCGACTTCTGGGGCCTCCGCGAACTTCCTCAACGGTCTTTCTCAGCCCTGGTCGGTCACCTTCGACTCGCTGGGCAACCTCTACGTCGGCAACAACGCCGGCAACTCGATCTACCGCTGGCAGAAGTCCACCGGTACCCTGGCCCCCTTCGCCAGCGTCCCGAGCCCCGGCGGCATGGTCGCCGACCGGGCCGGCTACCTGTACGCGATCGACAACAAGGCCAACAACGTCTACCGCATCACCCCGGCGGGCGATTCCACGCTCTTCGCCAGCGGCTTCTCGTCGCCGACGGGGATCGTCAAGGTCGGTAGCACGATCTACGTGCTGAGCAACGCCAACAACTCCCTGGTACAAGTCGATACCACGACGGGCCAGCTCACCACCCTGGCCCGGGGCTTCAACCAGCCCTTCGGAATCGCCTTCGAGCCTCCCGGTGGACCCGGGGCCGACGCCTCGGGAGATTTCTTCGTCTCCAACGTCGGCGACGGGACGATCTCCAGGGTCAACGTGAACACCGGGAGCTCGACCACCGTGCTGACCGGCACGGGGCCCGCGTGGGGCGGAGCCTCGGGCATCACCTACTACAACGGTCGGCTGTACATGCGAAATGACCAGCTGATCGAGTCCTACGACGTCACGAACTTCGCCACCGCGCCGCAGACCTACCAGTCGATGATGCAGTGGAACCAGGGGCTCTCCAAGGACGTGGATCCGTCGAGCCCCAACTACGGCTCGTTCTACATCGCCAGCTCCCAGAATCGCATCTTGCGGGTCGTCGGGGACGGGCAGGACTGGGGGAGCATCGGTGCGGGCAACTACGTCGTCGACTTCGTGGATGCGGCGCAGGGCTCCAACCAGGACACCAACCTGGACAATCCCGTCGACGTCACGGTGGACGGTGCGGGCAATGTCTGGGTGGTCAACAACGCCAATCGCCTCCTGACCTCCTACACGCCGGCCGGCGCGAAGTACCTCCCGCCCATCTCGCTCGGGGTCAATCCGCTGGGGATCAACGTCGATCCCTCGGGCTCCGTCGTGTGGGTCACGGCGCACGACGCCGGGACCATCACCGGATACAACACGACCACCGGCGTGGTGACGACGACCATCACGACCACCGGGTTCAATCCGCGCAATCTCGTGATCGTGGGGAGCACGATGTACGTGACGTCGGACCAGGGCATCCTGGCGATCTCGAATTACTCCACGAGCCCGAGCGTTGCGAACATCTACCCGGGCCTGGCGGGCTACAACGGCATCTCGGTGGATGGCTCGGGCAATCTCTACGTGATGAACGGCGCCGGGCGCAAGGTGATCGACACCGCCGGAACCTACACCCAGGACGTCGCCTGGACTCAGAATTACCAGTCCGAAAACTACATCTATCAGCCCCCGGGCTCCGGCCAGTTCTTCCTGTCCCGGAGCAACGGCTTCGTTGACGCCAGCGACTATTCATACCGGTTGCTGGGTGTGATCAACTGGGTCGGGGGCCCGCAGCTCGCCGGGGTGGACTCCAACGGCAACCTCTACGCCAACGCCGTCGCTTCCTGCGGCAACGAGGTCGTGGACCGCATCAAGCCAAGCTGGCCCCAGACGGAATGGTCCTACAACACCTGGGATATCAACTGCTCCGACCCGAGGACCGGCGCGTTCGCCTCGGATCCAAGCGGCAACGAGTACATCTCCAACTACGATGGCATGGGGGTTCAGGTGGTCGACGCCAGCGGCAATGTCCGGTCGGTTCCCGATACCCACAACGAAAATGGCTGGGCGCCCGGCTACGACGTCACCGTGGGGTCGTACTTCGACACGGCAACCAATCTCCTGTACCAGACCGACGAATCGGTGCACGAGGTTCAGACGCTGAACACCACCACGGGCGCGTGGACGGTCCTACCCTTTGGACTGTCCGGAGCGGACATGTAAGGGGGCAGCACGATGAAGAAGTTGATTGCCACCCTCCTCGTGACGCTGCTCCTGGCAGCCTGCATCGCCAGACCCGGGGCGCTCATGGTGGGGCCTGGGCGAGGGGCGGCGCCGCGTTCGGCGGCCTCGGGCGGCGCGAGTGCGTTTGCGGCCATCACCGGGCGGGTGGTCTTCGCCCGGTCCACGGCCAGCGGCTACCACGTGCAGGCGACCGCTGCCGATGTCGGCAACGGCGCGACCGTCTCGCTCATCAATGCCAACACGGGCGTCACCGCAGCGACGAGCCTGTCGGATTCCAGCGGCAACTTCTCGATGCAGTTCACCGGGAACTTCAGTCCGAGTGCCGATCCCGCGACGACGTCGATCTCCGTGCCTTACTACCTGGAGGCCATCAAGGGAGTTCAGGGCCCCAACACCCAGTTCAACCAGGCCGGGGCCGATGCCGTGAGGGTGCGTACGATGATCTGGTGGGACTTCCAGCATAACGGCTGGGTGAGCCTGACCAGCGCCTCGGCGTCGACTCCGGTCACGATCAGCGACTCCACCACGGCGGTCTCGATCTTCCTCAACACGCAGATGGTCAACGGCTTGGCCGAGAAGCCGAGCGATTACATCGGTTGCATCGACCCGCTGGACGCTGCCACGGCTCCAGCTGACTACGGGATTCCTGTCGGCACGCAGGTGGACGACCTGAGCCAGAGCACTTACAGCAACCTGTACTGGGCGGTCGTCACCGCCATTACCAACAACGAGGATCCGATCCACTACCTCGTGGTATCCAACAGCGGCACCGTGGTGAACACCGACACCAGCCTCGCGGTCACGGGCATCACGCCCACCGTCGGGCCGATTGGCACGACCGTGACCATCACGGGCAAGAACATGACGCCGTCTCAGGTCAACGTTTCTCTGGGCGGGGCCCTGGCGACGGTCAACCAGACCCTGAGCGCCAGCAACTCGCTCGTGGTCAACGTCCCGCCCGGCGCGCACACGGGGATGTTCGAGGTCGAACTCAACGGGGTGCAGACCTTCTCGCCCCAGACCTTCACCGTCACCACGACCGACGGACACGTGACCACTTACACCGACAGCAACGGCAACACCAGCCTCTACGCCGGTTCGAGCGATATCGGGACCCTGGTCCGGGTCAATCCCGACGGCTCGACCACGACGATCTCGACCAGCTTCTCCAAGCCGATGGCGGTCCTGGTCGATCCCGAGCAGGTCGCGAGGCCCCCCTTCCACGTCTACGTGGCCGATGATGGAACGAACGAGATCGTGCAGGCCACGGACAACGGCGGGTCCACGCCGGCCACCATCGACGGCGCGAGCTTCCTGGCGGCGACCGACCCGCATGCCATGGTCGAGGGCCCGGACGGCGACCTCTACGTGGCCGAGACCTCGGCCGGCCAGATTCTCCGCGCCAGCGTCAACTGGAGCGCGGGAACGGTGATCAACGCGGACGTCGCCACCTACACGGGCTTCAGCGATCCCACCGCGCTGGCCTTCGATCCCAGCGGCAACCTGCACGTCATCGAGACCCAGCTGTCCGGTCAGAACTACGGCGAAGAGCTGTCTTTCAAGCCCGGGCCGACCGATAGCGGATCGAGCGCCCCCGCGACCCAGTGGAATGCCTACATCACGGACCCCGAGGGCATCGCGATCGACACCTTCGGCAATTCGTACGTGACCAGCCCCTCGGAGAATGCCATCTACAAGGTCGATCCCTGGAACAACATGACCGCCTACCTGAGCACGAACGGTCCCCAGGCGATCAGCCAGGACACCGCGGGCAACCTGTACTTCACCGACACCACCCGAAACCTGATCCGGCGCGTCACGCCGGCGGGTGATCAGCGGATCTACGCCTACGGGCTCTCGGCACTCAAGGGTCTGGCCGTGGACGGCTCCAGCAACGTCTACGTGGCGCTCAACACGTCCGGGGCCATCCTGAAGATCTCCTCGGACGGCGTCACGACCTCGCCCCTCATCTCGGGCATCTCGGAGCCCTATGGTCTGAGGTACCGAAACAGCAACATCTACGTCGCGCAGACGGATACCGACAGCGTGACGCAGGTGGCGCTCAACGGTACCGCCACGTCCGTGATCCCGGGTGGCCTGACCTACCCGGGGGGCGTCGACTACGATCCCTCGACCTCCACCTTCTACGTGGGCCGCTACGGCCCGACCGACGCCTATGCCGCGCTGCGGGGCAGCGACGGGATGTGGGGCCTCGAGCCCAACGGCGGCATCTTCCTCGGGACCGGCGGCGTGGACGTCGTCACCAATGGCGGGAGCACCATCACCCCCAGGTTTCCGCTCATGGACCTCTTGACCCCGGACTGGAACAACCTGGCCGAGGGGATCGCCGAGATCGGCTCGGGCACCGGCACCTTCGTCTTCACGGTCCGGGACCAGAAGAAGCTCTACGAGACCAAGGCCCTGCCCGGCGGGGCGTCCTCCCAGCAGATCGACGACGTCACCCCCTCGTTCGGAGGAACAAGGGCGTTCCCGGGGACCGTCAACGACGTGGTCTACGACGGGACCCAGTACGTCTACGTCGCGTGCAGCGACGGGAACATCTACCGGCTCGATGCCACCACGTTCAACAATTCGGGCGGCACCAGCGTGGCGGCGATCGGGCCGTTTCCGACCGGCGGGTATCCCTACGGCTTGACTTTGATGGGCGGCAACCTTTACGCCGTGGATCGAGGACGCCAGACGGTCGTGCGGGTGCTCAACCCCGCCACGGCTTCGGGAATCGATGGCACCTGGTCTCCGCAGGTGCCGCTCGAGACCAACGCCAACCTCGAGGGCATCACGAATTTCGGCGGGAACCTCTTCATCGCGGACTATGGCAACAGCCAGGTGGAGGAGATCCCGAGCGGTAGCTCGACGCCGCAGGTCTATGTCTCGGGCCTCAACGGAGCCCCGAGCCGGATCGAGTCGGACAGCAACGGAAGGCTGCTGGTCCGCTGCAGCGACGGCGTGCTGTACTGGATCACGCCCGGAACGCCTCCGACCGTTGCCCAGGGCTGGTCGACGATCGGTTGCACCGGCTGCGGTATCGAGGACTTCTACATCGACCAGGGCAGTAGTAACGCGATCTACTGGTCACAGCCATACCAGACCAACGTGGCCAACGCGTGGGGCGTTTACAACACGCACTCGGTGGTCCTCGATCCCACCGCGTCCTCGGGCGAATGGCTCTACTTGGCCAACTCGAACGGCGTGTACGGGATCAACCTCACCACGGGCGACGAGATCAGCCTGTCGAACATGGGCGCGGTCCAGGGGGTAGCCGTCAATCCATCCACGCACGACCTTTACGCCCTCAACAGCGGCGGTAACTTCTACCAGGTCGACCTGGCCAACCGCGATGTCTACAATCGCGCCAACCTTCCCACTGCCGGCTGGGGTGTCGATTACGACACCAGCGCCAACATGATCTATGCGGCCGGCTCGGGAAATAGCCTCGTCTACAAGATCGACCCCACCTCCTGGGCCGTCTCCCCGCTGAAGGTGGGCCTTCACGCCCCCAGGTTCTGAAGATGGGAGTATTCGTGAATCGTACCGCCCTCAAGGTGGGCCTCCTGGCACTGCCCCTGCTCCTTGTGGTAGGGGGGTGCCCCAGTTCGGAAAATTCCGCCTTCTCCGGGCCCACCAAGCCTCCGCGATACCACACTTCCGTGACGACCCCCAAGCCGACATCTACGGGCTCGAACCCGACCCCCGGAAGCGCGACGACACCGGTTCCGACGCCCACCCCGTGCGCATCGGGGGATCTGGCCTGCGGCGGCATCGTCGCCGGTCGGACGCCCACGCCTGCCCCCACCCCCTCGCCCACGCCGACCTACGGTACCCCGCCTCCGCCCCCCCCGCCGGCGGCGACGCCTTCGGGCACGCCCAACGTGGTGGGGAGCGGGACCCCGATGCCAGGCGGCCCCTCGCCATCGGTGACGCCCTGACGGGGGCCTGCGGGGATGCCGCGCCCCCGGGGGAGGGTCAAGAAATCGAGAAGCCGGCCAGGCGATCGCCTGGCCGGCTTCGATCGGGTGAGCTACCGATGCTTGGCCGGGTGCTTGACAGCCTTGCCGCCCGGCAGGCGGAAGACCTGCCCGGGATAGATCAGCGAGGGGTTGTGGATCCGGCCCTGGTTGGCGTGGAAGATGCCGCGCCAGCGCCAGGGGTTGCCATAGGCCCGCTTGGCGATCTCCCACAGGTTATCGCCCGGGCGAACGCGATAGCGCGTGCCGCCCATCCTGGAGCTGTAGCGATGACGGGCAGGCCTCGCCTTGGGTGCCGGCGGCACGTTGATGAGCTGGGGCGCCGGTGCCGGCGTGATCACCGCCGACGGTGCGGCCGGGGCCTCGGTGGGGAGGACCTGGACCGCCTGCGGCATCAAGGTCACCGCCGGGGCGGGGGTCGGAGTTGCCGCGGGCCTGGCCTGCGGGTGTACGCAGCCTGCCATCATCAGGGTTGCGGCGATCGTGGCGAGTGGGATCCAGGGTGTCTTCATTCTCGATTCCTCCGCAGTGCGTCTGGCGGCGCCAGAAACCGGGCAGGCGCCCGTCCGAACACGCGAGCGTCGCGGACATCATGCCAGCCGAGCAGGCATCCGTCCAGGCGAAAGGCTCGAGGTGGGTTCTCGAGCCGGTTCCGATGAGCCCGGGCGCCAAAGAGCCGAGGAGTCGAGGGAGAATTTGACGACCTTGGGCGGATGCGCTACCATCTCGGTTCCTCGCCCCCTTCGTCTAGAGGCCCAGGACACCGCCCTCTCACGGCGGCAGCAGGGGTTCGAATCCCCTAGGGGGTACTACGGCTCGCTAGCCTGGTCAGGATCCAGGCAGCGAGCCATTTTGCTTCGGTTCGAGGCACCCGCGGCCGTCTTGTTGCTGGCCGCCACCACCGGTCGGTCGTGCTCGGGCACCGGCCAGTGATCGTGGACGCTCGAGCAGAAGGTGATCTGCTCGTCGGGCAGCGCGTTCCAGGTCAGGGTCCGATTGGCGGCCGGAAACACCCCCCTTCCGACCCGCGGGCCCTTGCTGTGGCTGGGCAACGGGGGGGGCTGGAGCAGGTTCTGGGGATCCGGGGAGTGAGAGAGGTAGGTCTCGACCTGGACTCCGCCGGGGATCGGATGGCCCTGGCGATCCCGGATCGACACGTCGTACATCCCCATGCCCCTGTCCACGTCGGGGACCGCGAAGCCGATGTGAGCCGTCTGACCGGGCTTGAGCATGGCGTAGCTCGATTCCTGATCGCCCGATTCGAGCCACTGCGACAGCAGCTCCCGGCCGAGCCGCTTGGCATTGACCGGTCCCCGCGCACCGACCTGATGGCCGTGCTTGCCAAGGTAGAGGTATTCGGTCTTCTGGCTGGTGTTGGTCACCGCAAAGCCCGCGTAGGCGGGCGATCCCGTTGCGTTGTGGTGGCTCCAGAAGACGCGGAACTTGCCGGTGGTGTCGACCTGCTGCGACTGAGCCAGGACGCCCTGCGAATGCACCGTCTCGGGGGCATTGCTCATGAACAGGGACGCGAGGTGTCCTCGGCCCAGGCGAGCTGCTTCGAGACGTCGCGCATGCCCGCCAGGGCCGGCACGAGGGCGTCGAGTGCCAGTCGATGGTTCTGCGTGGCCGCGCGAGAAACAAGCAGCTCGTCGGGTCCCGTCCAGGCGGGCCGGGACGTCGTCAGCGCCGAGGTCTCGCCCGGCGAGCGGTCCGGCGAGACGGCGATCGTGTGCTTGCCTATCTTGAACAAGGGTTTTCGTCCATGAAGCCTCGACTCCAATCTGATTATTCCCCGGCGGGCAGCAGCGCTTGCATTCCACCAGGCGCAACCGAGCTGGCAAGGGAACGCAGACGCCATTCTAGCGATCGACCGGGCGGTGGGGTAGGATGGCCTTGATCCGGCTGCCTGCCGGAATTGGCGGTTTATCGAGGATGCAAGGCTCGTGATTTTTTCGCGTCTGCGTGCCCTGGTTCTTGGCGCTCTCCTGGTGACGGCTCTTCCGGCGGAGGCGGCCCGGGCGGCCCTGCCGCCGGGCGTCCAGATCGTCGAGAGCGTGCCCGTGGCGACGAGCTACGGCGAACCCGGCGTGCCGCGAACGCAGGCGGTCTGGCTGGCCATGATTCGCGGCGCAAAGCGCCAGATAGACATCGCCGCCTTCTACATCTCCGACAAGCCGCACAGCGAGCTGTCTTTGGTTCTCGACGCGCTGGCAGCGCGGGCGCGAGCCGGTGTCAAGGTCCAGATCCTCGTGGACCAGACCTTCCTGGCCAGGAACGCAGCCGCGGTCGATCGCCTCAAGAAGGTTCCGGGCATCACGGTCCGCGTCTTGCCGGTGAACAAGCTCACGGGCGGGGTGCTGCACGCCAAGTACATGATCATCGATGACCGGAGCGTCTTCGTGGGGAGCCAGAACTGGGACTGGCGTGCACTCGATCAGATCCACGAGGTCGGAGCCCGGATCGACAACGCGCGTTTTGCCAGGACCTTCGCCGCGGTCTTCGACTTCGACTGGCATCTGGCCGCCCACCCGGATCTTCCCAGGGCGCGCGAGGTGGCAGTCAAGCCGCCGACCTTCTCCCCCGTGACGATGGAGGACCCGGTCATTCTCGGGCGCGGCTCAGCCCATCCGGTGGTGGCGTTTCCGGCATTCAGCCCCCCGGCGCTGGTACCGGCGTGGGTCACCCCCGAGCAGACGGCCCTGGTGCGCATGATCCACGCCAGCCGCCACGTGCTGCGGGTCCAGGTCATGACCTTGTCGGCGCTCCGCCACTACGGGCCCAAGGGCTGGTGGGCTCCGGTCGATGCTGCGCTGCGCGACGCCGCCGCCCGCGGGGTCCAGGTCCGCATCATCGTTGCCGACTGGGCCCTGCGCGAGCCGATGCAATCCTACCTCAAGAGCCTGGCCGTCTTGCCCGGCATCACGGTCAAGTTCAGCCACCTGCCGCCGGCGCCACAGGGCTTCATTCCCTATGCCCGGGTCGAGCACGCCAAGTATGCCGTCGCGGACGATCGCTTGGCCTTCATCGGCACGGGGAACTGGGAGTGGGGCTACTTCAACACCACGGTCGACGCCTCGGTCTTCTTGCAGGGGCGGGCGCCCGCCCGGATCCTCACGCAGATCTTCGACCGCGACTGGAACGGCCCCTACGTCACCAAGCTGGATGTCTGCAAAGAGGTCTCGCCGCCGCGTATCCGGTGAGGCTCGAGGGACCGGAGAGTTTGCAGCGAGCTGAAGTGGTGGCTGGCGCTCCTGGCAAACCTTTCGTTCGCCAGGGTCAAGAGTAGAATCTCACCGCGACCCTCGAAGCTCGAAAGGATGCGCCGCCATGGCGATTTCGGAGACCCCTGTAAGGCCCGGCGTCACGACCTTTACCTTTGAACCGGGGCACACCGCCGTCGAGTTCAAGGCCCGCCACATGATGGTTTCGTGGGTTCGCGGTCATATCAAGAACGTCCGCGGATCCTTGAAGTTCGATCCCGACCGGCCAGCCGAGGCCCGGACGGAAGCCGAGATGGACGTTGCCGACCTGTGGACCGGCGTCAAGGAGCGGGACGACCACCTCAAGAGCGCCGATTTCTTCGATGCGGCGAGGTTTCCCAAGATCTTCTTCAAGAGCACGTCGGTGGAGTGCGTCGGCGCGGACCAGTACCGGGTCCATGGCGACCTCACCCTCCGCGGCGTGACCCGGTCCGTGACCCTCGAGGTTCGCTACCTCGGCCAGTGGGAGACCCCCTGGTGGGAAGGTGGCGTGAACCGGGGGCCCAGGATCCGGGCGGGGTTCGAGGCCACCGCGCGGATCGACCGGAAGGATTTCGGGGTCAACTGGAACGACTCTCTCGATCGCGGGGGGCTGGTCGTGAGCGACGCGATCGACCTGACGATCGACGTCGAGGCCATCCAGCAGGTCTAGAGTGCTCCTGGTTTGAATGGATCGAGCCCGAGGAGTCAAACGGGGCCCGGTTGCGCAGCGCAGCGACCGCGCAGAGGGATCCGTTCAGACTTGGATGGCTGTGGTACTGCGGATCCCGGGGCTTAGGATCCCGCGCGGCTGAGCCAGTCCACCATGGTCTGGCTGTCGACGAGGCCCGGCTGCTGGAAGACCGTCTTGCCATCCCGGAGCACGACGAAGTTGGGGATGCCCTGGACCCCGAATCGCGCCGCCAGTTGCGGATGGCGTTCGGTGTCCACCTTGACGACCAGGGCGCGGCCCGCCATCTCGGCCGCCGTCTTGGCCACCTGCGGCGCCGCCATCCGGCAGGGGGCGCACCAGGCGGCCCAGAAGTCCACCAGGACCGGGACCCGGGCTTGGGTGGCGATCGCATCGAAGGTGGACTCGTCGACCTCGAGCGGTTCGCTGGTCGGCCCCAGCGTGGCCTTGCAGGATCCGCAGCGACCCGAATCCGCCAGGTGGCTTTCGGGGATGCGGTTGGATTTTCCACACGAAGGGCATTTTCGGATCATGGCCCGAGTCTAGCTTGACCTCCGCCTGCTGGGCAATGGGATCCACTACGATGCTCCCGGGCTACGGGAGCCAACGCGAGCTGGGAGTCCCGTCGCCGCCCCGGCGGCGTCGAGGAGCTACTCGACCGTCAGGACCATCTTGCCGTGAATATGGCCCTGCTGACTGATCTCGTGGGCCCGTGCGACCTCCTCGAGGGGCAGGATCTCGGTCACCGCGACGCGAAGCTTGCCGTCGTCGAACAGGCGCGCGATCTGCCGCAAGAGGGCACCGGTCGGCTCCACCATGAAATGACGGGCCCTGACGCCTTGCCATTCGGCCTCCTCGACGGGAGGCAAAAGGACCGTCGACACGAGCAGGCCACCCGGCCGCAGGGCCTTGAGGCTCGCCGCCTGGATCTCCGGGTGCCCGACGAGGTCGAGGACCAGATCGACGTCGCGTAAGCGGGCCATGCCCTCGGCGCCATCGTGCGCGAGGGTCTCATCGGCGCCGAGGGTGCCGATGAAGCCGAGGTGATCGCGGGATGCGACGCCGATGACGTGGGCTCCCCGGAGCTTGGCCAGCTGGACGGCGAAGTGGCCGATGCCGCCCGCCGCCCCCCAGATGAGGACCGTCTGTCCGCTCTCGAGCTGGCCGTGTTCGAAGAGCCCCTGCCAGGCGGTCATCGCCGCCAGGGGGACTCCGGCGGCCTGGATGAAGTCGAGGCTGCGCGGCATCGGTGCCAGCAGCCGGATCGGGGCGACGACGAACTGGGCACAGGCTCCGAGCCGGATCTCCCCGAAGACTTCCTGGCCGATCTGCCAGCCCTCCACCTGCTCGCCAATCTCGGCGATCTGGCCAGCCACATCCGCCCCCGGAATGGCGGGCAGGGTGACCCGATCCGGGTACCGACCCTCGCGGAGCTTCCAGTCGATCGGGTTGACACCGACCGCCCGGACCTTGATCAGCACCTCCTGTGGACCCGGTTCCGGGACGGGGACGGTCTCGAGGCTGATCACGCCCGGGCCGCCGAAGCGCCCGTAGCGCAACGCGCGCATCTTGCGGGGCGGGGCCAGCGAGATCGGCCCGGGCCGGGCTTCCTCCTTGACGGTCTCGGCCGCGCTCACCAGGTCGGCCGCCTGGCGTGCGAGCTCCTGCAACTCCCGCCACTCGCTGCCCAGCAGCTGGGGCTTCCCCGCCAGTTCCCGCAGCCGGTGGAGCAGAACCGAGGTGTCGGGAGCCCTTGCCATGGCCGAACCTCCATGCCCGCGAGCGCGCCAGCCTATAGCCTACCGGCCTGGGCCCTCGGCACAACGGCCGATCGGATGAAATCCTCCGGCGAACTCGAGCTTCGAAGAGCGCGGTGAACCAGTATCAGGTGGCCGGGCGGGCGTCGGCCTCGAGATAGGCCTCGAGGCGGCGGCCCAGACCGATGAACAGGTCCTTGAGGAAGCGGATGCTGATGTTGCCGGCGCTGGCATCGAGCAGGCGATCGAGCTCGGCAAGGAAGGTCCGTACCTCCTCGGGGCCGCGCAGGGTGTCGGCCGACAGCGAAATGACCCGCGCTGCATCCGCCCCTGCCTCGGGTTTGCGGAGCAGCGTCAGGGTGACGGGGCCGTAGGATGTCGACAGTTCCAGGTCGTCCTCGTGGAACCCGCCCCGGCCGTTGGGACGCGGGGCCGGGGTCAGGGCCTTGCGCGTGGCACCGGCCAGCACCGTGGGATCGAGGCCCGCCGCCAGGAGCAGGGCCGAGCCCCGGGAGCTCTCGGGCCCCTGATTCAAGAGGGCGAGTAGCAGGTGCCCGGGAGCGATCGTGCTGTGGTGGAACTCCTCGGCGATGGCCCAGGACTGGGCGATCGCCCGCTGTGCATCGGCGCCGAACGGGAGATCTGAAGTGCGCGGGCTCTTGGCCTGGCCGGTCAGCGCAACCAGGGCTTGCAACAGAGCTTCGACCGAGCCGCCCTGATCTGCGATCAGGCTCGCGACCCTGGCATCGGTGCTGGCCAGGCCGACCAGGAGATGCTCGGTCCCGACCGCCGGATGCCCCAGACGCGCCGCCGCGTCGCGGCCGGCGAGTATGGCCCGTACCGCGTCTTCCTCGAATCGCTCGAACACGAGGCTGATCTACCCCGCCGGCACTGCCGGTAACTTCTATCCGCAAGGACTACAGGTGTACCGTCGTTAAGAAAAGACTACCCGGCGAATAAAGGTTCTGCTATACTTTACTTGACTCGCTAAAATATTCGGCCCTCGGGCCCTATGAAAATCGCCTGCCTTCGCTACAGGAGACGCCGCCATTGGTCACGACCCTTGAAAAGCCACCGGCCGAGCATTACAAGCCCTCCGGACGCGCCAAGTTCCCACCTGGAATGATGGGCAAGGTGGCGGGCCACATGATCAAGAATCGGCTCAAGGGCCAAAGGTTTCCGACGGTCCTCCAGCTCGAGCCCTTGCACACCTGCAACTTTCACTGCAGCGGCTGCGGGCGGATCCGCGAGTACGAGAGCACCATCCACGAGCAACTGACGCTCGAGCAGTGCCTCGACGCCGTTGACCAGTCGGATGTCCCGGTCGTGAGCATCGCCGGGGGCGAGCCGCTCATCTATCGCCACATCGTTCCCCTGGTCGAGGAGCTCCAGCGCCGCGACAAGTACATGTACCTCTGCACCAATGGCTGGATCCTGGATCGCAAGATCGACGAGTTCAAGCCGGATAGGCACCTGATCGTCAACCTGCATCTCGACGGCATGGAGGAGACCCACGACGCCATCGTCGAGTGGCCCGGAGCCTTCAAGAAGGCGATCGAAGGGATCAAGCTCCTCAAGGATCGCGGTTTCCACGCCTGCATCAACACGACGATCTACAAGCAGACCCGCAACGACGAGATCGTCGAACTCTTCAAGCTCGTCGAGAGCCTGGGCATCGATGGCATCCTGGTGTCGCCAGCCTACTCGTACAAGGAGGTCGACCCCGAGTTCTACCAGACCCGCGCCGAGATCCAGGGGCGGTTCCGTGAACTCGCGCCCCGGCTCCGCGGGTTCAAGCTCTGGAATACCCCGATCTATTTCAGGTACCTGATGGGCGAGATCGATCTGGACTGCACGCCCTGGGGCACGCCCACGGCCAACCCCCGCGGCTGGCGCGGGCCTTGCTACCAGCTCGGGGATACCCATCACGGCAGCTTTTCCGAAATGATGAAATCGACGGACTGGCAACGCTACATCAAGCACGAAGACGAGCGGTGCAGCGCCTGCATGACTCACGGCGGTTACGAACCTTCTGCGGCCCTCAAGGCCCTCAGCTTCAAGGGGGCCATCGAGGTCCTCCGGGGCTGGTAAGGGGGCTTCCGTGCAGCTAGATAGGGCTCTTTCCCGCGCGGCGGATCACCTGCTCGAGCGCCAGTCCGAGGACGGCTCCTGGGTTTACGAGCTGGGTTGCGATGTCTCGGTGACGGCCGAGTCTCTGTACCTGAGGCACCTTCTCGATCGGGTGGACCGGCATCGCCAGGAGGGGGTGGTCAAGTGGCTGCTGTCGCACCAACGTGCCGACGGGGCCTGGGCAATCTTCTTCGGCGGCCCCGCGGAGGTCAACGTGACGCTCAAGAGCTACCTGGCTCTGAAGCTTGCTGGCGTCCCGGAGGACTCCGAGCCGATGGTCAAGGCGCGCCAGGCGGTGTTGGCGATGGGGGGCGTCGAGGCATGCCATCTTTTCACCAAGATCTACCTGGCGTGGGGCGGCCTGTACTCGTGGGAGCGCCTTCCCCACATTCCGATCGAGATCCTGCGCCTGCCCAAGTGGCTTTTCAGCCGTTATGACCTGTCTTACTGGGCCCGCACGATTCTCGTGCCGCTCCTGGTCACCCTGGCGCACCGGCCGGTGTTCCCCGTCGGAGTGCGGATCGACGAGCTCGCGACAGAGCGTCCGGACGTCATCACGATGCCCTCGGGCTTGCCCAGGTGGCAAGAGAAACTGGTCTTCGCCGCCGAGGCGGTGCTCGAGCGGTACGGCCGCCAGCCTTTCAAGCCCTGGCGCAGGGCGGCGCTGTCCGAAGCCGAGCGCTGGACGGTCGATCGCTTTGCCGACTCCGATGGTCTGGGGGCGATCTGGCCCGCGATGGTCAATGCGGCCGTGGCACTGATTTGCCAGGGGCATCGCCCCGATTCGCCGGCGCTGGTCGAGGCGCTCAAGCAGATCGACGCCCTCGAGCAGGAGGATTCCGCGGGCATCCGCGTCGAGCCGTGCGTTTCGCCCGTCTGGGATACGGTCTGGGTCATGATGGCCCTGCTCGAGGCGGGGCTCGATGGCGATCACCCGGCCCTCGAAAGGGCCGGGCGCTGGTTGCTCGATCGCCAGGCCCTCAAACCCGGAGACTGGGTGCATGGCGTCGAAGGGCGGCTCGCTCCGGGAGGCTGGTACTTCCAGTACCGCAACGAGTTCTATCCCGATGTGGACGATACGGCGGTAGCCTTGATGGTGCTCGAGCGCCTTGGCATGGCCGATGAACCCGAGGTCCAGCGCCGGATCCAGCTGGGTCGCGACTGGATCGTGGGCATGCAGAACCGTGACGGGGGCTGGGGGGCGTTCGATCGGACGCCGCGGCGTCGCGAGTGGCTCAACGCCTTTTCCTGGGCCCGGCCTTTCGACGGAGCGCTGCTCGATCCCTCGACCGCCGATGTCTCGGCGCGTTGCCTCGAGGCGCTCGCCCGCCACGGTGAGGGCCGAACTCCCGTCGCGGCGCGCGCCATGCGTTACCTGAGCAGCGAGCAGGAGCCGGACGGAGCGTGGTTCGGGCGCTGGGGCGTCAACTACGTCTACGGCACCTGGTCGGTTCTGTCGGCCCTCGGAGCGCAGGGCCAGCAGATCGGCGAGCGGGTCGTCGACCGCGGGGTCGGCTACCTCGAGGCCACGCAGCTCTCCGACGGCGGGTGGGGAGAGACCTGCGAAACCTACACGGTGCCCGTTTCCAGGGGAAGCGGACCGAGCACGCCGTCGCAGACCGCCTGGGCATTGCTGGGATTGCACGCGGTCGGCGCGGGCGATCGCCCGGCCGCAGCCGGAGGGCTTTCCTACCTGCTCGAGCGCCAGACCCGGGAGGGCTCGTGGCACGAGGAGGACTACACGGGCGCCGGATTCCCGCGGGTCTTTTACCTGCAGTACGGCGGCTACTCCGAGATCTTCCCCACCCTGGCCCTGGCGCGCTATCGCCAGCTGGTGGCGCGCGGCGCCCTGGACACGACGGCTTTCCGGGAGGCGCTGGTTTGAGCGAGGCTCCCGTCGTCGTGACCGGGGCCACGGGGTTCGTCGGGGGGGCGGTGGCCCGGGCTCTGGTCGCCCAGGGCCAGCGGGTACGCGTCGTGGTGCGTCGCGGTGCCGACCTGGCCAACCTCGAAGGCCTGTCGGTCGAGCGCGCCCTCGGGGACGTCTGCGATGCCGAATCCATGCGCGCGGCCCTTGTCGGAGCGCGGGGCCTGTATCACGTGGCGGCGCGCTATAGCCTCTGGAGCCGCGATGCGGGAGACATGTACCGCTCGAATGTCGAAGGCACGCGGACCGTCTTGCAGGCGGCGCTCGAGGCGGGGGTGGAGCGGGTGGTCTACACCAGTTCGGTCGGTACCCTCGGCATCCCGGCAACGGGATCCGGGACGGAAGACACTCCCGTGGCGATCACCGACATGGTCGGCGCGTACAAGCGCAGCAAGTTCATGGCCGAGGCGGTTAGCCGGGAGTTCGTCTCCCGAGGCCTGCCCGTCGTGATCGTCAATCCATCGACGCCCATCGGGGCCCGCGACCTCAAGCCGACGCCCACGGGTCAGGTGGTGGTGGATTTCTTGCGCGGTCGCATGCCCGCCATCGTAGAGACGGGGCTCAACTACGTGAGCGTCGAGGACGTGGCGACGGGGCATCTTTTGGCCTACGAACGGGGCGAGGTGGGGCGCCGTTACATCCTCGGCAACCAGAACCTGTCGCTGGGCGAGTTCCTGGGTCTGGTTGCGGAGGCTTCCAGCCGCCGCCCGCCCCGCTTCAAGGTCCCGCTCTTCGTGGCCTTGGCCGCAGGGATGGTGAGCGAGGCGGCGAGCTACGTGACCGGGAAGAAGCCGCAGGCCCCGATCGCCGGGGTGCTGATGGCGCGCAAGAAGATGTACTTCGATGCCTCGCGGGCGGTGCAAGAACTCGAGCTGCCGCAGACTCCGGTCCTGGTCGCGGTGCAGCAGGCCGTGCGCTGGTTTTTCGACAACGGGTACGCCCGGTGAGCGCCCTTGCAGATCCCGCCGCGGGGGCGATCGCCGTCGTGGCCGCGATGCGCCGGGAGGTCGCGCCGCTGATCGACCAGCTGCAGGGTCGTCGTCGCCTCGATATCTCCGGCTTGCGTGGCTGGAGCGGCCGCATCGCTCGGCGCGAGGTGGTCGTCGTGGTTTGCGGAGTCGGGCCGCAGAGGGCGGCAGCTGCCGCCGGGTGCCTCCTGCGAGCGCGACCCGATCTCGAACTGGTCGTTTCGGCCGGCTATGCGGGCGGCCTGGCCGAGGATCTCGACACGGGTGACGTGGTCATCGCCACCGCGGTCATTCTGGACTCCGACTCGGTTCCCTGCGATGCGGGGCGGGTCGCGGCGCTGGCAGCCTGGACCGGGGCCCGGACGGCCGCCGTGGTCACGGTGGCGCGGGCAGCTTCGACCCCCGAGGCCAAGGCCGCGCTTCGCGAGATCTCCGGGGCCGCCGTCGTGGACATGGAGGCCTTCGCGGTCGGGCGCGCCGCCAGCGCCGCCGGCGTGTCCTTTCTTGCTATCAAGGTCGTGCTCGACGGGGCCGGCGAGACGCTGTCGCTGGCCCCTGCCGCCTGGCCGCGCCTGGCGCGCGCCGCGAGCCTCGGCAGCCGGCAGCTCTTCGACGCGCTGATGCACCTGCTGGGGCGCGGTCCGGTGCGTCCCTGGTGGCGGGCCCTGGGTTTGGCCGTACGCGGGATCTTCCGGCTCGGGGACGAGCGGCGGTACGCCTTTCGCTACTTCGCCGAGGCCCCGGCGGTCGAGGGGCTGGACGATCTGCCGCCTGGCCCCAAGATCCTGGCCTGCAACCACCAGAGCTGGCTGGATGTGTGCCTGGTCTATGCGGCGGCCCCGTGCCGCGTGCACTGGGTGGCCAAGGCGGAGCTGTTCGGGCCCCGCCTCCTGCGGTGGTTCCTGAAGAACGTGGGGGCGATCCCGCTCGATCGCGCCCGGGCCAGGAGCCTGGCTGCCTACGCGACGGTCCTCGCTCGCGGGGGCACGGTCGTGATCTTTCCCGAGGGTACGATCCCCGGCGAGGAGGATCTGCCCCGTTCTGCGGTCGATCCCGAGACCGGGCTTCTACCGGGCCGTACCGGCGCCGTCAGGCTGGCCCTGGAGACGGGCGTGCCGCTGATCCCGGTGGGCATCTCGGGAACGGGTCTGGCTCTGCCCCCCGAGGCCGCTCCGCACCTGCAGCAGTTCCCGCTGCCTCGGCGGGGCGTGCGCCTGGCCCTCCGCTTCGGGGCTCCGCTCGATCTCTCGCCGCGGCGCGACGGGAGCGAAAACGTTCGCCAGGCCACCGAGCGGCTCATGCGGAGCATCGCGTCGCTCGTCGACCCCGAAGATATTGCCCGTGCCCGACAGTACTCCCGCCCGCAGCCCGATCCACTCGCGGCTCCTTCGCTCGTCCCGTAGAATCAGCATTCCGATGAGTCTAGCCACCTTCGTGCAAGGTTCCTCCAACCCCGCTGCCGACCCCACGGCCGCAGATGCGGCTTGCCGCGCGCTGGCGGGTTCGCACTACGAGAACTTCGATGTCGTGGGGATTCTCGTCCCCAAGGACCTGCGCGCGCACCTGGCCCGACTCTACGCCTTCTGCCGGCACACGGACGACCTTGGCGACGAGGGCGGTGCCAGCGTCGAAGAGCGCCTGGACGCACTGACAGCGTGGTCCGAGGATCTCGAGCGCTGCTGGGGAGGCCAGCCCGAGCACCCGTATCTGGTCGCACTGGCCCATTCGGTCCGCGAGCTGGAGCTCCCCCGCGAGCCGTTCTTCCGCCTCGTCGAGGCCAACCGCATGGACCAGCGGAAGACCTCCTACGACACCTTCGCGGATCTCAGGTACTACTGCCGCCATTCTGCCGATCCGGTCGGCGAGATGGTGCTGCACTCGGTAGGGGCGGCGACACCCGAGACCATCGCCCTGTCCGACTCGATCTGCACCGGGCTGCAGCTGGCCAACTTCTGGCAGGATGTGCGCGTCGACCGCGACAAGGGGCGCAGGTACATCCCGCAAGAGGACCTGGCGAGGTTCGGCGTGAGCGAGAGCGATCTCGCCAGCCCGATCGCCAGCGACGCGTTCCGGCGGCTCGTCGAGTTCGAGGTCGAGCGTGCGCGCCAGCTGCTGCTGGCTGGAACCCCGCTCGTCAAGCTTGCGCCCGGGGGAGTGCGCCCCGCGCTGGGCGGATTCGTCCGCGGCGGTCTGGCGATCCTCGACCGGATCGAAAAGCAACGTTACGACGTCCTGGCGCGCCGACCGGAGGTCTCCCGGCTCGCCAAGGTGGGGATCGCCGTCCGCACGCTGGCCGCGCAGGCGATCGGTGGATGGTGAGGCTCGGCATGCTGCGACTGGTGGGGATACGGTGATGCAGGTCCTCGAGTCCCCGGTACGGCCTGCGGTCTCGCTGGACGAGGCCCGGCGCCACTGCCGCGATCTCACCTGGCGGTCGGCCAAGAACTTCTTCTATGCCTTCTTGTTCCTGTCGACCGAGCAGCGGGAAGCGGCCTTCGCCATCTACGCCTTCTGCCGCGTGGCCGACGATCTGGCCGACGACGAGAGCCGGCCCCCCACCGAGCGGCTGGAGGCCCTGGCGCGCTACGAGACCGATCTCGACGCCTGCCTGGCGGGTCGGCCGGTCGCCGATCCGGTCTTCGTCGCCCTGCGCGCGGTACTCGACCGGGTGGCGGTGCCCGAGCGTGGATTCCGCCTGATGCTCGAAGGGGTGCGCCAGGATCTCGTCGTCGACCGCTACCGGACCTTCGACGAGCTGGCGGATTACTGCTTCAAGGTCGCTTCGACCGTCGCCCTGTTGCTGATGCCCGTCTTCGATCCGCAGCGACCGGGGGACTACGAGCCTTACGTGCGAGCCGGGGGGGTGGCCGTCCAGCTCACGAACATCCTGCGCGATATCAAGGAGGATGCTGCGCGGGGGCGAATCTACCTGCCTGCAGACGACATGGCGCAGTTCGGCGTGGACGATGCGATGGTGCTGAGTGGCGAGCCTACCGAGCCCTTGCGCTTGCTCATCGCCTTCGAGGTCGAGCGGGCCGAGCGCCTGTACGACGAGGCCGAACGCCTGGTCACACCTCGCGATCGCCAGAATCAGATCGTGCTCGAGACCTCGCGGACCTTGTACCGACGCCTGCTGTCGCGCATCCGCGATCGCCGCTACGACGTGTTTTCTTGCCGGGTCGCGCTCTCGCCGCTGCGCAAGCTGCAGATCTCCCTGGGAGTCCGCATCCGCGGCTGGATCGGGCGGTGAGCCCTCGCGGGCTTCGCTCGAGCGATCGCCCTCCTGGCGCGACTTGAACCAAAAGGCGGTAGCTACGAGTCGGATCGCAAGACGGCCCCCCAGGACGCTCGTCGTCGGGGGCGGGTTCGCCGGGCTGGCGGCCGCCACGGCACTGGTCGACCGCGGCCACGATACGCAGCTCGTCGAGCGCCGTCCGTTCCTGGGCGGCAAGGTATTCTCGTTCTACGATCCCGCAGCCGGCCATGCCGTGGACAATGGCCAGCACGCCTTCCTTTCGGCCTACCGCAATACCATGGCCCTGCTCGACCGGTGGGGCGCGGGCCACCGGGTGGCCTTCGGCCGTCGGCTCGAGATGGTCTTCATGGAGGCGCCGGGCCGCGCTCGGAGGTTCGCCGGGACGGGCCTCCCCGCGCCGCTGCACCTGCTCGGGGCCCTGCTTCGCTTCGAAGCGCTTCCGGTCCGGGATCGTCTGGCGATGGCCCGGCCGGCGCTGGACCTCCTGGCGCTGGATGCCGCCGGCCGTCGGGAGCTCGACGCGATGAGCTTCGCGGCTTGGCTGTCCCGACACGACCAGAGCCCCCAAGCCGTCGCAGCCTTCTGGGAACCGCTGGCGCTCGCGGCGGTCAACGGTTCGCCGCAGGAAGTCAGCGCCTACATGGCCCTGCAGGTGCTCGCGCTCGGCTTTCTGGGGAGCGAGCGGACGAGCCATCTGGGGTTCGCGACCGAGGGGCTGTCCGCCCTGGTAGAACCTTTCGTGCCGTACTTCACGGCCCGCGGCGGCGAGCTCCTTGCGAGGCGGGAGGTGCAAGCCGTGCGGGAGGCTGGCGAGCGCTCGGATGGTTTCCGGTGGGTGGTGGAGTTCCGCGACGGTGACACGCTGGCCGCCGACTCGGTCGTGCTGGCAGTACCCCACTGGCGCCTGGCGCGGCTCGTCGATCCGCAGCTCCGGCAGCGGGCCGGCCTCACGGCGAGCGAGGGCCTGGCAGCGGCGCCCATCGTGTCCATCCAGATCGTGCTGGATCGGCCCGTGGTCGAGCATGCTGCCGTGGCGTTGCTCGCCAGTCCGATCCACTGGGTCTTCGCCGCCGGCCGGCTGCGGTCCGACGCGCCGCCCGGGGCCCTGGCCCTGACCGTCAGCGCCGGACGCGAGCTCGCCACCCTGCCCCAGGACGAGGTCGCCGCGATCGCCCGGCGGGAGCTCGAACGCTTCTTCCCCTCGGCGCGCGGGGCGCAGGTTCTGGCGTGCCGCGTGATCAAGGAGATGGATGCCACCCTTTCCTGTGCCCCGGGGAGCGAGGCCCTGCGGCCCGCGCAGGAGACGATCCTGCCGGGTCTGGCGGTGGCGGGAGCCTGGACCCGGACCGGCTTGCCGGGGACGATCGAGGGCGCGGTCATGAGCGGCCTGCTCGCGGTGGAGGCGATCGAGCGGGAGCGAGGCCAGGCTTGCTCGCTGGCGCAGCCCCTGTCGGATCCAGGGGGGGCCGCGCTGCTGGCCCGCTGGGTCGGGCGGGCTCTGGGACGGCGTGCGGCCCCTGTCGAGTCCCTGCTCGAGCGTAACGAGACCTGTTCAAAGTGAGACGAGCCCTGCTTTGGGCAGTTTGAACGGGGCCCTCTGCGCGGTCGCTTCGCTGCGCAACCGGGCCCCGTTTGACTCATCGGGCCCGATCCATTCAAACCGGAGCACTCTAAATGGCCAGGGCCCGCCGTTTGAACGCCTGCCAGCCCGCCAGGAGCGCCACCACCGATACCCCCAGAGGGACGCAGAAGCTCGTGGCGCGGACGGCATGCCCCGCCAGGGCATCGAAGGGGCGAAAGTAGGCGAAGAGCGAGATCCCCACGATCGCCCGCGCAGGAGCCCACATTTGGGCCAAGAGCGAGAGGATCTGGCTGGCGGCCGAGAACCCGATCCCGAAGGCGTAGACCCTTCCGGCCTCGCGGGTCAGGGCAGAGACCGCCAGGCAGATCGAGCCGATCGCGACGAAGAGCAGCCAGGCTTCCACCGCCGCCAGCAGGATGCCGCGGCCGCCCCCGGCGGGAAGATCCCCGAGCCTCCAGGATCCGATGCCAAAGGCCGCGGCCCCGGCTCCCACGACCAGGGCTTCGCCCAGGACGATGGCCAGGGCCCTGGCGGAGAAGTAGCCGGTGCGAGAGACCGGTGTGGCCAGAACCCAGGCGAGCGTTCCGCGTTCGATCTCCCCGGCGATCGCGGATCCGGCGGCCGCGATCGGCCAGGCCAGGGCCAGGGCGAGCCAGACCGGGTGCTGGAACGCCCAGGACAAAAAGCCTTCCGGACGGTCTATCGGAGCTGCCGTCAGCAGCATCCGCACGAAGGATGGGAGGAGCCGCTCCACGAGGGCCGCCTGGGCCCGAAAGGACGGGAAGATCGCCGTCAGGAGCGCGGAGAAGCCGGCCAGCGCCAGGCCGAGGCCTCCCAGGATCCAGCGCGCCTCGAACAGCGAGCGGCGGAAGACGGCGAGGCTCACGGCGCGCTCCGGTAGAAATCGAGGAAGGCCTCCTCGAGGGATGCGGGGGCGAAGCTGAAGTCGGCGATCGGAGCGCTCGCCAGCGCCCGGACGATCGCCTCGCCGCCATCTGTGACGGCCAGGCGGACCGAGCGGCCGTGCGCGCTCATGAGCGTGGCCCCGGGGAGCTGCGCGACGAACTGCGCGAGATCCACGTCGGCGGCAAACTCGAGCTCCAGGTGCCGGACCTTGCGCCGACGCAGCACCTCGATCTGCTCGGTCGTGACCAGTCGCCCGTCGCGGAGGATGGCGACGCGGTCGCACAGGCGCTCGACCTCGGACAGGATGTGGCTCGACATGAACACCGTCCCGCCACCCTCGCGATAGGATTGCAACAGGGCGTAGAAGACCTGCTGGACCAGCGGATCCAGGCCCTCGGTCGGCTCGTCCAGGACCAGCAGCCGCGGCCTCGGCGCAAGTGCCTGCAGCAGGCCGACCTTCTGCTTGTTGCCCTTGGACAGGGTCCGGATGCAGGCCCGGGTATCGAGCTCGAGGGCCTCTGCGATCGTGCGCTCCCAGGTGGGGTCGAAGGGCCGCTTGCGGACCTGCTCGAGGTAGCGCAGGAACTCGTCGACGCGCATGGATTCGGGGAGGCGGACTTCGCCCGGAAGAAAGCCGATCTGCTGGCGGGTGGCGAGCGCTTCTTGCTGGCAATCGCGGCCGAAGATCTGGCAGCTCCCGTGCTGCGGGCGCAGGAAATCGAGCAGCAGGCGGATCGTGGTGGTCTTGCCGGCGCCGTTGGGACCCAGAAAGCCGAACAGCGAGCCCTCGGGGACGGTCAGATCGAGGCCTTCCACGCCCTTGCCGGGGGCGTAGAGCTTGGTCAGGTGGCGGGTGACGATGGCAGCGGCCAAGTGCAGGACTCCCGGTGGGGTCAGGGCTGCTGCGGGTGGGTCCGATCCGGGCCCGCGCTGGCCAGCTGGAGTTGCCCCTCGGGATCGACCGGCAGCCGGACGGCCTTTTTGCGCCCCGGCACCCAGTAGTTCCAGCGGCCCATCAAGATCATCGCGCTCGGCAACAGAGCCAGGCGCACGATCGTGGCGTCCACGGCGATGGCCGTCGCCAGCGCGAGGCCGACCTCCCGCATCGGGCTGATGTCGCTGAAGAGGTAGGCTGCGAACACGCTGAACATGATGGCCGCCGCCCCGACGATCACCTTGCCCGACTGGCCGAGGCCCTCGAGAATGGCTGTCCGGTTGTCTCCGGTCCGGTCGTAGGCCTCCCGGATCCGCGACAGGATCATGACCTCGTAATCCATGCTGAGGGCAAACAACACCGTCAGCAGGATCGCCGGCGTCATCATCATCACGTAGCCGGGGGCTTTGATGTGCAGCAAGCCGCCCGCCACGCCGTACTGGAAGACCAGCACGACGACGCCCATGGACGCCACCAGCGGCAGCATGTTCATCAAGACGGCCTTGATCGGCAAGACCACCGACCGGAAGGCCAGGCCCAGGATCACCGTGATGGCGATGAGGTTCAGCAGGGCCACCACCGGCAGCCCCCGAGCAAAGACACGCGCGGTCTCGAGAAGCTGGGCCTGATCGCCGCCCACCTCGATCGAGACCCCATTCCAGCGGTTCTGGAACGCGGGGACGACGCGGTCGTGCAGGTCGATGATGAGGGCGCGCGTCTGCGCCGAATCCGGCAAGAAGCGCGGCACGACCCGGACCAGGGCGGTGGTGCCGCCGTGGCCATTGTCGACCAGTGCGCCCAGGCGGGAGTCGGTGCGCAGCAGGGGGTTGCTCCAGAAGGCGTCGTAGGCGGCCAGGGGCCAGCTGGGGTTGAAGTTGACCATCGAGACGACCGACCCGACCCGCGGATCGCGATCGACCTGGTCCGTGAGCTGGCGCAGGTGGCCGAGGAAGGAGGCCCGATAGGCATCGCCCGGGTGCGGCGCCGACACTGCGATGTAGATCGGCGACAGCTGGCCGGCTTCGCGCTCCCCTGCCAGCAGCGCGAGGCCGCGCATGGAGTCCAGCTGCTTGGGCAGCATCGAGATGGTCGGGCTCCAGAACTTGACCGTCGAGATGGGGAGCGCCAGGGCCACCAGCAGCGCCAGGTTGGCCACGAGGTGCAAGACGGGGTGATCGACCACGCGGCGGTTGAACCGCTCCCAGATGGCGGCCCCGGTCCGGGTGGCAAAGCGGTGCCTGAGCAAGCGCTCGAGCGGGATGTACCGTCCGACCCAAAACAGGAGCGCCGGCAGGAACGAGAAGCAGAGCACCAGGGCCGTGAGGACCACGAGCGCGATGCTCACGGCCGCCGGCCGGAGGCCCGAGACGTCGAGGGTGCCGAGAAACAGCGCGCTGATCGCGACGACCAGCCCGGAGAGCCCCGTGGCCTTGCCGGCGGTCTTCGCCGCCCGCAGGAAGGCCTCGACCGGCCCGTCAGGCGTCTGCGCAAGCTCCTCGCGGAACCGCGACAGCAAGAACAAGGGGTAGTCGATGCCGATCGCCAGTCCGACGATGGCGGTGATGAACTGGTTGGTCGTGGAGGTCTGGAAGAAGCGCGCGATGAGCACCAGGAGTCCGTTGTTGATCGTGATGCACAAGATCCCGGTCAGCAGCGGCAACGTGGCCGCGAACAGCCCCCCGAAGACGTAGATCAGGACCACTGCGGACAGCGCCAGTCCCACGGTCTCGATTCGACCGAGCTGCTGAGCCGTGTGGCGG
The DNA here is from genome assembly GCA_021781555.1 of bacterium. Lineage (GTDB taxonomy): Bacteria > Cyanobacteriota > Sericytochromatia > S15B-MN24 > VGJW01 > JAJXWQ01. Next base: position 52,991 of record JAJXWQ010000004.1, read on the forward strand.
AAGATGTCGTACGAGATCGCCGCCATGCCCGTCAGGTGGTGCTCGAGGCCAGCCGGCGCTCGAACGCCTGCGATCTCCCGGCGCAGTCGAGGCACGTCGGTGTTCTGGTCGATCGGGCGCCTGAAGGTCAACGCCAGCAGGGTGGTGTCGGGTGAAAGCTGGCGCGCGACCCCGAGCTGGGTCGGCGTCATGATCGTGTCGAGGCTAGAATCGGCCGACAGCCTGGACGCCACCTGCTGCCGGTAGGCCACGAGGTCGCCGCGGTTGGCATCTTTCATCACCACCACGAGGTAAGGCGTCGTCAGCTGCACGAAGCGCTGGTTCAAGATCTTCTGTACGTCGGCCGCCTGCGTCCCCTTGGGGGCATCGAAGCCGTTGGAGATCGCGCTGCCCAGGCGGCCCGCGAAGAACCCCCCCACCAGCGTCACCAGCAGCCAGCCGAGCAGCACCCGGCCGCTAGCTCGAGCGGCCAGGCGGACCGAAGCCTCGATGGCCCGGTCGATCCAGCTACCGCGTGGTCTTGTCTCGAAGTTCAACGAATCCCCCTATGATTTCTCGATCAGCAGGTGCCGGCTGCGCTTGAGAGTCTGGATGTCGCGCGCTCCCAGAAGGAACATCGCGGTCTTGAGTTCGAGCAGGATCTGCTCCAGGACGGCGACGACGGCGTCGGCCGACCGCGTGGCCGGCGCGAGCAACGGCATGGCCAGTCCGACCAGATCGGCCCCGAGGACCAGGGCCTTGGCGGCGTCGATTCCCGTGCGGATTCCGCCCGACGCGACGAGCGGCAGGTCCGGAAGCTCCCGGCGGCAGCCCACCAGGCACGAAGCCGTCGGGATGCCCCAGTTGGCGAAGACCTCGCCGAGCGCCCGGGAACCAGGTGCCCGATGGGCCTCGATCCGCGACCAGGAGGTTCCGCCGGCCCCGCCGACGTCGATTGCCGCCACCCCCGCTGCGGCCAGCCTGGCGGCAACCTGGGGGGAGATCCCCGAGCCGACCTCCTTGATGAGGACCGGAAAATCGACCTGGCGGATCAGCTCGGCGATCTTCTGCTCGAGCCCCTCGAAATCCGTGTCTCCCTCGGGCTGGACGGCTTCCTGCAGGGGATTGAGGTGCAGGTACAGGGCGTCGGCGCCCGCCATCTCGACCGCCCGCTGGCAATGCGACGCGTCGTAGCCGTAGTTGAGCTGCACGGCGCCGAGGTTGGCGATGAGGAGAATGTCGGGCGCGGCCTGGCGGGCGACCGCGAAGGACGCGACCGCCTCGGGCCGCTCCACGGCGATCCGCTGCGATCCCAGACCCATCGGCAAGCCAAGCCGCTGCGCGGCCTCGGCGAGGTTGCGGTTGATCGTTTCACCCTGCACCGGCCCCCCGGTCATGCTGGAGACCAGGATCGGGGCCTTGAGGCGATGGCCCAGGAAGGTGGTCTCGAGCGAGACGTCGGACCGACGGATCTCGGGCAGGGCCTGGTGGATGAAGGCATAGGACTCGAAGCCGGCCAGCGAATCCATGGCTACGTCCTGGGTCAGGCAGAGGTCGAGGTGGTCGCGCTTGCGCTGCGTGATGTCGGTCATGGCGAGTACGAGAGCCTTTGGCTGGGAAGACGGCGGCCTGGGGATCTTGCGGTGGCGCCGGATGCGATCAGGCGCTGGATCTCGTAGAAGGCCGCCTTGGGAACCAGATTGCGGTGGGCCAATCCCAGCGTGACCTCGGTGGGGCGCCAGAATTCCCAGAGTTCGAGCGGGGGGCGATCGACGAGCTCGAAGAGGTTGACGTAGGTGAAGCGGTCGGTGAGGCCGAGTCCCTTGACCGACGCAGCCAGGCTCGTGAGGGCTGTTCCGTACCAGTGGGCCTGGCGGGCGTCACCGAGGAGGTAGGTCGGGCAGCCCGTCTCGCCGACGGCCAGCAGCTTGTCGTAGCGGCGGGCGTAGTACCCCAGCTCCTCGAGCGGACGTGACCACCTGGGGTCGTTCCAGAAGTCGTAGCTGCCCGGGTAGTCGTCCAGCGCGATCACGTCGATGGCGTCCGTCGCCGCAGGCACGACGGTCGCCAGGGCTCCGGCCCAGTCGGATCCGATGTGAGAAAAGCCATAAAAGGGATTGATGACGATCCGGGCTCGCCCGGTCGGGTAACGCGCTCGGGCTTCTTGCAGAGCCCTGGCGCCCTCGTGGAAGACACGGACATCCTGGTTCCGCGGTAAGGGATCGAGGATGGTGTTGAACTCGTTGTCTAGCTGATAGTACGCGACTTGGTTGCGCGCCGCAGCGGCTACTCGGCCGACGTAGCTCCGCCAGGCCGCATAGAAACCCTCGCGATCTCCCGCCAGCTCGTCGAGCGCCCAGCGCGGATAGCCGCTGAGGTTGACGATGAGATCGAGACCCTTGCGCCGCGCAGCATCCACCAGTCCGATCCGCCAGGCCAGACGATCCTCGAGCCACAGGCCGCGTTCGGGTTCGAGGTCCGACCAGAAGATATCGAAGCGCACGAGGCCGGCACCCAGCAGAGACGCCAGATCGAGGTAAGGCAGGTAACCGAAGGAATTCTCGGTCATGGCCCGGACGTTGAGGTTGACCGACCACGACCAGGGAAAGGCCCTGCCCTGGGAACGCGAACTCATTCGCGGGGCGGCGGCGGCCAGGCCGCCCTGCGCCCACCACGCTCCGGCCGCCAGCATGGCGCCGAGGAAGCTACGCCGGTTCAACAGGTCATGTCCCTAAAACCCTCAATTGCATGATATCCTAAATTATTCAGAGTCTAAAATAATCGCACCAGTGAACGAAAACTTGCGTCATCCTGAAAGGGTAAAAGCAGGAGAGTTGCATTCGATGACCCCGTCCCCGCTTACCGGTTCCAGTGGCAGCGTAGCCTCCGACGAGGTGCTTTCCTCCAGCATGTCTCCCCGCAGCTCCCGGATTCCTGGGTTTTACCAGTTATCGGCAGAGGATCGCTTGCAGGCTCTGGCTCGATACGCGGATCTCGACGAGCCGGAGATCGACCTGCTGCGCACCGCGGCGGCGCTCACCCCCGAGCAGGCCGACAAGATGGTCGAGAACGCCGTCGGCGTCCACGCGATGCCGCTGGGGCTGGGACTCAACTTCCTCATCAATGGCCGGGATTACCTCGTCCCGATGGCGATCGAGGAGGCCTCGGTCGTGGCATCGGCCAGTTACTCGGCCAAGCTGATCCGCGAGGCGGGCGGGTTCACCGCTGGCAGCTCGGGACGCATCATGATCGGGCAGATTCAGGTCGTCCATTGCCCCAACTTCGATGTGGCTCGCCAGGAGCTCCTCGACCGGGCCGACGAGCTGATCGAGCTGGCCAACCGCGCCTATCCGTCCATGGCCGAGCGCGGTGGGGGGGCCCGCGAGCTCGAGGTCCGGATCTTGAACGCCGGATCGCGCGAGGGACGGGCTGCGGCGGCCGGGCGCGGAACCGCGGCGGCCGTACCGATGCTCGTGGCGCAGTTCTACATCGACACGCAGGATGCCATGGGCGCGAACGTCATCAACACGATGATGGAGGCCGTGGCGCCGGTGATCGAAGAGTTCACGGGCGGGCGCGTTTACCTCCGGATCCTTTCCAACCTGACGGATCGCTGCCTGGCCTGGTCGCAGGTCGTCCTGCCACCGCGTGTCCTCAAGACCGGCCATCTTTCGGGCGAAGAGGTCATCGAGGGGATTCTGATGGCGCAGGCGTTTGCCGATGCCGATCCCTATCGCGCCGCCACCCACAACAAGGGCGTCATGAACGGTATCGACGCCGTTGTCATCGCGACCGGCAACGACTGGAGAGCGATCGAGGCTGGCTGCCATGCCTACGCGGCGAGTGCCGGGCAATACGGCGCCATGACGCACTGGTCGCGGGACGGCCAGGGCAACCTGGTCGGTCGAATCGAGCTGCCGATGGCGGTCGGGACGGCCGGAGTCGTCCGTAGCAATCCGGCTTCGGCGCTGGCCCTCAAGATCCTGGGCGTGGCGACCGCCCGGGAGCTCGCCGAGGTTATCGTGTCGGTGGGCCTGGCCCAGAACCTCGCGGCGATCAAGGCGCTGGCAACCGAGGGCATCCAGAAGGGTCACATGGCCCTGCACGCCCGGAATGTCGCCATGGCGGCCGGGGCCCGCGGGGACGAGGTGGAGGAGATCGCCCTCGCCATGGTGCAGAGTCGCGAAATCCGCCTGGCCAAGGCCGTGGAGCTGCTCAGCAGGAAGCGCTGATGGCGATAGCGACAGCCCATGCCAAGGTCATTCTCGCAGGCGAGCATGCGGTCGTCTACGGCCAACCGGCCGTGGCCATGCCGGTCTGCACCCTGTCTTGCGAGGTCGGCATCGTCGACTCTCCGGACGGCCTGACCTCCTTCGTCGCCGACGCTTATCCCGGCCGGTTCCTGGCCGGGGCTCACGAGGAGCACCCGCTGTCTTTCCTCGAGGAGCTGCTCGGCTGGCTCTTCCGGGACGAGCTTCCCCGCTGGGGGGTCGAGCTCGCAGGGCCGCCGCCCCTGTCCATCAGCGTCCGGTCCGAGATTCCGATCGGCGCCGGCATGGGGAGCAGTGCCGCCATCCTGGTCGCCGCGACCCGGTCGCTGTTCGCGCACTACGGCATCACGCCGCCGACGAGCGAGATCCAGCGCCTGGCTCATGCGGCGGAGATGGGCGTACACGGACGTTCGAGCGGCCTGGACGTGGCCGCTGCGGTCCACTCGGCGCCGGTCCTGTTCACCACGGGGGATCCTGCCACGGCGCTGGCGATCGGGGCTCCCTTCGACCTGCTGATCGCCCGCTCGGGCGTCCAGAGCTTGACCCGCAAGGTCGTCCTCGATGTGCTCGAGCGGCGCAAGCGCGAGCCGGCGGTCATCGACGGGCTCTTCGGCCAGATGGGCGACATCGCCCGGCGTCTGGCCGAGGCGATTTCCCAGGGAGAGCTGTCGGCCATGGGGCGCCTGATGAACCGCAACCAGGAGCTCCTGACGGATCTCGGGGTCTCGTGTCCGGATCTCGATCGTCTCGTCGCAGCGGCGCAGGAGGCCGGGGCCCTGGGTGCCAAGCTCACGGGCGCGGGCCGGGGCGGCTGCATGGTCGCGCTGGCCGAGCCGGTGCTGGTCGGCAGCATCCGCCAGGCGCTGCTCGAGGCCGGCGCCGTGGAAGTGCACGTGTACCACGTCGACCCCGGGGCTGTCGCCGAGGACGTCGATCTCAAGCTCGCCATGCGGGGTGGTGGCCGTTCCGGTCAGCCGAGGTCCCCGCGGATCGAATGATCCTGCAAGCCACGGCGGAGGCCTGTGCCAACATCGCCCTGATCAAGTACTGGGGCAAGCGGGACGCTGTGCTGAACCTTCCCGCCACGGGCAGTCTTTCGCTGACCCTGTCGGGACTCGTGACGCGGACGACAGTCACGTGGGCCGAGGATCCGGGGGCCGATGCGATCGTCCTCGATGGCAAGCCGGCCGAGGGCGCGGAGCGCGAGCGCATCGCGACATTTCTCGATCTTGTCCGCGCGCTGATGCACGCGAATGGATCGCGGCGTGGGCCCGATTCCCCTCGCGCCACGGTCGAGTCGAGCAACGGTTTCCCGCGGGCCGCGGGCCTTGCCAGCTCGGCTTCCGGCTTTGCCGCCCTGGCGCTGGCCGCTACCCGAGCTGCGGGACTCGAGCTCGCCGACGAGCAGCTTTCGGTCCTGGCGCGGCGTGGATCGGGATCAGCCTGCCGGTCGATTTTCGGCGGGTTCGCCGAGTGGTTGCCCGGCAATGCGGCCGACGGCCAGGATTCCCACGGCGTCCGGTTGCTGGCTCCCGAAGCCTGGGATGTCAGGATGCTGGTGGCCGTGCTGGCCGAGCGTCCCAAGCCCAAGGGCTCGCGAGACGCCATGAACCACACCGTCGCCACGTCACCGTACTTCGACGCCTGGCGGGCCGCCATCCCCGGGGATCTCGACGTCGCCCGGCAAGCGATCTCTGCCCGGGACCTGCGACGGCTGGGTGAACTCGCCGAATCCAACGCGCTGCGCATGCACGCCACCATGCTCGCGGCGCGCCCCCCGGTGCTGTACTGGCTCCCCGAGACCGTGGCGGCCATGCGGCGGGTGTGGGAGGTGCGGGACGCGGGCCTGACCTGCTGGTTCACCATCGATGCGGGACCCAACGTCAAGGTCCTTTGCGACGTGGCTTCCGAGGCGGCCGTGGTGGCCGGATTGTCCGAACTTCCGGGTGTCCTTCGAGTCATCTCGAGTCGGCCCGGACCCGGTGCACGCCTGCTTCCTGCGCCCGTAGCATCGTGAGCGAGCGCCGGCGCAGGATCTTCAGCGCTCCCGGCAAGCTTGTTGTGGCCGGCGAGTATGGCGTCGTGGAAGGGAAGCCTGCGGTCGTCGTGGCGGTCGACCGTCGGGCCCGAATTTTCGTCGAAGCTGCCCAGACCTGGAGTTTTGCTGCGGGTCCCGGAGCCACCCCGGTGGCGATCTCGGAGGCTTCGAGCTTCGTGCGGGCTTGCTTCGAACGCGTCGAGGCGGTGTGCGGTTTGCCCGGGCCGTGCGCCGTCACCGCCGACACGCGGGCGTTCGCCGGTGCCGGCGGCAAGTACGGCCTGGGCTCCAGCGCGGCCGTGTCGGTTGCCCTCGTGACAGCCTTGTTGGCCCTTTGCGGGCGCAGGGAGCGCGATCTGGTTTTCCAGGTGGCCTTGGCAGCTCACCAGCAGGCCCAGGGCGGCGGCAGCGGGATCGACGTTGCAGCAAGCGTTGTGGGCGGGGCGCTCCTGTATGCGCCGCCCGCACGTCTCGAGCTTGTGCCGATTCCGCCTGGAGGGGAGCTCGTCGTGGCGTGGTCGGGGGCTTCGGCCTCGACCCAGGATCTTGTTTCCGCCGTGGCGTCCTTCTGGCGCGATCGCCCCGATCGCCGGGTGGCTTTTCTCTCCCAAAGCGAGGGCTGCGCCGAGGCGGTTGCCAGCGGATTGCGAGCCGGGCGCTGGGAGGAGGTCGCCGCGGCCTTGCGCTCCAACCAGCTCCTGCTGGTAGAGCTCGGGGCCGAGGCCGAGGCTGGGATCGATACCCCCGGACTCCGGCGGCTGGTCGAGGCCGCGGCCCGGGTCCACGGCGCGGCCAAGATCTCGGGCGCCGGCGGCGGGGACTGTGCCCTCTCGCTGGCTCCGGTGGAGGTCGCCCGCCGGATCCGGCAGGAGTGGTCGGCGCAGGGCCTGGCGGTCCTCGACCTGGCGATCGATCCGCGCGGGGCCGCAGAGGAGCTGGGAGCGGAGCCCGACCTGGCCCCGGCGACGAGCACCCGCGGCGACAGAATGTACTTGACGGACTGAAGTTTATTCGCTAGTCTAACTTTAGACGTAGATATAAAGTTTACCGGTCGTCAAGTAGCTGAGACTCCCCCTGGCTGTCGCTCCACAGGAGAATCCGATGTCGTCCCGACCGTCGCCGCACTCGCGTTTTTGGGCCTGGCCCGTGGTCCTGGCTCTCGGGATCGCCGGGTGTGACTCGACCACTTCCTATACGGCCGATCTGGGCCAGTCGGGGCCCTTGCCGGCGATCGCCGCAGCGGTCGCCGCGCCGGTGGCTAATTCCTCGGTCCAGCTGTTCACCTTCAAGGCCCCCGTGGGCGGGGCCCTCCCGGCGTCCTGGCAATCGGCCCGGAGCCTCAAGGTGCGGATTTCCGGAACCATGATCCCCATGAGCCCTGGCGCACCGGGATCCTACGTGGCGGCCGTGCCCCTCACCCTCGGCTACGTCCCGCCGCTTGCGGGCGCCGGGGATCCGATGGTCTTCGAGGTCAACGACGATCACGTCATGGTGGCCGAGGTATCGTTCTGATGAAAATCCGCTATCCGGGCGTACTCCTGGCCATCCTCGGGGTCAGCCTGGCTCCCCTGCCGGCTCTGGCCGCCAGCCGGGTTGCGGGCCCGTCTTCGCGCCCCGGCGGCAGTCCGCCGAGCCGTCGGTTCGCCCTGGTCCGGGTCAGCGGGCGGGTGCTGGGACCGCACGATGCCCCGGTTGCCGGGGCTTTTATCCAGGTCGCGGACGGCGTATCGTCCGCGATCTCGGGGCCGGACGGCCGATTCGAGCTTCAGGCCCGCCTGTCCGAGGGGCGCACGCTGATCGTGACGGCCGTGGGTTTCGAGACGGCCCGGGTGCTGGTGTCGCGGGCCGCGACGATCGTCCTGGCACCGCTGCCGACGTACCGCCCGGCGATCATTCCGCCGCCGTACCGCAGGGCGGCCGCCGACTCGCGGGTGTTCGACACGCAGGTCGCGGCGGCCTACCGGATTCGCTACCAGAGCTTCGCGTCCAACGGCAAGGGGGTCTCGGGCTGGGCTGACAACGAGTTCGGCATCGATGCCCGCTACCGGGCGGCAAACTGGGTCTTCGGGCTGGCGGGCTTCCGCAACAAGGTGCCTTTCACCATCGCCGGGCTGTCGCCGCAGCCAAGCTCGGCTCCCGAGATCGAGCAGAGTGCGTGGAGCCTGTCGGCGGGCCACGTGTTCTCGGTGGCCCACCTGGAGTTCCTGCCGCAGCTCGTACTTTCCAACCGCTACTCGGTGCCGTCCTCGTCCGGAACGCCGTGGACCGGGACCCCGCTGGATTTCTCGCAGACCCGCCTGGCGGGCGACGTCGCGCTCGACGTGGGCTACCGTCTGGGGCCCGTGGTGGCCATCTTGCACGGGGCTCGGTCGTTCGCCGAGGCCACCAGCTTGTCGGGTGCGCCCTACCCGGCCACGGACGTCGGCATGAACGAGGCGGGGATCGACCTCGGCTACACCATCATGCCCGGCCTGAAGGTGGACCTGTCCTACCTGCGGACCT
>JAJXWQ010000004.1:61790-92079 GCA_021781555.1 bacterium
CATCTCGACGAGTGGGCGGATGTCATGGGCCTGGGGCTCACCTATCTGCCCGCGCAGGTGCAACCATGACTTCCCGGGCCGGGCGAACCGCGGTTGCGGCTCTGGCGCTGAGCCTCTGCATGTGGCCCGCAGGGGCCCTGGCCAACGGTCGCGGCCAGGCTGCATCCGGCGGCAGGCTGTCCCTCGCCCGGGCGATCGCCATCGCAAAGCGAAACAGCCTCGACGTGCAGGCGAGCCAGGCCAAGCTGGCGCAGGCGCGTTCCACGATCGCCCAGACCTACGCCGGCCTGTACCCCCAGCTTTCTCTTTCGGAGAGTGGCCTGACCTATCACGAGATCGACACCAACTCGCTCGGGATGGGCGGATTCGGGGGGCTGGGCGGCCTCGGCGGCATGGGCGGCCTCGGCGGCATGGGTGGCCTTTCGGGCCTCGGGTTGTCAGGACTGGGTGCCGGGACTTCGAACGCGCCTTACAACACGCTGCAGACCTCCCTCGCGTTGACACAGATCCTCTTCGATGGCTTCCAGACGGCCGATGCGCTGGCGATCGCCGACGCTTCGGTCAAGCTGGGACAGATCGACGTGGCGCAGGAGCGGCGCGCAGCTTCCTATGCCGCTGCCGATGCCTACTTCCAGACCCTCGAGGCCCAGACGGCGCTCCAGCTCGCCGAGCAGAACGTCGATGCGGCCAACGCGCACCTTCTGGAGGCTCGTCGCCGCTTGCAGGCCGGGACCGGGACGCGTTTCGATGTCTTGCAGGCCGAGGCCCAGGACGCGAGTGTCGAGGGGCAGCTTCGCAGCGCCCAGAACCAGCTGGCGCTGGCCCGGCTGGCACTGTCCAACGCCCTGGGAGAGCCCGTGGGCGATCGCGCCATCGATCCCGCGGCCCAGGTCGCAGGCCTGGCCCTTCCGGGCGGAGCCGACGTCGACCCCTACCTGAACCGGCGGCCCGAGATCCAGACGCTGTTGCTCGAGCGCCGGATCGACCGGGCCAAGGTCGATCTCGCGCGCAAGGCCAATGATCCCAAGGCCGAGCTCCAGGCGCAGTACAGCCAGCAGACCTTCACGTCGGGACGTTCGTTCATGATCGACGCGGGGTTGTCGTGGCCGCTGGTCGACTGGGGCAAGGGGAAGCAGGAGACCGATTTTGCCGAGCTTGACTTGCGCCAGGTCGACCTGCAGCTCGCCCAGGCCCGCCGCAACCTCGCCACGCAGATCGAAGGCGCCGTCCTGTCTCGCGGCGACGCGCGAGATCGGGTCCGGATCGCCTCTCGCGGCCTCGAGAGCGCCCAGGAGGCCTATCGGATGGCAGCGGTCCGCTACCGGGCAGGAGTCGGGACCAGCTACGAGGCGATCGATGCGCAGACTGCTCTGGTCGCCGCTCAGAACGCATTCATTCAGGCCAGCTACCAGCTCGAAACTTCCGAGATTGCCCTCGACCAGGCGCTGGCCAGCGACGTCCACCCCCTGGATCCGCCCCTTCCAGGAGCCCTCACCCTCTCATCTGCAGGAGCCCGCCCGTGACCGTTCCTTCGATCGCTAGAAGTCTGGGCCCTTCTCTCGCTGCCCTGGGGCTCGCCGCGAGTCTCGCCGGCTGCCACCCCGCGGCCGTCAAGCACGATGCCAGGGCTACCCGGCCGCCGATTCCGGTGACGGTGGTGTCCGTCCGCCGGCAGGTCGTCGCTCGCCCCTTGCAGCTCTCCGGCAGCGTGATCGCCGAGAACCAGGTCTCGGTCGTGCCCAAGACCACCGGGCGCATCGTCGAGCTGGCGGTGGACGAGGGCTATCGCGTCAAGGCCGGACAGACGGTGGCCATCCTCAACACGCCTCAGCTGGGCCTCGAGGTCCAGCAGCAGCAGAGTGCGGTCGTGACCGCGCAGGCCAATCGCGATCAGGCCGCGGACAACCTCAAGCGGATGCTCGACCTGGCCGGCCAGGGCGTCGTGAGCGATCAGCAGCTCCAGCAGGCCCGGATCCAGTCCCGGGTGGCCCAGAGCCAGCTCAAGGAGGCCCGAGCCGCCCTGGCCCTCACGCAGACGAACCTCGACGATCGTGTGGTCACGAGCCCGGTAAGCGGTGTGGTCGTAGAGAAGGTCCAGGATGTGGGAGCGATGGCGAGCCCCGGGTCGCCGATCGTGGTCATCGCCAGCGGCGCCTACCAGGCCAAGCTTTCGTTCGCCGAGCACGATCTGCCGTCGATCTACACCGGGTTGCACCTGACGCTCTCGGCCGCTGGCCTGCCTGGCCAGCAATTCCGCGGCACCGTCAGCGAGATCTCCGAGATGGTCGATCCGCAGACGCGTCTGCTGTCGTGCAAGGTCAACCTGGCACACCACGGCATGCTCAAGATCGGGATGAATGTCCGTGGCCTGGTCACGGCTTCGCCCCACGAGGCCCTGGTGGTGCCGACCGATGCCCTTCTCAACGACGGCGGGCAGACCATCGTCTACGCGTTCCGGGCCGGCCGGGCCCGGGAGGTTCCGGTCACGGTCGGCGTGCGCAATGCGGAGCTGACGGAGATCACGAGCGGCCTGTCGCCCGGAGACCAGGTGATCGAGAAGGGCAACGCCTTCCTCCACGACGGAGATCCCGTGGCCCTTGCGCAAGCAGCGGCTGGACCGGCCGCGAGCCCTTCCGCCATGCCGGCCGTCCCGACTTCGATGCCTGCCACCACGGAGCCTTCGACAACCCGGATTCCGCTCGGTCAGAACGCGTCGGAGGGCCCGGCCCATGTCTCCTCATAGCTTCTCCGAGCTTGCCGACGCGGCCGCGGACGACGGGGCCAAGGGCCGCACGGGCTTCAATTTTTCGACCTTCTTCATCAAGAACCCCATCACCACGCTGATCTTGATGCTGATCCTCGTGGTCCTCGGGGTGGCGTCGTTCACGCAGTTGCCGCCGGACCTGATGCCCAACGTCGAGTTCCCGGTCGTCGTGGTCAACACCGCCTATCCCGGTGCGGCTCCGGCCGAGGTCGAGACCCTCATCACCAAGCCCATCGAGGATGCGCTGGCGGGCTTGAACGGCCTGGATACGCTGATGTCGACCTCGGCGGACGGCATGTCGTCGGTCATCTGCCAGCTCCAGATCGGGGTCTCGTCCAGGGCGGCCGAGGACGACATTCGCGATCGCGTTTCGGCCATCCTCTACAAGCTTCCGACCGCCGCCCGTCCGCCCAACTACGTCACCTTCGGCACGACCAGCCTGCCCATCTGCTACTACTCGGTTACGGGGGCCCTGTCCGACGTTGCGCTGTCGACGTACGTCAAGGACGACATCGTCCCCAAGCTCGAGGAGGCCGACGGCGTCGCCACGATCCAGGAGATGGGCAACGTCGTGCCGGACGTCGAGGTCGCGGTCAACCCCGATCGCCTGGCCCCCTACGGCCTCTCGCTGCCGGGGATCTTCTCCGACATCCAGGCCGAGAACTACAACCTTCCGGGCGGCGTCTTCCACTCCAGGCCCCGCCGGATGACCGTTCGTACGATGGGCAAGTTCGACAGCCCCCAGGCCCTGGCGCGCCTGCCCATTTCCACGCCCGCCGGCGGGGTGATCGAGCTGGGCGACGTCGCGACCGTGCGCAACTCCATCAAGGATCCGACCACGGCCGCTGCGGTCAATGGCCGGCATGCCATCGTGCTCGGGATCATCAAGCAGACGCACTCCAACGTCGTTGCCACGGTGGCCGCGGTCGACTCCAAGATCGCCGAGCTGGCACCTTCGCTGCCGCAGGGAATCCAGATCGTCAAGGCCTCGGACACCTCGCGCTTCATCAAGCTGTCCAACGATGCGGTCTGGGAGCACCTGGCGATGGGCGCGATGCTCGCCGTGCTGGTGCTGTTCCTGTTCCTGCGCAACTGGCGCGTGATGATCATCGCCGGCCTCGCCATCCCGCTCTCCATCCTGATGGCGTTCACGCCGATGAAGCTCGCGGGCTTCACCCTCAACAACGTCACGATGCTCGGCCTTTCCTTGGTCGTCGGCATCCTGGTCGACGACGCGGTCGTCGATCTCGAGAACATCTTCCGCCACATGGAGAACGGCGAGCCCCCCATCAAGGCGGCCATCCACGCCACGGGCGAGATCCAGCTGGCCGTCACGGCCACCTCGCTCACGATCGTCGCCGTTTTCTTGCCGATGAGCTTCATGACGGGCATGGTCGGGCAGTTCATGAGCAGCTTCGGGGCCACCGTCACCTTTGCCGTGCTCTTCAGTCTGCTCATCGCCCGGACGCTGACCCCGATGCTCGCGGCATATCTGTTGAAGGTGCGGCGCAAAGGGCACGAGAATCGCCTCGAGGGCGATCTCTCGGGGGTCTACCCGCGGTTGCTCCGCTGGAGCCTGCGGCACCGCTGGGTCATCATGTCCGTCGCCATCGCGAGTTTCCTCGCCGGGCTTTCGCTGCTGCGCTACATCCCGACGACCTTCATGGCCGACGCGGACCGCGGCGAGTTCTATCTGCGCGTCCAGATGCCGCCCGGCACTCCGATGGATCAGACCCTCGCAACGGCCGAGAAGGTAGCCGCCAACGTCCGGACCTATCCGGGCGTCAGCCAGGTCATCACCACGGTCGGATCCGATGGTCAGGTCGACGATGCCCGGGTAGATGTGCTGCTGGTCGATCGTAGCAAGCGCAAGCTGTCGGACAGCCAGATCGCCGAAAAGGTTCGCCAGGCCTACGCCATGGTCCCTGGATACCGGGTCCTGGCGGACGAGCTCTCGATCGTCGGCGGCGGCATGACGCAAAAGCCGATCGACGTCCAGATCTCAGGTGACGACCTGAGCCTGATTCGCCACTACGGGGACCGGCTGGCGGCTCTGATGAGCAAGCGCCCGGACCTCTTTGCCGACGTGGAGACCTCGCTGGGGAGTGAACGCTCCGAACTCCGCGTGATCCCCGACCGGGTTCGCATGGCGCAGCTCGGCATCACGGCCTCGCAGCTGGCCGAGACCCTGCTTCTGGCCACCACGGGCGACAACCCCAACACCATGACGGTGGGCAACGACGAGGTGGACGTGTGGGTGCGGATGGATGCCCGGCATCGCCGCCACCTGACCCGTCTCGACAGCCTGCCGATCGTGACCCCCAAGGGAACCGTGCCCCTGTCGGCGCTCGCACGCACCGAGATCGTCGGCGGTTACTCGGTCATCATGCACCGCAACCGCAAGCGCCTCGTCGACGTGACCGCCAGCCTGCCTCCGGGCATTTCCCTGGGCACGGACACGACCTATCTGCAAAAGACCCTCGAGCCCGAGCTGGCGCTGCCGGCGTCCCTGGCCATCCGGCAGGGCGGTGACGCCAAGCAGCAGCGCGACGCCTTTGCCGGGTTTGGCGAGGCCATGGTCCTGGGGGTCGTCATGATCTATTTCGTGCTGGCCCTGCAGTTCAGCAGCTTCGCCGCTCCGCTGGTCATCATGTTCAGCCTGCCGCTGTCGATCAGCGGCGCCCTGGCCGCCCTGCTGCTGGATCACCAGGAGCTGTCGATGATGAGTCTCATCGGCATCATCATGCTGATGGGAATCGTCACCAAGAACGCGATCCTCATCGTCGACTTCATCTTGACCATGCGCGAACGCGGTTACGAGCGCACCGAGGCCGTCTTGCGCGGCGCCCAGGTACGCATGCGGCCGATCTTGATGACCACCGCCGCCATGGTCCTGGGCATGACACCGATAGCCATGGGCATCGGAGCGGGATCCGAGTTCCGTGTTCCGATGGCCGTCGTGGTCATCGGTGGGCTCCTGACCTCGACGCTCTTGACCCTCGTCGTCGTCCCGGTCGGATACACGCTGATGGACGATACCAAGGCCTTCTTCGGCCGGCTGCTCCGCCGCCGTCGGGAGCTTTCCCTGTCGGCTGTGCCCGTGGCGGAGATCGGCGAGGTCAAGGTCGCGGACTGAGCTCTCATGCTGGATAACCAAGGTCGCCTGGGCCTCCGCGAGGCCAAGAAACGAGAAGTCCGTCGGACCATCGTGACCGCAGCCCTGGCGCTGTTCGAAGAACGGGGCTTCGAGGGCACGACCATGGAGGAGATCGCCGCGGCCGCGAACGTGAGCCGTCCCACGGTCTTCAACTACTTCTCGCAGAAGGAGGCGATCCTGCCGATCGCCTGGAATCAGCTGGCGCTGGATCAACTCGGCACGCAGCTCGAAGCTGGCGTGCCCGGCGATGCCGACCGGCCGCTCGAGCTGCTGCGGCGCTTTCTGGTGGGCCTCGGCGATGCCTTCGCCGGGCACCCGGAAACCGCCCGGGCTTTCTTCGTTCACCACGTCCAGGCCGGGAGCCTCCGTCGGCGCGCACACGGGCTGCGCGGACGCGATCGGGAGCAGGCGGCCGAAAGCTCGGACGCGCCCGAGAGTCCCGCCCCCCCCGAAGCGACGGGCGAGGGCCAGGAGCTCAAGGCGCGCATCGATCATCACCTCATGACCTTGCTCGCCCGGGCTCAGCATCTGGGGCAGGTCAGAAGCGACTACGATCCCGCCGAGCTGCTGGGACTGCTGATTCCGGGTCTGTGGGCATCGACGATCGGTCCCTGGCTCTGGGGTCGGCGCGGCGACCAGCCCCTGGCGGTCGTGATCGCTCGTCACCTGGACTTCTTTCTGCACGGGCTGTGTGGCGAGGCGCCCGGCGCAGCGACCGAGGGGTTGTCGGGGCTGGCGTAAAGGCCCCGGCTTGCTCCCGGTTTGAAGGGAGCGGGCCCGTTTCAACGCCAAAGGATCTACGGTAGTCGCGACGGCCCGGTGGGCACGCCAGGACCGGCCGGAGGCACCGATAGCGCCCTCTTGAGGAGTTCGGGCAGCACCAGCATCCCGACCGCACCCATCAACATGGTCACGCCGACGCCCCAGACCCGGAAGGCGATCATGGCGGCGATCGCCTGCTGGCGGTCGGCGCCGTAGGCCATCATCGCCGCCATCCCGGACAGCTCGGACAGCCCGAACTGGATCGGAAAGGGAAAGACCAGCGGCAGGAAGATCGAGAGCGCGAACACGTCCAGGCTCGGGATGACCGTCAGCTGCGGTATCGGAAGCTGCGTCGCGACGATGTAGAGAGTCAAGGCCTGCGCCACGAGGAATCCGCCCACCAGGAGGAGGCCCGGGGTGACGAGGTGGAGGGCGGCCAGGGTCTTGAGGGCACGGATGAAGTGTTCGAGGTGTACGGCGGCACTCTGGATGGCCTGGCTGTGATGGGCCCGACCCCAGTCGACGAGCCGCCGGGGCAGCTCCCACCACCACGAAGCCGCGAGGACCGCCAGGCCGACCCCGGCGATGATGCCGAGGAGGGCGCGCAGCCCGGGGACGTGTGGCAGGCCGAGGATGAGCAGCAGGATGTAGGTGATCACGCCCTCGAGCCCCATCATCGAGAGCGAGGCGCCGGCGGTGTAGGCAAAGTGCGCGCCCATGATCCGGTTCAGGAGGTAGTTCTGGAAGAACGCACCCCCGGGGAGGTTCTTGGCGACCTCGCCGCCCGAGAAGCAGAAGGCGATTTCGGATGGGCTGGCCTTGACGTCGAGTCGGCGGAGCAGCAGGTACCAGGCGACCCCCTTGCACACGAAGTACATACATGCGAGGCCGAGCACCTCTCCGACATGGGCCGGGGTCAGCATGAGCGCAGACCTGAGCTCGTCGGGCCCCGAGAGGCCGACGAGGAACATGAAAAGGGCCAAGCTCAGGATCGTCGGAATCAGGAGCCTGGGCGAGATCAGCCGTTTCACCGCTTGACGCGCCCCCGTGGCATCGAGGCTACCACCATTGCCGACTTTCGCCGCAAGACCACGAGGCGACCCCCGGCGGGGGGGCCGGGGGTCGCGGGTTGGGGTCAGACGATCCGTGTCACTATGACGCTGTCAACCGGGAGCGCATCCCGGCCGGGCGTCAGAGCGCGAAGCTCACGCCGATCGAGCCGCCGCCACCAAAGGTCGGCTGCCCGGACGGGCTGCTGGCCGTGCCAAGAACCGACGGAGACAGGTGCAGCGAAACGCTCGGGTTGAAGTCGTACGAGAGGTCGACGCCGAGGCCACCGCCCAGGTTGTAGCTGGTCAGGAAGCTGAGCTCCGGCATGAACGCCAGGCCGACCCTGGGGGCGATGTGCGTGTAGAAGAGTCCGCCGACGAGCGCCCCGCCGTTGGTACCTGCCGGGGTCTTCATGGCGCGGACGCCGATGTAGGGCTCGGTTTGCCAGGAACCGACCGAGTACCGCTGGAACCAGCCTCCGACCGTGAGGGCCATCTCGTTGGCGATGTTGGAATTGGCCCCGACCTGGGCGTCGCCGAAGATGAAACCGTCGCCCGGGTAGAACACCGGCCTGACCTCGACGTTCGCGGTGCTGCCCGTCAAGGCGTTGCTGGAGCCGAGTGCGCCGATGTAGAGCGGGGTCGTGCCCTGGAAAAGCTCGACGCCGGAGAGAGTCGTCAGATTCCGGTTCTCTTGCTGGGTCTGCTGCACGAGCTCGCGGATCATGCCGAAGGTCTGGGCGCCGATTGCCGCGTACTGGTAGCGGGTGAGTTCGGTGTTCGCCCGGAAGGTCACGTCGGGAAATCCGATCATGACCCGGTAGCGGCTGTTGTCCGTCAAGATGGCCTTGTAGGCCCACTGTGCGGGCGTGAGATCCTTGAAGGGGTTCTTCGGAGCTCGGGGATCCCGCGGCATGACGGCCCTCTGAGCCTCGCCGGTGGACAGGAGGTTGCTGACTACCTTGGCGACCTCCTCGCGGGTGACTGTCTGATCGGGATGGAAGTGCTCGGGATCGACCGTGGGGACGTTCCGCCACAGGTGGTAGTCGTTGACCATCCGGAAGATCTTGTTGTGGTCCGGATCCGCAGCCGGCACGTCAGAGAGGGCCCAGTGATACGGGGCTCCGTCCTTCCAGCTGGTCTTGGACATGGCCTCGAGGTCGTCCACGAGAGCATTCAGGGAATCGGCGAACTGCGCCCTCGTGAACGGCTGGTTCCCGCGGAAGGTGTCGTCGGGATAGACGTTCATCAAGGAGCGCTTGACCGCCATCTGCATGACGGCGTTGGCGGCCCAGCAGCCCGGGGGGACGTCCTTGAAGGCTTGATCCGCGGTTGCCGCGAAAACCGGAGCGCCAGAAACCAGCCACAGAGCGGTTCCCAGTGCGAGCGCACGGCGCATCGTCTTCCTCCTGTAGTGTGGGTGTCAAGTCTGTGTCGGGGTGCGAGATTGCAACGGGATACCAGGCGCCAGCGCACCTCGAAGTTGGTGACATCGTAGCTGGCCCGGAAGTTCCCCGCCAGTGACAAGCGCCCGGATTGGCTCTGGCCTGCTTCTAGGCCTTTTGCAGTTTGAACGGGGCCCTCTGCGCGGTCGCTTCGCTGCGTAACCGGGCCCCGTTTGACTCGTCGGGCTCGATCCATTCAAACCGGGAGCTGTTTAGCTGCTGGATCCGGGTGCGCCTGGGGGGGGACGGTTTCGTCGGGGGATCTTCAGCCTGGTGCTTTCTTGAAGAAGAGGGTGAGCGGGATCGCACCCGGATCCCCCCCAGAAGGCCCTTGTGAGCTCCACGCGAAGCACGTGATCGTTGCCATGGACAGCGGGCATGGGCTCGGGTAACATCGTCCCTGCAATCAAGGGTTTCCCCCGATGCCCGATGGCCCGCAGCAGGAGTCGCACAGGGTGGCCCCCGAAGCGCAGCTCACGAAGGAGTTACGGATGCAGACTCGCCTTATGGGCGCAATTGCCCTTGGTCCCCTGGCAGCCTCGCTGCTCGTGGCGACGCCGGCCCTGGCCCAGATGCGCATGAGTTCCGGGTCGACCCAGTACTCGTCGGCCTCGCGGCCGGGAGATATCTGGACCGGCGGCGGCCTCCTGTTCGCCCCGCGCTATCTCGCCGCAGGCGGGGGCCAGGTCGGCATCGGTCCCGCGTTCGTCTTCGGGGCCACGCCCGGCGTGCCGGCGAGCCCGGTGGCCGGCGAGCTTGGCATCGACTACGCGATCATGGACGGCACCGAGGTCTACGCACTGCTGGCGCCCGTCACCATGGCCGGCTTCCGCGGTCAGATCATGGCAAACGACTACGGCGCCGTCGGCTGGGACGTGAACTACCGCGCCGACTTCTATCCTGACCAGGGCAACATGAACGCCGGGAAGGGCTCGACGGCAACGTCCGGGCCGACTGCGTTCTACCCGGGTCTCACCGGTGCGCCGATCTTCGGCGGTCTGGCGATGAGCCAGGGGGCCGAGGCGCGGATCGATGCCGAGCAGAAGTTTGGCCCGCTGAACGGGTTTGCGTCCCTCGGTCTCAAGGCGATGTCGATAGGCCTCAAGCCTGGCCTGGGTCTGGGCCTCGATCTTGACCTCGGTCGGATCGTCCTCGGCTACAACATCGTCGGCGAGGGCAACGTCACACCGGTTTCGAGCCGGTATAACGGTGGGTTGCAGCTCGAGCACGGCCTGGGCGGACGGATCGTGCTTTCCGACAATACCTACCTTCAGGCCAACTGGTTCTACCGGCCGCAGGACGACCTCTACAACGCCGAACAGGGAATCGTCGTGGGCGTTGGCTACCAGTGGGGCAGCGCCGCAGCGGCCACGGGGGGCTCGGGCGGAATGATCATGTCGCGATAGCCCGCGACGCGATTCGTGCAAGCGGCCGCCCGGGCGAAGGCCCGGGCGAGCTGCTAAACTGGCCTCGACATGCCGCCTTCCATCGCCGAGCTGACCGGTCAGCTCATCTGCCCGGTACTGCCCCAGGTCTCGAGGGCCGACCTTCCGCGGCTGGCCCGGAGCCTGGATGAGAACCATTGGGGCGGGTTCATCGTCTTTCGCGGGGGGCCGGAGCTGGCCGAGGTTCTGGCCGAACTGCAGGCCCGCAGCGAGCGGCCCCTGCTCGTGGCTGGGGATATCGAGTTCGGCGCTGGCCAGCAACTCGAGGGAGCGACCTTCCTGCCGCCGCTCATGGCGCTGGGAGCCATCGACTCGGAGGATGTGGCATACGAGGCGGGCCGCATCACCGCGGTCGAGGCCCGAGCACGCGGCGTCAACTGGGCTTTCGCCCCGGTTGCCGATGTGAACGTCAACCCCCGGAATCCGATCATCAACATCCGGAGTTTTGGCGGGGATCCCGGGCGTGTCGGCCGGCTTGCCGCGGCCTGGGTCCGGGGGGCCCAGGAGCACGGCCTGCTGGCCACTGCCAAGCATTTCCCCGGCCACGGAGATACGGCGGTCGATTCGCATTCGCGGCTGCCGACGATCCTGGCCGATCGCTCCCGGCTCGATGCGGTCGAGCTGGCGCCCTTCCGGGAGTGCATCGCGGCCGGCGTGGGGGCCGTGATGACCGCGCATCTGGCCGTGCCCGCTCTTGACGGCTCGGGGGTGCCGGCGACGCTGTCCAAGGCGATCATGACGGACCTCCTGCGCCACCAGATGGGTTTTTCGGGCCTGGTCGTAACGGACGCTCTCATCATGGGAGGCATCACCGGTACCTTCGGCGAGGCCGAGGCCGTGGCGGCAGCCCTCGATGCCGGGTGCGACGTCTTGCTGATGCCGCGCGATGCGATCGCGGCCCGGCAGGCGATCCTCACCGCGGTCGAGCGCGGGCTGGTGCCCGAGTCGCGCCTGCGGGAGGCGTTCGGTCGGCTCGAGGCGGCTCGCCGGCGGCTCGGCCTCGTGGGCGCGGGCACAGCGGCATGGGGGGCCAGTGACTTTGCCGCGCATCGGATCTTCGCCCGCAAGCTTGCGGAACGTGCCATGACCCTGGTACGTGGCGGGGAGCACCTGCCCCTGGGGCCCGGGGCCTTCTTCGTGATCGTGGATGATGACGACGACGCCGTGGTCCGGCAGGCACCGGGTGCCGAGTTTGCCGGCAGGCTGCACGGGCCGCTGGCCGAGGAGCTCGATCGCCGGAAGATCCCATGGGTCCTGGCCAGGCCGGGTCTGGCGCCGGAGGTCCGCGCCGAGATCCTGGACCGCGCCAGCCACGCCACCACCGTGGGCATCGGGATCTTTGCCCTGGTCAAGGCCTGGAAGGATCGCAGCGACCTCTCGGCCGACATGGCTCAGCTGGTGCGCGATCTAGCCGGCGGCGAGGCGCCGGTGGTGGCGGTTTCCTTCAACAGTCCCTATCTGGTCGCGCAGTTCCCGGCGATAGCCGGCTACG
This sequence comes from bacterium, assembly GCA_021781555.1. Lineage (GTDB taxonomy): Bacteria > Cyanobacteriota > Sericytochromatia > S15B-MN24 > VGJW01 > JAJXWQ01. The sequence continues at coordinate 73,905 of JAJXWQ010000004.1, forward strand.
CCTGTGCCTACGGTCCGCTGGAAGATAGCCAGCGGGCGGCGGTCCGGGCGCTGTGCGGCGAGATTCCCTTCGCCGGCCGCCTGCCCGTGGAACTGAGCTGAGCGGAAGGTGGCATCCTCCCTCGCTGCGCTCGGGCAGTGACTCGAGAGGGGCCGCGGCCCCTCTCGAACTCGCCCCGCAGCGGGCAAGCTGCTTCGCCGCCCGGCTCTCGCGGCGGCGCAATTCACGGATCGAAGACTGCTGTGCGCGGGAAGGCTGGCGGCGCCGGGCGGAAGGTGGCATCCTCCCTCGCCCCGCAGCGGGCAAGCTGCTTCGCCGCCCGGCTCTCGCGGCGGCGCAATTCACGGATCGAAGACTGCTGTGCGCGGGAAGGCTGGCGGCGCCGGGCGGAATCTGGCATCCTCTCCTGCGTTCAAAAAAGTCTAGACTTCGTCCAGCCGGGCTCCGGCATCCGCCTCGAGGACGGCCCGGAGGTGGCCCTGCGCCTGCTCCAGGCGGAGGCGAGCCGGGCTGGCGGACAGGCCGAGACGGCGCATCACGATCGCCAGCTTGACACTCCCGCCCGCCGACTCGAGCAGAAGACCGGCCTCATCGGCTGGAACCCCGGCCACGCGGGCCAGGATGCGTTCGGCCCGCTTGCGGAGTTTGTAGTTGGACACGTGCACATCGACCATCAGGTTGCCGTAGACCTTGCCGAGCTTGACCATCGCACCGGTCGAAAGGGCGTTGAGGACGATCTTCGTGGCGGTACCGGCCTTGAGGCGGGTGGATCCAGACAGGAGCTCGGGGCCGACGTGCGGTGCGATCACGAGATCTGCGGGATCGCCCGCGAGCCGGGCATTGCACGTGACCAGGAGCGTGGCACAGCCGAGCTCTCGCGCCAGGGCGAGCGCACCTGCGACGAACTGCGCCGTGCCGGAGGCCGACAGCCCCACGACGACGTCCCGGGGATCCGGCAGGCGGCTCGCCAGCATGGCGCGGCCGGCCTCGGCGTCGTCCTCGGCACCCTCGATCGCCGCGACGAGGGCCGGCGGGCCTCCGGCGATGAGGGCCTGGACCTGGTCGGGCGGAGTCGAAAAGGTCGGCGGGCACTCGGCCGCGTCGAGCACCCCGAGGCGACCCGAGGTGCCGGCGCCGACGTAGAAGAGACGACCGCCGCGCCCCAGGCGTTCGGCGATGATCTCGATGCCTTCGGCAATCGCAGGAATCTGGCCTGCGATCGCCCGGGCCACCTCGAATTCCTCCTCGGCCATCAAGGTCGCGAGGTCCCGGGCCGAAAGCACGTCGAGATCCTCGGTCTCGGGGTGGGCGGACTCGGTGGCCGGGAGGCTTGACTCGCGGCCGATCGGGCCGTCGGGGAGCCGCGGCGCGAGGAAGATGCGCCCGAAATTCCGCCCGGGCACGATCTTCCCCAGGACCAGCGGACGCCCGGCGCCCGTGGTCTCGGGGAGGTGGTTGATCTGGCCGAAAGCCGCCCGGTAAGCGAAGAGGGCGAAGGCGACAGCCTCCTTGGCATCGGCGTCGGGAAGGACGGCGAGCTCGACGCCACCAAGCCGCTGGCCGAGCAGCTCCAGCAGGTGCTCGTTGTGCGCTCCGCCCCCGCTCACCTGGAGGATGTCGGGCCGATCGGGCAGGAGCGTCGTGATGGCGTCTGCGATCGTGCAAGCCGTGAGCATGCTCGCCGTGGCCACCAGATCGACCGGAGCCAGACCCAGCTCGCTCCCGCGGGCGAGGATCCGGTCCACGAAGGCCGAGCCGAATTCCTCGCGGCCGGTCGAGCGGGGCGGGGGGGCGTGGAAGAAGGGGTGGGCCAGCCATTCGGCCAGGAGACCCTCGTGCACCGCCCCCGCCGCGGCGATCCGGCCGCCGCGATCGAAGGGCCGGTCGAAGAGCGCCCGGCAGAGGGCGTCGAGGATCATGTTGCCCGGGCCCGTATCGAAGGCGAGGGCGGGGCTCGGATCGCCGTCTTGGATGCGCCCGTCCAGCCAGGTCAGGTTGGCGATGCCGCCGATGTTGAGCAGGACCGCGGCTCGCCCGGGGATGGCATACAGCTCGCGGTCGGCGAAGGGGACCAGGGGCGCGCCCTGACCGCCGGCGGCGATATCCGCCGGGCGGAAATCTGCGACCGTCGTGATTCCCGTCAGCTCGGCAATGACGGCAGGCTCGCCAAGCTGCAGGGAGGCGCGGCCGGGGACATGCCACAGCGTCTGGCCATGCGAGCCGACCAGGTCCACCTGGGCAGGGGCGATGCCGGCCTCGGCCATGACCGAGCTGGCCGCCCGGGCCAGGAACTCGCCGATGCGCATGGACAGCTCGGCGATCCGGTCCACGGGACCAGGTTCCATGGCGGCCTCGATAGCTGCTCTCAAGGAGGCCGGCATGGGCAACGTCGCGAAGGCTCTGAGTCGGTGGCCGAGCCTCCCGTCGGCCTCCCAGAAGTCGACCAGGGCCGCATCGGCCCCGTCCAGGGACGTGCCGCTCATGAGGCCGATGACCGTGCGCCTGCGGATCATGGCTCCTTAGTCCATTCTTAACGTCAGCTTAGTCGAAAGCTAAGCGATAGCGTATTCGGGCGGGTCGGCTTCTTGAGCCGCACTCTGCGAATCTTGCCCCGATGATACGCTAGTAAGAGATCAGATGACCGCGCGGACCGTCGACGTCGAGCTCCTGTCGCCCAGTCGGGCGAAGCAGGAAGCCTTCGTACGACTCCAGCGCGAGGCGGCCCGGCTGGCCGAGCAATGGCAAGCGGCGGTCTCACCCCTCCAGCTGGCGCCGGTCCTGGCCCGACCGGCGGTCGATTTCGCGCTTCGTCGCCTGGCCCTTGCCGAGCGCGCCGTGGGTGGTCTCCCGGATCCGTGGCGCTCCACCCTCAAGGAGCTGCTACGGCGCCAGGCCCGCCAGCTGCGGCGACTGCGTTCCGGGACGTGGCCAGGGCCTTCGCAGCGTCCGGTCCGCCCCGAGGAGTTACCGGTCGTGTTCGGGGCCAGGACCTGGCAACTCATTCACGCGGACGATCGCTGGAAGCTGGTGATTCCGCTGGCTGGCCGGACGATTGCCCTTCCGATCGCGGTTCCGGGCGGCCAGGCGCGGCTGCTCGAGCGGCTGATGGTCCACGGCCTGCCCCTCGAGGGCCGCCTTTATCAGCGCCGCGGTCGCTGGTTCTTCTCTGCGCGCTACCTGAACCAGGCGCCGCGCCCGCAGCCCGGAGGCCCGGCCATCGGGGTGGATCTCGGGCTGGTGCAGCGAGCCGTGGCCGTCGAGGCGGGCTCGGGTCGCCGGATCTTCCTGTCCGGGCGCCAGGATCGGGCCCGCCAGGCTCGCTATGCGCGGATCGCCAGGGAGCTCCGGAGCGCGGGAGCGCGGCGCGCGGCCCGGCGGATGGAGGCCAAGCTCGAGCGCTTTTGCCTCCAGCGCGATCGCGAGGTGGCGATCGGCCTGGTCCGGTTCGCACAGAACTTCGATCATCCTCTCATCAAGTTCGAGAAATTTCCCTCTCTCGAGGAACCCCCTGCGAGGGTTCCGGGCGCCGCCAGGGCCGTCGGGGCCATGTCGTCCCGGGATCGCCTGCAGGCTCGCTTTGGCCGCATCGTCCGGATGACGGCCCGCCGGGCAGAGCCCGTCGGGATAGCGGTCGTGGCGGTGGATGGCCGCTCCAGCAGCACGAGGTGCTGGGTGTGCGGCAAGACCGGCGAGCGGCGCGGAACATCGTTCGCGTGCGCATGCGGACACCGCTCGCATGCGGACCTGAACGCTGCCCGCAACCTTGCTCGCACCGCGATCTGGCAGGAAACCCTCCAGATTGTCCCGGCCGGGTATGATCCCGGCCGACAGGCCGACGGCACGGCTATATCCGCGGACCGGGATCGCTACAAGGACGATTCCGGATCCGGTGGAAGCGCGTCAGCGCATGCCGCTACCAGCAAGAACCGTGTCCTTGCCTCATATTCCAGCAAGGAGGAATACCCAATGGCTAGCATCGTGAAAGATCTCGGCGAATCCACCAGCAAGTTCGTCGTCGGAACGCTCGACAACGTCCGGTCCTACGTGGACAAGACGTCGGAGGAGCTGAGCAAGGTCGACGTCGTGGGTGTCACCCGTCACATTCTCGACACCGCTCTCGATGGCGCCAAGAACGTCGTCAAGACGGCCGCCGAGCCGAGCGGGCTCGACAGCTTCGGCGTCGTCAAGGCTCTCGCCGATGGCTCGCTCGAGGCCACCCGCGAGGTGGTCAACGTGATCGCCGAGGAAGGCAAGAAGGCGGACGTGTTCGGCATGAGCACCCGCATCGCGCTCGAGGGGCTCACCAGCCTGCGAGCCGAGGTGGATCTCGGCCTCGACACGACCAAGACCCTCTTCAACCGCCTCGCTCCGCTCGCCACCTCGGCCAAGCCGGTTACCACCCGGCCGCCGCAGGTGACCCGGGTCGAGATCGACCACGAGAAGCCTGCCGCCAAGGGTGGCAGCAAGAGCGCCAGCTAGAGCTGGTCGCTGCGCCAGAAGCGGCTTCGGGGCCCCCGTCGAGCGATCGGCGGGGGCCCTGGCTATCTTGCGGATCTCCGATCGCTACGCCACGCGACCCGGACCCGTTCAAACTGAAAAAGGTCTAGGCGGTGTAGCTGTCGTCGTCGTCTCCACCGTCGTCATCCCCGCCATTGTTGCCGCCGCCCGAATCGGCGGTCGTGGTGCCGTGGTGGGCCAGCAGGCTGGCACCGTGGTGAGCGACCGGCAAGACCGGGCTGCGTGGCCCGATCGTGGCTTTCATGGCCCCGAGGGCCAGCAGCAGATAGAGGCTGGCCAGTGCGTACCGACTCAACATCCTTTTCGCGCCTCTCGCCTGTTTCAAGGACCCGGGCCCGCAAGGCAGCGCCATGGCAAGCCCTCTCGAGACGATTATTCACAGGCGGGCGAGCTGGAGATCCGACTTAACGAAGAATTACAAATTTAACCGGCCTGCGATGAGGATCGCGTTACGAAGAGATGTCCAGCCGCTTCTCGACGACGGCCAGGACCTGTCGGTGGACCGCCTCGACCCCGGCAGCGGCCGGCACCAGGTGAACCCGCTCCGGTCGGGCTCGGGCGATGGCGAGAAAGCCTTCCCGGACGCGCCGATGAAACGCGAGGTCCTCACGCTCGAGGCGATCGGCGGTCGAGCGCTGTGCCGCTCGGGCCAGACCGACCTCCGGTTCGAGGTCGAGCAGGAGGGTCAGGTCCGGGACCAGCCCGGCGGTCGCGATCCGGTTGAGATCCTCGACCAGCTGCAGGTCGATGCCGCGGCCGTAGGCCTGATAGGCTACCAGCGAGTCCGCATGGCGGTCGCACAGCAGGACGCAGCCGCTTGCCAGTGCCGGCCGGACGATCTCGTCGACGTGCTGCGCCCGGTCGGCGGCATAGAGCAGCAGCTCCGAGCGGGGAACGAGGCGGGCCTGTGGATCCAGGAGGAGCGTTCGGATCTTGATCCCGGCAGCGGTTCCCCCCGGCTCCCGGCTGGTCTGGACCACGTGGCCTCGAGCTCGCAGGCTCCGGGCCAGCATGTCGATCTGCGTCGACTTCCCGGCGCCTTCAGCCCCCTCGAAGGTGATGAACCATCCCCGCGGCGCGGGGCTGGCCGCGGTCATGGCCGGGGCGCCGGCGATGAGGGGGGCGCGGACGCGGTGGCGGGGCTCTGGCCTGGCCACCAGGGCCAGAGCGGGGTCGGGGTGGGTGTCGGAACCGGAGCGAAGGGCACCACGGGTTTACCCTTGAGGGCGGTGACCATGAAGTCGTGCCAGATCCGCCCGGCCACCGTGCCCCCGAAGGCGCCGTCCTTCATCGGCTGGCGGTCGTCGTTGCCCACCCAGACAGCCGCGCAGAGCTGCGGGGTGAACCCCACGAACCACGCATCCCTGAAATCGTTGCTGGTGCCCGTTTTCCCTGCCGCCGGCCGCCAGATCCCGTCGCCCGCCGCGGTGCCCCCCGGGCCGAGCACGCCCTGCATCACGCTCACCAGCTCCCGATCCTGGCCGACATCTGCGGCGCGGCGCTGCTGCGGCACCGGCTGATCCAGCAGCTGGCCTTGGGGTCCGGTGATCCGAGTGAATATCGAGGGCTGGATCCACACGCCGTCGTTGGCGAGGGCGGCATAGGCCGAGCACATCTCGAGCGGGGTGACGCCCGAGGAGCCCAGGGTGAGGGTGAGGTCGTGGTTCAGCGGGCTGGAGATGCCGAGCTCGCGGGCCGTCTGGATGATCGGGCCAATGCCGACCTTGGCCTCGAGGGCGACCGCGACGGTGTTGAACGACTGGATCAGCGCCGTCCGCAGCGTGACCTTGCCGTGGAAGCGGTAGTCGTCGTTGTGGGGGACGTACCAGCGGCCCGGGCCAGCAGGATACCGCGCGGGTACATCGTCGACCACGTCATCCGGGCCGAAACCGTGCTCGAAGGCCGTGAGGTACACGAAGGGCTTGAATGCGCTCCCGGTCTGCAACCGCGCCAGGGTACGGTCGTACTGCGTGGCTCCGACGCCGCCGACCAGGGCCCGGACCTCGCCGGTAGACGGGTCGATGGCCACGATCGCCACCTGGCTGAAGCCATAGCGCCGACCATCCCGGGCAATGCCGCTTTCGGCCGCCTGCTCGGCCGCCCTCTGCATGGCCGGATCCATCGTCACCGTGATCGAGAGTCCGGCGTCGTCCAGGACCTGGCGGCCATCTTGCAGGATCCGGCCCGAGGGGTCGCGGCGCGTGAGCTGCAGGGCGGCTTCGTCGGCAACCCGGTTGAAGAACCAGCGATACGAGGGATCGGGCCGGACGATGCCCAGAAGTTCCCGGAGGCGGCCTGCGGCAAAGCCACGCGAATAGCGACGCGTCGCCAGGCCTTGCAAGAGCCGCAAGACGGCGGTACGGCGACTGGCTGAATCGGCCTCGGAGCGCGTGATATCGCCCGCGTCGACCATCCGGTCCAGCACGTATTCCTGCCGCTCGGCCAGCCGGAAGACGCCGTGGTCGTTGAAGGGGTCGTAGTAACCCGGGCCGCGGACCAGGGCCGCCAGAACGGCCATCTGCCCCAGATCGAGCGCAGATGGGGAGCGATCGAAGTAGCGATCGGACGCGGCACCGATGCCATAAGCGCCATGACCCCAGTAGATGTCGTTGAAGTACAGGGTCAAGATGGCGTCCTTGCTGTAGCGCTGCTCGAGCTGCATCGCTACCCACGCCTCCTTGACCTTGCGCGACAGCGTCTTGGCGCGGTCGTTGAGGAGCGTGCGAGCCAGCTGCTGCGTCAGCGTCGACGCCCCCTCCTTGGCCCTGCCGGCGAGCAGGTCGGCCAGGATGGCCCGCCCGATACCGCGGATGTCAAAGGCGCCTTCCTGGTAAAAGCGGGGATCTTCGGTGTCGATCAACGCCTTTCGCATCAGTACCGGGATGCCAGGCAGCAGGACCGTCCGCTGGTCGTGGGCCGGAATCAGCTCGCCGATCTTCTGGCCGGTCTCGTCGAACACCGTCGTCGGCGGATGAGGTGCCGGCAGGGGCTTGAGCAGTTCCTGGAGCTGCGGCATGTCGTCGGCACGGGCGGCGGGCGCCACCGCCATCGAGGCGGCGAGCAGGATGGGAAGGAGTCTCGCGAGTCTCACTCTAGCGGGGGTCGAGGGGGTGAATCGCCACGCGCCGGTTTGGCTCCTCGCCGATGGATTCGCTCTTGAGCTGGTACTTCTCGACCAGGTCGTGCTGGAGCCGGCGAACCGTGGCGTTGTGCGGGGCGAGCTCGACGGCCCGGCCGGTCTTCATGGCGCGGTCGATGCCTTCCCGCGCCTCCCGAAGTGCGGCTTCCTCGGTTTCGACGAACTGCGCGTCAAGGTGCATGACCTCGCGCAGCGTCTTCTGGATCTGCGGGATGGTGTTGGACTTGACGACATACGTGGTGATCTGACGGGCCTCGGCGTCCTGGATGATGCGGCCGGCGCTCTTGACGTAGGCCTTGAGGATGACCAGGGCGTCGGCGTCGGAGAGGTTCTTGGTCACCTCGGCGGGCATGCGCATGCTGCGGATGACGCGCTCGAGCTGGCTCCGGCTCACCGCGTACGGGAAGATGCGCAGGCGCCCGCCCGCCTCGCCCGTGATGGCCGCGGCGGCGTGCGACAGATCGGCCGCGGGCTCGGGAGCCAGGACCTGGATCTCGCCCTCGGCACTGACCTGGCGGATCTCGGGTTGCGGCGGGTAGCCCCGGAGCAGCTGGTCCACGACGTCGGCGACGTCCTGGTGGACGGCGATGCGGTCGCGATCCTGGAGTTCGAGGCAGATGTCGAAGGTCGGAGGAGCCTTGCGCTCGAGGATCGATTTCTGGGTACCGCGGCGGCGCGCCTCCTCGTCCGAGAGGGTGACGCTCTGGATCCCCCCGATGAGATCGGTGAGGGTCGGGTTCATGAGCAGGTTCTCGAGCGAGTTGCCGTGGGCGGTGCCGATGAGCTGCACCCCGCGTTCGGCGATGGTGCGTGCGGCCTGGGCTTCGGCCTCGGTGCCGATCTCGTCGATGATGATGACCTCGGGCATGTGATTCTCGACCGCCTCGATCATCACGGAATGCTGGAGGACGGCCTTGGCGACCTGCATCCGTCGGGCCCGCCCGATGGCCGGATGCGGGATGTCGCCGTCGCCGGCGATCTCGTTGCTGGTGTCGATGACCACGACGCGCTTGCGCAGGTCGGTGGACAGGACCCGTGCCGTCTCCCGGAGCTTGGTGGTCTTGCCGATCCCGGGGCGGCCCAGAATGAGGATGCTGCGGCCGCTCTCCACCAGATCCCGGATGATGTCGATGGTGCCCTGGACGGCCCTGCCCACCCGGCAGGTCAGGCCGATGATCGCACCTTGACGATTGCGGATCGCCGAGATGCGGTGCAGCGTCCGCTCGATGCCCGCCCGGTTGTCGTCCGAGAAAGCCCCCACGCGCGCAACGACGAAGTCGATGTCGTCCTTGGTGACGGTCATCTCGAGATCCACGACCCGGCCGGGGAAGCGCGCCTCCGGCGGACGACCGAGGTCGAGCACGATCTCGTAGAGATCCTCGAGATCCTTCTGCTGTCGCAGGAACTTGCCGATGGCAAGGGGCAGGATATTGAGGAGCTGGTCTAGATTGTCGGTGACTTTGTGTTCGCGGAAAGCCAAAGGAAAGCAATCTCCTCGATCTTCGGGCGGGCCGGGGCCGGACGTCCGATCTTTGGGGAACTCGTCAGTCTTGAGCGGGGGACACCGAGGCGACCAGGCGCCGGGCCCGGGACAGGGCTTCGGACATGCCGCCGTTGGGATCGCCGAGCCCCCGGACGTCACGAACCAGCTTGCGGGCAAAGCTGCCGATACCGACGCCCACCAGCGGGACCTCCCGCTCGCGGGCCAGGCGGCCGGTCTGATCGTTGGTCCCGCCAGCGGCCTGCACGTGCGGAACCCCCCCGGCGATGAGCTTGGCGGCAAAATCGATCGCAGCCAAGGTGCTCTCCTCCCCGGCCTCTCCGCTGATCGGCTGGCCATCTGCCTGGACCAGGATCGGGCTGTCGACCCACTTGGCGACCTTCTTGGCGATCGCGATCGCCTTGCGGGGGGTCAGCTGCACCGCGTTGAGGGCGATGGAGAAGACTCCGCCCTTGTCGGACCAATTGCTCACGGGTTCTTCCCAGGCCTCGATGCCGTCCCCCGAGCCGACATGCAGCTCGAGCGCCCGCGCCCCGGCATCCCAGAGCAGGTCGAGGGGATCGCCGAAGGCCAGATACTCCATCTGGAGCGCCTGCTCGGGGCAGGCCCGGATGCAGTCGGCACAGCCCACGCAGCGCTCCTCCACGATCGCCAGCGATTCGGGTTCGATCGCCTGGTGAGGGCAGGCGTGCAAACAGTGGGGGCAGGTCCAGGTGCACCTGTCCTCGTCACGCCGGGCGACCATGCCGTGGGGATCGTCCTCGGCGGCGACACTGACCATCACCAGCGGTACGGGCGGCTGCGGCAGCCATGCCGACCCGAGCCGCCGCGCCCGTCTGACCCCGGCGAGCGCGGCCTCGACGGCCTCTGCCGTGGCCGCGACATCCACCAGTCGGGCGCCGGCCAGCGTGTAGATGGTGGACAGGTTGGAGAGCTCTGTATAATCCCGGAAGGTTGCGCCGCAGATGAGTTTGAAGTAAGGCCCTTCGGCGATCAGGGGATGAAAGAGCTTCTCAAGGGTGGGCATTTCGCCTACTGGACCTCCTAAACAGGACCTCTGGGTGTGATTATACTTTACAATGCCATTAAGCGCCAGTTAATTGGCCGTCTGGACGCTGTCGAGTGGCTCGGCCAGGTCTTCTCCGGCCGGCGAGGCGGCAACGATGCGTGTGTCTTTTAGCTTGAAGGTCAGATGATGGAACCAGTCATGCGCCCGATCCTGGCCGGAGACGTGGGCGGGACCAAGACCTTCCTGCGCCTCGTGGCAGGTCCCGACGTCCTCCTGGATCGTCGCTACGATTGCACCGCCTACGGGGACATCACCCACATGCTCCGGGACTTCCTGGCCGAGGCCGGTCGGGTGCCGGAGGTGGCGGTGCTGGGCGTTGCGGGGCCGGTCATGAACAATCGCTGTTATGCCACCAACTTGCCGTGGGTGATCGACGGGGATCGCCTCGCCCTCGATCTGAAAATCGCGCAGGTTCGTCTGATCAACGACTTTGCTGCGGTCGGTTGGGGCATCCGCGCTTTGGCTCCCGAGGATTTTTCGCCCTTGAATCCGGCCGAACCCGACCCGGCGGGGCCCGTCGCGTTTCTCGGGGCCGGGACCGGTCTGGGGGAGGGCTTCCTGATCCCCTGCGGGAGCGGCGAGGTCGTCGTGACTTCGGAAGGGGGACACGCCGATCTCGCGCCGCGCAACGAGAAGGAGGTCGCCGTCCTCCGGTACCTGCTGCGCGTGCACAAGCGGGTGTCCGTCGAGCGGGTCGTGAGTGGACCGGGGATCGCCAACCTGTACCACTTCCTGGTCTACTCCGGTCGGAGCCCGGCGCCGGAGGTACGGCAGGCCATCGATCTCGGCGGGGACATCGCGGCGATCGTCGCCGAACATGCCCGGGCCCGCGACTGCGAGGTCTGCGTCGAGGCCATCGAACTATTCGCGGCCTTCTACGGGGCAGAAGCAGGCAACCTGGCCCTCAAGATCCTGCCCTCGGGCGGGGTATATCTCGCCGGTGGTATCGCGGCCAAGATCCTCGACCTGATGCAAGCCGGGCCGTTCATGGCGGCTTTCGGCGACAAGGGCAGGCTGTCGGAGCTGGTGCGATCGTTTCCGGTACGGGTGATCACCAACCCCAAGGTCGGCTTGCTGGGGGCCGCGCGCCTGGCGGGATCCCTCGCATCGGGCGGATGAAAAAGCCCGGTAGACGGGGCGAGGCTCCCTCGCCCGTCCACTCGAGGCGGGACCGCTCGGACTTTTAGGCCTTTTGCAGTTTGAACGGGGCCCTCTGCGCGGTCGCTTCGCTGCGCAACCGGGCCCCGTTTGACTCATCGGGCTCGATCCATTCAAACCGGGAGCACTCTAATTCTCGAGCAAGGAGGCCAGGTTGATACCGACCGCCTTGGCCAGCGTCACTTCGGCTCCGAGTTCGTCGTACATCGCCTGGATGTAGGCGTTCTTCGCGCCCACGACGGCCGTGGTGGCGTCGATGACCTCGGTCCCGGTGCCGGCACCTTCGCGGAAGCGCAGTTTGGCCAGGTTGTAGGCGGCCTGGGCTGTCTCGAGACTGCTCTCCGACAACCGCATGCGCTTGCGGGCCTCGTTGCGGTCGATGAGAGCCCCGTCGATCTGGAGGCGCAGGCCATCCTTGGCCGCCTTGAGGTTGTCTATCGAACTCTTGACCGCGAGGTCCTTCTGGGCGATCTCCGAGCGCGTCCTGCCGCCATCGAAGATCGTCCAGGTGAGCGATCCGAGCAGGACGTAGAAGCGCGTGGGCCCGCCCGCCGATTGCCCGAAGATCCCTTCGACGGCAGCCGTCGGCAAGAGGTTGCGGCGCTGCATGGCCGCGGAGTTCCTGGCCAGGGAAATCTGGTCCTCCAGGGCACGTACCTCGGGCCGTGCGGCGAGGCCCTGGGCCTTTTGGCGGCCCTTGACCTGGACGTCCGGCAGGACGGGCAGGGGATCGAGGGTGCGGTGGCCCAGGCGCTGGTGGACGAGCATGCCAAGTGCGAGGCGGGTCGTCTTGACGGCGTCGTCGGCCTGGATCTGGCGGGTCTGCGCCGCCGCGAGGGCGGATCGGGCTTGCAAGACATCGAACTGCGTGCCGGCTCCTTGCCGCTCGCGCAGCACGGCGTCCGAGAGATGCGCAGAGGCCTGCCTGACGCCCCAGGTCGCGGCGTTCTCGAGCTCCTGGGTGCGCAGGGCGCCGAGATAGGCGCTGGCCGTGTTATAGGCCACGTCGCGCTCCTGGATCTGCCGCTGCGTCAACGCCAGATCGGCGCCGATCCGGGCCGCCTGCTGGCCGAGACCGATCTTCCCGCCCTCGTACAGCACCTGCTTGACCGTGACGGTTTCGGAAATCATGTCGGGGGAGAAGGCCGAGGCCAGGCCGGGAGACAGGGAGTTGAGCAGGGCGCTGATATCCGGGGGATTCAGCAGCCCGAGGCGCAGCGGCATGGCGCCCAGCGAGACGCTCGGCGCGAAGCCGTTGTCGGCCTCCTGGATACGCTCGTTGGCCCCTGCGAGCTGCGCGTTCGCGCTGCCGATCGACCAGCTGGTCGACAGCGCCAGCTTGACCGCCTGGGGCAGGGTCAGGGGAGGTTGCGCCTGGGCCATGGCCGGCATGGCCCAGCTGGCGGCCAGGCCGGTAGCCAGCAGGGCGATGATCTGGCGCCGGGTCATGACCGCGGGCTCCCGGGGAAGTACCCCAGACCGACGCTCCAGATGTCGCTGTCCTCGCCGTAGCCCCAGGCGCGCCAGAGTTCATGCTGGTAGGCGACCTGGAGCCGGACCTGTGGCATGAATTCCCAGCCCACCTGGACCTGGCCCTTGAGCCCGTGCAGGCCCGAGAGCTGCGCGGGGACGGCGCCCCCGGTCAGGCGATCGTTGGTGATCAGATAGCCCTCGATGCGGCCATCGGCCTCGAGATGCCAGGGGCGGTACAGCCAGCCGCCCGCCTGTGCGCCGACACCGGCCGACCAGCGGGAGTCGTTCCAATCCAGGGCCGTGCCGGTGTACTGGGCGCCGTTGCTGAACGACGAGGACGAGCGTCCGTATCCCACCAGGTAGGGCCCGATGTCGAAGCCGGGGTGGAAGAGGTAGCCCAGGGCCAGTGTGCCCTCGAGTGCCTCGGGGGCAAAGGTGCTGGTGCCGGCGGAGGACAGCGATGGCACGCGGATCGCCGGCCGATAGCGCATACCGTCGACCTGGAGGATCCAGCTCTTTCGGCGCAGGGCGAGGTTCATGCCGACCTCGCCGTCCACCGCGCCGGTTACCGAATTGCCGTTCTGCGCGACGTAATCCAGGGATCGATAATCCCCGCGCAAGGCGAAGCTCGAATCGATCGGGTGGGCCTGAGCCGGCCGGGCCGGCACGAGCGCCGGAGTCGAGGTCGGGGGAGCCACCACCGGTGCTGGCGGCAGGACGATCGGCTGGCTGAGGCTCGCCAGGGGGACCTGGGCTGGAACCCGGCCCGGAGCCGTCACGAGCAGCGTCAAAGGCGCATCTGGGTTGATCGCCAGGCTGAAGTCGCCCCGGGCGTCGGTGAAGCTGGCAGAGAGCCCCCCCTCCTGGCGGATGAAGGCGTTGGCCAGAGGGGCACCCGAGCGCTTCTGGACGCGGCCATGGGCCAGGGGCGCGGCAGCGGAAGCCGCGACGCCGGGAACTGCGATGAGGGTGGATGTGCCTAGTGCGGCAAGGCAGGCAAGCGTACGTGCGATCATCAAAGGCTCCCTCCTAGGGCGTCGCCGTGGGCGTGGGGCCCAGGATCTGCAGCGGTGTGGCGGTGATGTGGGCAAGGATGATGACGCTGCCATTGTTGCTCTGGACCAGCAAGGGCACGTTGCCGTTGCGATCCGGGACGGGCGGACGCGTCTGGGGGGGGAGATTGGCCACCAGATCGGGGCCTTGGGTGGTGAGCGTCGCCGGTTGGCCGCCGACCACCAGGGCCGGGTTGGCTCCGGTGGTGATGGCGGTCACCGAGGATGGCAGGGCCGCAATGGCCAGCGAGTATGAGATCGTGGGCGAGCTTCCGTTGAGGCTGACCGTCGACTGGGTCACGGCAACGGGCGCCGGCGCAGGGCCGCTGCGAGCGGCCGTGAGCTGGCTCTGGGAATCGCAGGCCGCGATCAGGAGAGCCACGCCGAGGAGGGGGACGACAAAGGGCTTCGACATCGAGATATTCCTTGCTGTGACGGGATGCGCTCGGAAGGCTAATCGGCCATCATCATGGCCGGTTCCTTGGCTCCGTGCTCGGGGCGGGTATTCAGGCGGCGTTCGATGAAGAGGGAAGGCAGGATGCCGAGGAGGCAGATCACCCCGGCGGCGTAGAAACAATCCTGGTAGGCCAGCACCACGGCCTCGCGACTGGCGACCATGCCGAAGACGGCTCCGGCCTGCTGCTGCGCCAGCGCCAGACTCGATCCGTGCTTCATCAACATGGGCAACAGCCCGGAAATCAGGCCGGAGACCACCTGTCTGTGCGCCTGGGCGCCGAGCTGAGCCATGTGGAAGGCGATGCGCTGGGTGAGCAGGGCGGTGAGGCCCGCGATGGCGAAAGAGCCGGCCACCTGGCGGGTGACGTTGAAGAGGCCCGTGGCCTGGCCGATCTCGCGTCGGGGGACGGCCGCCAGGGCATTGAGATTCATCGCGGGGAAGGCCATCCCCATGCCGACGCTGCGCAGCGAGGACCACCAGATGATGTCCCAGATCGGCGTGACCGCCGTCATTCGAGCTTGCAAGAACATGGACAGGGCCATCAAGGTCATCCCGATCGTCAGCTGGACGCGCGGCGGGATGATATTGATGAGCTGGCCGCTGATGGGCATCGTGAGCCCGGAAAGCAGGCCCGCTGGAGCCATGATGAGGCCGGTCGTGATGGCATCGAATCCCATCACGTTCTGCAAGAAGACCGGCAGCAGGAAGACCCCACCGAACAGCCCGACCGAGACGATCATGCCCGTGACGGTACCGGCCGTGTAGACCGAGTACTTGTAGAGGCGAAGGTTGACGATGGGCTCGGAGCGCCACATCGTGACCACCAGGAAGGCTCCGAGCGTGACCGCCGCGATCGCGAACAGGGAGAGGATGTAAGGGGAGTGCCAGCCGTAGCGGTTGCCCTGGCTGACCGCCACCAGGCAAGTGGTCAGTGTGGCGGCCATCAGGGAGAAACCGACGGAGTCGAACTTGACGTCCTTCGTGCGGGTCTCCTTGAGCCAGGCCATCCCCAGCACGGTGGCCATGAATCCGACCGGCAGGTTGACGTAGAAGATCCACCGCCAGCTCATCGCGTCGACGAGGTAGCCGCCCAGGGTGGGACCGAGTACCGGAGCGAACATCATGCCGACGCCCACCAGACCCATCGCCAGACCGCGCTTCTCGTCGGGGAAGACCTCGAACATGATGGCCTGCCCGATCGGTTGGATGGCGCCGCCGGCGACGCCTTGCAGCACGCGAAAGGCGATGAGCGACCCGGTGCTCCACGACATCCCGCACATCATCGAGACGATCGTGAAGGCGGCGATGCAGAACAGGTAGACCTTCTTGCGACCGATGCGATCGCCCAGGAAGCCCGTCGTCGGCATCATGACCGCAGAGGACAGCATGTAGCCGGTCGACACCCATTCGATGTCCTCGAGGCTCGAGCCGAAGGCCGCCATCATGTGCGGCAGGGCGACGTTGACGATGCTCGAATCGAGGATGACGACGAACATCCCCAGGATGATGATCCCTGCCACGCGCCAGATGTAAAAGGCGTCGGGAGGTGTGTCGGAAGGCTTGTCGTGCGGGCCCTGGGTGCCTGCTGGCAAGGTTCCGGCAGGCAGGGTCCCGGCGTTACTTGCCATTGGCCTTGATGTCCACCTCGACCGACATGCCGGGCTTGAGCAGGGTGGACGGCTGGTCGAATTCGACGCGAACCGGGATGCGCTGGACCACCTTGGTGTAGTTGCCCTGCGCGTTGTCCTCCGGCAGCAGGGAGAACTGGGATCCCGTCACGGTATTGACGAGGGCGACGTGGCCCTTGAAGACCTTGCCCGGATAGGCGTCGACGTAGATGTTGACCGGCGACCCGGCATGCACGCGGGCGATGTCGGTCTCCTGGATCAGGGCCTCGATCCAGGCGGCGCCACTCTGGGTGATGGCGAAGAGGCCCTGGCCCGGCATGACGTGCTCGCCGACGTTGGCCATGCGACGGGCCACGATGCCGTCGACCGGCGCGGTGATGGTCGCGTGCTCGACCTGGAGCTCCGCCATGTCGACGGCGGCCATCGCCTGGGCGATGCGTGCCTTGTCGACGTTGACGCCCTGCGCCTTGATGGCCACGGCTTCGGTCCCGGCGTGGGCCATGCGGAGAGTGGCCTCCGCGTTACGCACCTGAGCGATGGCCGCGGTCACCTGCGACGTGGCCGCCACGTTGGCCGTCGAGACGGCATCGAGCTGCTGCTTGCTCGCTCCGCCGCCCTGGTACAGGCGCAGGACGCGGTGGTAGTCCGTGGCCACACGGCTGGCGTTGGCTTGAGCCGCGGCCAGCCCCGCCTGGGCGGCTCTCAAGCCGGCCGCGGCCTGGGTGAGCTGGGCCTCGGTCTGGTCGGACTGGAGGGTGACGCCGATCTGGGAGGGCGGGAGCGTCGAGCGGGCGACCGCCAGAGCCGCCTGGGCCTGGGCCAGCTCCGCCTTGAAATCCTCGTCGTCGAGCCTGGCGATGACCTGGCCCGCCTTGACCGCCGACCCCTCGTCGACCATGAGCTCGGAAATTTCTCCCGGGACCTTGGGGCTGACCGTGACCAGGTTGCCGGCAATCTGGGCGTCGTCCGTGGACACGTAGGCGAGGCCATGCTCATACCAGCGCGCCGCAAATACCCCGCCGGTCGCCAGCCCGACGGCCACCAACGCGATGACAGCGTAAGGAGGCTTGCGCCGGTTGCTCGGAGCCGGGATCGGGTTCGCCTGGCCGCCAAAACCATTGCCGTTCGGGGCGATTCGACCGGCTCCGTCCGCCGGGATGTCGGTGGTGGGGGTCTTTTCTACCTGCATACCGTGTCCTTTGGTTGTGCGGGGGCTTGGTGCGTGCGAAAGGCTGCCGCCAGCTCGGCGACGCCCTGGATGATAACCGAGCGCGCCTCTTCGGAACGCTCCTGGACCCGGCGGCCGATCTCCGCCACGGTCCGTTCGTAGACCTTGATGAGGAGTTGCTGGCCAGCTGGCGTGAGCGAGACCTGCACGACACGGCGATCGGTGGGCGAGTGGGAGCGAAGCACGAGTCCATCTCGCTCGAGACGATCGATGGTTCCGGTGGCCGCACCGTGCGTGACGCCGAGGTCATTGGTCAGCTCGCTCATGCTACACGAGCCGTGGGAGTCCAGGATCCGCAGCGCGGCGAAGTGACTCATCGAGAGGTCGTATACGGCCACGGCATCCGTGACCATGGCCTTGAAGCCCCGGAAAATCTCGAAGAGATTCGAGTAGAGGGGGTCGCTGCGGACACTCGGCGTCATTTCACCCAGTAAAATATCATGGCTCTGAATCCTTTGACAAGCTAAAGCAATAGATTTTCCCTGGAGATTTTGCAGCGTGAAAGGGTCGCTCCGCGCGATCGCTACGCTGCGCAACCGGGCCCGGTTTGAGGTATTCGGCCCGCGGGACCCTGGCCCGGATCAGGTCCTCAGCTTGAACCCGCGGGAAAAGAGCGTCATCGCCAGCAGGAAGGCCAGGCTGGCACCGAGCACGGCCACCAGGAGGTCGAGGGTCCACATCGGCAGGAGCAGGCCTGCGATCTGGATCGAGAAGGGGTTGGCGTGGCCCGTGATGGCAGTGCGAAAGCCGTCGACCAGGTACAGCATCGGGTTGTAGAAGACCACCGACCGAAAGGCCGCCGGGAGCTGGCGATAGGCGGCGCCGGCCGAGGTGAACACCCCTCCGATGAACACCATCGGCGTGATGAAGAAGGTCGAGGCGATCGAGAGCTGGTCGAAGCTCTCGGCCCAGAGCGCCATGACGAGGCCCAGCGAGGAGAAGAGCACGGAGA
>JAJXWQ010000146.1 GCA_021781555.1 bacterium
AGCGTGGTTCGCAACTACATCGCCCATGCCCGAGCGGACTCGGCCTGGGTACTCATCCTGGCCGTCGCTGCGATGACCGCGACCGAGGCGCGCTCGGTGATCCAGGATTTCATCAACCTCGAACTCCGACCCGCGCACCCGATTCCAAAGCTCCTGGCGATCACGGGCCCGATGAGCGCTGCGCAGCGCCAGGAGCTGTGCCAGCGCGCCCGGATCTGCCTCGGCTCGAGTCACCCGCACTCCCCACTCGGGAGCTCGCGCCCCGCCGAGCCAGGTAGCCTCGATGCCAGCGTCCAGGCCATCGACTGGAAGGCGCTGCTCCGCTAAGCCCAGGCCTAATGCAGGTTCCCGGTCGCGGCGAGAATGGCGGTGACGATCCCCATCAGGCTCTCGCCGGCGATCACGCCCGACGCCACCGGAATGGTGTAGCGCTCGGAAGCCCTCGAGTTGATCTTGGTGAATCCCCAGGCGGCCAGAGCGCCGAGGAACATCATCAGCGAATTCGAAAACGGCACGACGAGTGCGATGCCCAGGCCGATCGGCGAGGGGAGCCAGCGGGCGGCCTTGGGAAAGTACGCCTCCGCCAGCGCGAGGCCGATTCCCACGATTCCCGCGACGACCATCGCCGTGATCGCCGAGGGGGGCAGCGCATCCAGACCATGCGACAGGAGCTTGGCGACCCCGGCGTAGACCTGGGCCGAGGGCGCCGGGAAACGCTCCGTGCCGATCGCCGAGACCGACGGCACCAGCAAGTTGAAGACCGGCACGCAGAAGAAGGCTCCCGCCACGATGCCGAGAAACTGGGCCCAGAACTGCTGGCGGGGGTTCGCGCCCAGCAGGTAGCCGCTCTTGAGGTCCGTGAGGAGGTCCGCCGTGTGGGAGGAGATGCCGGCCGTCGCGCCAGCTGTCATGAGATTCGTCGAGACGTGGCCGGGAGAAAGCGCCCCGAAACTGAGCTGCGTCAGTTGCCCCATGGCCGAGATGGGCGTGATGTCGGTCTCGCCGGTGGCTCGCGAGGCGACGATCGACAGGAAGAAGGCCAGCACGATGGATAGCCCCCCCATCCACAGCGGGATATCGAAGTAGCTCTTCTCGAGCCAGGCGCACAGCGCTCCGAGCGCCAGGAAGGCCACCACGAACCAGGATCCAGGGACCTCGATGCGAGACAGGGGATCGTCCGCACTCGTGGCCGCGGCCCTGGGCTTGAGCATCTGGGCCAGCCCGGAGAAGGCCCGCACGAGGGTGCGCCACTGGAGAAAGAAGATGAGCAACCCGCTGGTCAGCATGATCGAGGCACCGGGCCACATCGACCACTGGACGAGCTTGCGGTAGCCGCCGGCGGCGGGCAGGATGCCATGCGCGATGAGCCAGGGTGCACCGAGGACGAAGTAGGCGATCGCCCCGACCATCATCGACAGCGTGATCCGCATTCCCATGATGGCCCCGCCGCCCAGCAAGAGGAGGCTGGACTCGCCCTGGATGGTGAGCGACGTCAGCGGCGTGCCGAGGATCTTGCCCGGAAAATCGATCATCGGCGGAATGTTGAAGCCCTTCATCCAGGTGACCGTCCCGTCCCGGAACCAGGCCAGAAGGGCGCCAGCGACTCCGGCGAGGCCAAGGGCCTGGGCTTGCTTGATGGAGTCACCGCCAGCCAGGTGCATGTTCTTGAGCGTGGTGGCCGTCGCGATGCCGGACGGGAAGCGGAGCTGCTCGATGTTGACCATGTTGCGCTTCATCGGAATGGCAAAGATCACGCCGAGGAAGCTCAGCGACCCGACCCACATGCCCAGCTGCAAAGCCGTCAGCCTCTGCCCGGTCAACATCATCAGGGCCGGGACCGACGAGATGAGGCCCGCCGAGGCCATGTAGCCTGCAGCCGAGGCTGCGGATTGCATCGCGTTGTTCTCGAGAACCGTGAACTCATCGCGCAAGCCCGCCAGGATCCGACCGAGCACCGGACCTCGCAGAACAAGCTCGAAGATCCGGGCCCGGGCCACGAACTGCAGCGCCTTGAAGACCGCAAACGCCAGGACGCAGGCCGTGATGGTCACCCCCATGCCCCAGCCGGTCTTCAGGCCGACGTAGAGGTTGGAAAGCGACATGATCCCGCCGATGAGCATGCCGATGAGCCCCGAGCGGATCGTGAGCTGCTTGACGCGATCCCCCTGGTACACGTTTTCGTACCAGAACCGCTCGATCGCCTCGGGGTCGTCCGACCCGGCGGGGAGCCGGTGGTTGAAGTTGAACTCGAAGCCCTTCTCGGACCCGCGCTGTTCCCCTTGTATGCTCTGCATGCTTCCCTCGTGCGACGACGAGCAAGAACTGTGGCCCATGCCAGGCTCGGCCGCCCGCCACGGACCAGCCGGCGGGATCCGGCTCGTCAAGGTCCGCCAGGCCGGTCCCGTTCGAACCGAAGACCCGTCAGGCCCTGGAACTCCAGGCAGCCGGGAACACGGCGTAGAACGCCGCGGCCCGAACCAGGTCCTCGACCGGGCACTGATCGTCGACGCTGTGCGCGTGGATCTCGTGGGCAGGGCCGAAGCCGATCGTCGGGATCCCGAACATCCCGCAGGTCGCGGTTCCGTTGGTCGAGAAGATCCACTTGCCCACGGTCGGCTCG
The DNA here is from genome assembly GCA_021781555.1 of bacterium. Lineage (GTDB taxonomy): Bacteria > Cyanobacteriota > Sericytochromatia > S15B-MN24 > VGJW01 > JAJXWQ01. The sequence continues at coordinate 2,621 of JAJXWQ010000146.1, forward strand.
GTCTCGAGGGCGATACGCGCCGCATCGACACCGGCCTGCACCGCCGAGTGATCCTCGGGCAGGAGCCAGGTGGGGTAGTACTTCTTGGTCGGATAGATCAGGCCCGTATAGGCCTTCTCGGCGTAATCCAGCACCACGACATCGGCGCCGGCCTTCTGGACCGAAGGCAGTTGCTGGATCTGGCTGACAGCAAAGGCCAGGTCCTCTCCGGTGGTCAAGCGACGATCGAGATGGATCGTGCAGGAGTCCGCCACGGCGCACAGAGACGGGGAGGTGGAACGGATCTCGCTGATGGTGACCGAGCCCTTCCCCAGGAAGGGATCCGCCCCCACGACCAGGTCCTCGTTGAGCTTCTCGATCTCCGCGATGATCGGGGCCATCTTGTAGACCGCGTTGACTCCGCGCTCCGGGGCACTGCCGTGGCACGATACGCCCGAGGTCCGCACGTTGATTTCCATGCGCCCGCGGTGGCCCCGATAGACCGACAAATTCGTAGGCTCGGTGCTGACCACGACCTCGGGCTCGAGCACCTTCTCCTTGAGGATGTACTGCCAGCACAAGCCGTCGCAGTCTTCTTCCATGACGGTGCCCGTGATCCACACCTGGCAATCTCCTGCCAGGTCGAGGTCCTTGAGGATCTTGGCGCCCCAGACCATGGCAGCCATTCCGGCCTCCTGGTCCGATGCGCCGCGGCCGTACACGATGCCGTCCTTGAGGGCGCCCTGGTAGGGATCGACCTTCCAGTTCTCGGGGTTGCCGACGCCGACGGTGTCTATGTGGGCGTCCATCGCGACGACACGCTTGCCGGATCCGACCCGGCCGAGGATGTTCCCCATGCCGTCGATCTTGATCTCATCGAACCCGACCGCCTCCATTTCCTGGCGGATGCGCGCGATGACCTGCTCTTCCCGGCCGCTCTCGCTGGGGATGGCGATCATCTCGCGCAGGAACTTGACCATGTTGTCCTGATACTTGCGGGCCAGGATGCGCACCTCGGCCTGCACCTTGTCGTCCGTCCACCGGACCTGCTGCGATTCGACCTGCATCGAAGACGTCCTCTCTGACTAGCGCGCCAGCGCAGGCTGGTTGACAGCGAAACGACGGGGAGTCCGCTGCTCGAGCAGCTCCTCGAGCACCTTGGCCGGCTGCTCGAACCGGGTGAGCAAGATCATCGCCGCGATGACGAAGAGCTTGTGGCTGGCCTCCTGGTAGGTCGCATTGCGGTAGCGATCGAAGACCGATGCAGCCACCTCGCCCTCCTTGCAGCTCACGCCGGTGATATCGGCGGGAAGGCAGTGCATGTACAGGGCCTTGCCGGCGCGGGTCCGCGCCATCAATTCCTCGGTGCACTCCCACTCCTTGTGGCGGGCATTCTCGGCCAGTCCCTCGCGTTCGAGCTCCTCGACCTTGGCCCCCTTGCCATCCTTGAGCAACTCCGTGCGGGCCTTCATGAGCGAGAGCGGCGCCCAGCTCTTGGGATACACGATGTCGGCATCCGCGAAGGCCTCGGCCATCGTGTTGACCTGCCGGAACGATCCGCCCGACTGCACCGCGTGCTGGCGAGCGGCCTCCAGAGTCTCGGGCATGAGGTCATACCCCTCGGGATGGGCCAGCACGACGTCCATGCCATAGCGGCTCATCAGGGTGATGATGCCCTGCGGCACCGACAGCGGTTTGCCGTAGGAAGGCGAGTACGCCCAGGTCATGGCGATCTTCTTGCCGCGGAGCGCCTCCAGGTTGCCGAAGGTCTTCTGCAGGTGGAGCAGGTCGGCCATCGACTGGGTCGGATGGTCGCGATCGCACTGGAGGTTGATGATGGACGGGCGTTGCGGAAGCAAGCCATCCCGGTAGCCCAGCTCGACCGCATCCGAAACCTCGCGCATGTACTCGTGGCCATAGCCGACGAACATGTCGTCGCGGATCCCGATCACCTCGGTGGCAAACGAGATCATGTTGGCGGTCTCCCGCACGGTCTCGCCGTGAGATACCTGCGACTTGCTCTCGTCTAGATCCTGCGCGGTGAGGCCAAGGAGGCTGGCCGCGCTGGCGAAGGAAAACCTGGTTCGCGTGGACTTGTCGCGGAAGTTGGACACGGCCAGCCCCGACGTGAAGACCCGACTCGAGACGTTCGCTCGGTACAGGTGCTCGAGTGTGTCGGCGGCCAGCAAGACGGCCCGGAGGTCGCGCTCGGTCTGTTTCCAGGTGAGCAGGAAGTCCTTCCCGTACAAACCGGTGGGGTTGGACTCGAGCTGGGCGATGAGCTCCAAGATGGCGCCGGAATCCATGGACACTCCCTCCTATAGCTTGTGCGGGTCGTCTGCCGCGGCGCCAATCTAGCATTTGCCGGGCCCCAGAGGCAAGCGACAGCGCCACTCGTACGGAGGGCCACCGGAACAAACAGCAGCTTCTCGGGGTCAACCTCTTGCCGGTCTCAGGTGAGACCGGCAAGGAACGAGCCTGCTCTTGAACGGCGTGCTGAGATTAAACGCGATCTTGTAATTCTTGCGAAAGTCCCCGAGGTCACGCTCCTTTTCTGGATCATCAAGCTCCTGACCACGGCGATGGGCGAGGCCACCTCGGACTACCTCGTCTTCCACATGAATCCTTACCTGGCCGTGGCCCTGGGTAGCGTCGGTCTGCTGGGCGCGTTGCTTCTTCAGGTCGTGGTCCGGCGATACATTCCCTGGAT
>JAJXWQ010000057.1 GCA_021781555.1 bacterium
GCCCGAGGACTTCAAGCTGCAGCTGGAAGCCGCCAGGGACGAATCGCCCGACGGGTAGCGGGGCGAGGCTGGCCGGGCATGCCATTCCGGCCGACCGCTCCTGGTTTTCAAGGTGCCCCCAAAGACATTAGCCGGTTGCCGGCCAGATGGCCATGCGGGCAAGGGCGAGTTTGTTCCTCGGCCACGCTCGCTTTTCGACCACGATGGACGTTTACTCGCACGTCCTGCCGGCCTTGCAGCAAGATGCCGCCAAGAAGCTGGACGGGGCCTTCGGCAAGACGAAAGCAAGGGCAAAGTAGCTCTCGGCCGGCGTATCGGGCGGCTAACCGGGCTGGCCGTCCAGGATTTCCCCGCGCTAGACTGTCCGTGGGCTCGCCCGGGAGGTTCCATGTCGCTCGCCGCGTCCGTGGCATTGCGCTTTCGCGCCGTTCTCGAAACGTTCGACGCCGAGGATTTACGGGCAGTCCTCGTTGCTCAGGCGCAGAGACTCGAGCACGAAGCGCAGGAGGCGCTCTTCCTGGAGCTGGTCGAGTACGCGGCTCGCAAGGGAATGTACGAGGTCGTATCGCCAGGCGAAGACGCTGCAATAGAGGCAGAACAGTTCGCCCTGAAGGCCGCCAAGCGCGGCGAGGGCGACCCTTCCGAGTTCGATGAGCATCTGAGAGCGGGCAAGAAGGCTTTCCTCGCCCGGGACTACTCGTGCGCTCGCCGGATCTTCATTGCCCTGCTCGAGCCGCTGGAGGGCGGGGAGATCTACCTCGGCGAAGACGAGATGGCCGAAGAGGTGCTGTCGTCGGACCTCACCGAATGCTCGGCGATGGCCCTGGCCGCCACGTACCTCTGCGCGAAACCCGAGGACCGAGCCACATTGGTGTTCGACGCAATCGAAAACCTTGACGGCAACTACTCGCTCTCGCGCCCGATCGCCGACATGGAGCGGGTGCTCGCGGGGCCACTGCCCGATCTCGCGGCCTTCCTGCCGGCCTGGCTCGCTCTCCTTCAGGGCGCCCCAGAGAGCCGGTACCACGGCGGCTACTCCCGGGGCAGTCGAATCCGCGAAGCCATGGCCCGGCTCGAGGGCCCCGAAGGCCTCGAGCGCCTGGCGCGCAGCACAGGCGCGTATGAGGACCTCCGGGAGTGGTGCGATGCCGTTGCCGCAACCGGGGATCTGTCGGCGGCCCTTTTGGCCTGCGACGAGGCGGCGAACCTGTGCAAAGAGCCCTATCACCGAGCCACTTTCCTCGAGGCGGCGGCCAGACTGGCTCACAAACTTGGGGACCCGGCTTATCGGGAGAGAATCTTCGAAGCCTGGCGTGCCGCCCCGAGCCCCGAACGGTTGCAGTGCTGGCTGGGTGAGGACCATCCGAGCGCGGCCACTCTGCAGGAGCGGGCGGCTTTGGCCTTGACGGAGTGCCGGCCGAACTCGGATCGCGAACGCGGCATCTTGCTGCTCCTGACTCAGGACATCGCCAAGGCTGCCAAGGTCCTCACCGGGGGCCGCGGCCTGGGGTGGTCCAGCGGTTCGCATCCCGGCCACGTGGTCTTCGCCGCCATGTCATGGCTTTTGGGCGACGCCCCCCACCGCTCGCTGCGGCAGGAGGCCGCCGAGCAGTTGCAACCTGGCCGGCTGCCGTCGTTCGCTGGCGTTTCAACTCCGGCCGACGATGAAGGCGGTCTGCGGGTCCCGAGCGTTATCGAGCTCCTGGACCGGGCCGGCGTGCGCGAGGCGCTGCGCCCGGAGGATCGCAAAACCATCCTGGCCGCGATGCGTGCCGCGGCCCTGGCCCGCGTTGACGGTGCGCTCGATCAGAAACGACGCCGGGTCTACGATCACGCCGCCTTCCTGGTGGCTTGCACCGTCGAGGCCGAGAGGTTCTGCGGGATTGCCGCGGCCGACCAGAAGTGGGTGGGCGAGGTGAGAAGCCAGAACCGGCGGTTCTACGCCTTCACTGGCGAACTCGATCGCGCCTTGGCACGGCTGAGGTAGCGCCAAGATCCTTTCTGGACGCGGCGCACAGGCCAATTCTGGTAACTTAGTGGTACTTGTGCCATGCCACCGACGGGACGAGAAAGAATCAAGGCGCCGGGATCTAGTCCTGGCGCGGTTTGAAAGGAGTGGAGCTGAGGGGAATCGAACCCCTGACCTCTTGAATGCCATTTAGGGCCCGGCCGATCGCTGTAATCCAGTAATGGCGCCACATGTGGCCACCGTGGCTGGTCGTGGGCTTGTCTCTATAGTGCGGTTTTGTGCCCGTAAGTCTATAGAAGGAAGCCAAAATGGTCGTCAATTGGTCGTCAGAACACACGTTTGATTCTGGCCGCTCACATGGTAATGCCAAGTGCGTCGCCGAGGGAAGTCTTCAGGCATCGATCGCATGGGCTCCAAGAAGGTCCCGCTGTTCCCAGGTTAGTTCGCTGGGTACACCCACAATGGCTCCTCATCCAGTGCAGTCAAGCCCCATCGGTCCAATTGGTTAGCCGAAACGTACGTCTGAAACTCCTCTCCTCCGAGATACCGCACTGCCGTTGCCGCCGCTCTAATGGCGTACTCATCGTCAGAAGAGCCCCAGGCCATACAATGAAACGCCCCCAAATCCGCACCTGGCGAGCGAAACAAACAAATACTTACACTCTCACTGCCGTGGTTCGCAGCGAACAGGATTGGCCTTTGGTCCCGGCGTAGGAAATCCAGCTCCGACCGAAGAGGAAGCGATATTCGATAATGGCCAGCGGGTTGATTCTGCCCAAATATCATGCGGCCGTCAAATAGCGAATTAGCATCATCAGTGAAATCACGTTCTATGCAGGGCTCATAAACTGGTTCGAAATCATCTACTACCAACGCAACACGATATTTCGTCTCTAGTAGGCTGAATCCTAACTTGCGATAGAATGGCTGCGCACTTACTTCCGGAAGCACAACTAGCGGCTCACCCTTACCTACTGCTAATCGGATTTCATTCTCAACCAAGAGGCGACCAATCCCCTTGCCGCGCCACTTCGGCGAAACCATTAGCTGGGAAAGGTACAGCCTGCCGCTGTCATCAGGCTCAACTTCGATTTCTCCGCAGACAAAATCGCCATCCAAAGCGACTGTCGCACGACCGCCAGCGATGCCTAGGAGTCCAAAATGGCGCCGAGCGATCGCCTCATGCATCCATGGTCCCCCAGCGAGCCAGCTAGCCTTTGCATCCATCGTCTCCGGCAAAATGCCAGAGTCATCCCGATGAAGGCTGACGATCTGCCGCAGCATGGAATCGGTGTAGGCAGCAAGCTGTATCATGCGACCGCCGTTGAAGTCGTCTCGTTCGGGGCCCGAAGGTTGCACCTAGGGTCTCCTGTCGAGAACGCCTCTCCGTGCGAGCGCTCATTCACCGCGGGACATCCACCGTTGCAGACCTCTACGAACTTGCAAGATTGACAACTCCTGTCCTTCGTTTTGCCACGTCGAATACGATCAAATGCGTTACTCTCGTCCCATGCTCTTTGGAACCCGGCTTCAAACACGTTCAATCCGCCCCATTTCTTAACGTCTAGCGAGCTACACGGGAGAATCGTTCCGTCTGGCATGATTTCGCCTCGGCCATTTCCTGCCTCACAACCATGCACTAGCTTTGCATGACTGCTGGGAGCGGAAACCGCCAGCTCTGGGTAGGCCGAGTAGGTTAGGCAGCCCTCTAGCGAAAAGCTAAGTCTGAGGCTCGATGTGAACTCATGCATTGCCTCAAACATCTGTCGGCTCTGCTCGAATGACGGAGCATCCAGAGGGTTTTTCAGGTTAAGATAATGCCCGATAGAAAATCTCTCAACACCGAGTGCATCGCAAAGTAGGGCAATCTCTTTCAGTTCTTCGAGTGACTGACCCGTATATACGGCATTCACCCTACAGGGTATATCGCGCTGACGCAATTTGGCAATGACTTGCAGCGGCCGCTCAGGCGGGGTTCCCGTCACATCCAGGTTCCTCTGTCCTAGAGATTGTAACGAGATTACTGGCGTAGTCCACCTTCCGCCAGCCAAGATGTCGGTAATTTCGTCGCTTAGATATAATCCATTTGTGGTAAATGTAGTCTTCAGCCCAATCTCCTCGACAAGGCTGATGAGTGCGGGCAGTCCTCGATAGAGAGTTGGTTCTCCTCCCAGAATCGACACGAAGGGAACACCTGCTTGGCGGGCCTCCCGGAGAATCGCCTTCCAGGACTCCTGCGGCTTGTAGTTCTTAATCTGCCATTTTTCTTCGGTTACGAAACAGAAGGCACAAGAGAGCTGGCATTCCATCAAGGGATAGATCGAAAGATTCAAGGGAGCCCTTAGGTAGCTTCTAGACTGGGATTCTTGAAATGACCTTCGAAGATCGGCCCGCAATTCACCAAGATCCACGTGAACATGGCGGACATTATCGATCGGAATAACGATTCCCTGCCGTACGAGATCGTGAACGTCGTCTCTGGAAAAGTTCCCGAACAAGGATAACACTAGACCTTCTGCTGCTTCGACGGTTGCTCCAGAGTCGAGAGCGCGTATAAATGCAAACGTCGCCTGGGATGTTTCGATGTGGTGACCATCGTAACGCGATACAAGCAGCCCTCCGTAGAACTCATGCCTGTAAACATATTGATCCGAGACGGACCATGACCCAACAGACAGATCGATGTCCATATAAGACTGTTTGGTCAAGATCTAACCTCCACACGAGACACTAACAGGCTGAAGAACGCGCACTTTGGGTTGATGGTGCTTGGCATTAGCGCGCTTCACTTGGTAATCTGCGTCTTGACGAGCCAACATCAAGGCCGAAAAGGGGGGTCAGCAGCCTGTTAGAATCATATAGTCGGGATTCTGCAGAGAGCGCACGAGATTCCGCCGCTCGTGGGCGTTTCGGTCTAGACGTCTTGAGAAAAACCGTACTCCTTGAGGATTGCTTGGATGGGTCTCTTCGCCTGGATGTCGGCAATCAACGTCACTCGACTCTCCCTTGCTAAGCTGCGACCAGAAGCGTTTTCAGAAGCAGGATCGGACATGGTCTTCCAGCCGTCTCCCTTGGCGAAGTGGGCCCGATCGAAGACGTCCTCGCTAACTTCGGCCACCGACAGTGGGCTGGCCTCCGCCGCGCTTGGGCCTGCATGTTCAGCCTGACTATGGGTCATGGTCTTCCAGCCGTCTCCCTTGGCGAAGTGGGCCCGATCGAAGACGTCCTCGCTAACTTCGGCCACTGACAGGTGGCTGACCTCCGCCACGCTTGGGCCGGCATGTTCAGCCTGACCATGGGTCATGGTCTTCCAGCCGTCTCCCTTGGCGAAATGGGCCCGATCGAAGACATCCTCGCTGATCGCAGCTGCCGCTAGTTTGTTCTTGAGGCTCTGGTCTAGATTAGGCTGCGCCATAGAGAGGTTTCCTGCCAGGACGGCGGGGATGAAGGGGGTTGCGAAAAGCATCTCGGTCTCCTTTACGTCAAGACTTAATCAGTGCCAGTACGCCACCGGTGTCCGTTTTCTTCCGTAGGCGCCTGATGAACAAGACCTTATGAAAAAGTTGTCGTGCGTTCAAATCTGAATGTAGCGCGGACGCTACCTCGATTTGCTTGGCGTAGACGGAGCACCCAACCAGATGCCGCTATAACAGGGCTTCCTGGCCCGAGGGCGGTGGTTGCCCAAAAAACTACTTGCCCTTGCCGAGCGCGTTGGCACAAGCATGATTCCGCCGCTTTTCGAGCCACCTCTCGCCTGGACCGACGAACTCCGGCGCACTTGGACTCCCCCTCAACAAGCGTCTATCGGAGCGGTTCCTGAGGCGATCCAGCTTCGCGCCCCGGCGCTATGGGGCAGAGGGCGCGCAAAACCTCCGGACCGCCTCGAACAGCGTCTGCAGACCCCACAGAAACCCTTCGACCGGGATGCGCTCGTCGTGTCCATGGAAAAGGCGGTTGTACGGGAAATCTGGCGGGATCTTCAGCGGCGCAAAGCCATACGTCCTCAGTCCGAGTCGCTGGAATTGAGCCGCGTCTGTCAGACCCGTGAGGACGCCCGGGACGACTGCGCATCCCGGATGCTGTTCCTTCACGACTTGCGCTATGACATCATAGAGAGGCGATTCGAATTCCTGAACGACGGCGGGGATGGTCCTCAGGATCTCGATGTCTAGCTCTTCTCGGGCTATGGCTCTGATCTGGCGCAAGAACTCCTCAACAGGAGTCCCGGGCAACAATCTCCCGTCGAGGATCGCGGAGGCGCGAGATGGGATGACGTTTTCCTTGTGACCAGCCGTGAGGCCGGTGGGCGAAACGGTGTTCCGCAGGAGCGCCCGCAACGCCCGTACTCGTTCGCCGAGCGCCCCGTGGCGCAGGGCAATCTCGCTGGAGAAAGGGACGGTCGCAAGATGAAGAGCTAGCCTCTGCCGCCACCCCGAGACCCCGGCCAGTCCGGCCAGGTAAGTTCGGACGGACGGTCGCAAGTCGAAAGGAAGCGGTCGGGTTCCTAGCCTAGCAAGCACTCGCCCAAGGCGGACCACGGCGTTGTCGGCGTGTGGCATGGAGCCGTGGCCAGGAGCGCCGGTCGTCGAGACCCTGAGCCATGCGACCCCCTTAGCGGCAGCCTGGATGGTGTACAGCGGTCGGTTGCCCACGTATCCCGTGGCCCCGCCGCCCTCTGTAAGGCAGTACTCGCCTTGGAGCAGGTCAGGGCGATTGTCGACAAGCCATGCCGAACCGAAGTCCATCCCCGCCTCCTCATCGGCAATCGCAGCAAACACGACATCGCGGACGAGCGGCAGACGAAGTCGCTTCAGGAGGATGACCGTCATGAGCGAGTTGATCGTAAAATGCTTCATGTCGATGGCGCCGCGGCCCCAGATGCAGCCGTCATGCACCTCCCCACCAAAGGGTGGGTGCTTCCACAGCTCGGGCTCGGCTGGGACCACATCAAGGTGTGATGAGAGGATTAGGCCTCCCCGCGGATTTCCGCCGTCGAGTCGAGCGAAGAGGTTGGCGCGGCCTGGCGCGGACTCGATGATCTCGCAGGGTATGCCTTCGGCACGGAGAACCCTCTCCAGGTAGGCGGCAGCTGGAGCTTCATTTCCAGGTGGGTTCGATGTGTCGATACGAAGCAGATTCTGGAGATGTCCTAGCGCCTCAGCGCCAAGCGCGCTCCAGTCGGCGCCGTGCAGGGTAGATGCGAGCATGCTTTACTTTACCAAGGGCTCCGCGAATGTGTCGTGCCGCCGGAGCGCGATTGCCTCGAGCTGGCTCCGATGGTCAAAGAATGGAAACGCTACGTAGAAGACTTCTTATCATTGCCCCCGCCCTGCTGTTCTATCTCGCTCTCGCAGCCCCCATCAGCCTGGCAGGCCTTAGTCTCGTCGGGAGACCTTTCGCCGGTTTCTTTCTCTTCCACCCGCTGATCGTATCCGCCTACCAACCTCCCTCCGCGCCCAAGGTTATCCGATTCAATGACGCTCTTACGGCGGTGGACGGAGTTCCCGTCCTCACGATCAGGGGGTTCTTTAAGCGCATATCGGAAAAGAAGGTCGGCACCGTCGTCACGTACGACTTCATAAGGCCTGGCCTTCGGGACGTCACGCAGCCAGAGGCTTACTCGCGGGGACGGGCCATCAGAAGACGCCTCCCGATCGTGCGGTTCACTTTCTCCGATCTTGAGGGCACATTTGGCAGGTTTCTCGCGTTCAGCCTGCTCTGGCTGCTTGCTGGTCTTTTTGTCGTATGGAAAAGGCCGGGCGAGCCGGCCGCTATCGTGTTCTTCGTGCTGTGCCTGGTCGAGGCTGCCCAAGATCTGACGTACTCCGATTTGGTCTTGACGTCTCTCTTCCCAAGGCTTGACTGGCTACTCTACGGCGTCAGGCCCCTGCTGTACGTGGAGCTAGCCACATTTCTGCCCCGCCGACCCGCAACATCTCGCCGACAGCTGGCAGTCATCAGGGCGGTGCCGATCGTGGTCGTCTCGCTGTATCTACTGTATTTCCTTGTGCTCCATTTCAGTAACGGAGGTATTGAGGCGCAAGGATTTTCGGCGACGCGGAACTTTATGGAGATGACCGCATTTTTTCAGCCGGCTTTGTCGATCGCAATGGTAGTGTTCGCCGCTTCGTGTGGCCGCTTTCTGTTTTCGCGGGATCCGATCCTTAGGGGCCAATCGTCCGTGATGTTCCTAGGCGTCCTGTTTTCTTACGGTCCCGCGATCCTTTGGCGCTCGCTCCGGATGATTCACTTGACCCCGCCCTTTTCATCGGACGTCGCCTTGTATGCCTTTGCCCTTTTCCCGCTGTTCATCGGCTACGCGGTTCTCCGGACCAGGCTTTTCGGCATCGACATCATCGTCAAGCGCACAACGACCTACGTGCTCTTGCTCGGCCTCGTGTTCCTACTTTACTTCCTGGTCGGATCCTCGGCATCGGCGCTCCCCTCGCTCCTTGGACTTCCCCGGTGGGCTGTCGACGGGACGATCGCGTTGTCTATCGTCCCGATGCATGCCGGGATCAAGCGGCTCGTCGATCGCGTGATGTTCCGGACGCCCTACAACCAGGCCACGGCCATGCAGCGTTTCAACACCGAGGCGGCGGCGGTCCCGGAGGCCGGGCAGATCGTCCGGAAGTTCATCGCACTGCTCGAGGAGCTGCTTCACCCAGAGGCGATCGCTATCCTGCTCAAGGATGAGAGGGGCCTGGAAATTTTTGATTCTCTGGGCCTGCCGCCCGGGGCCACTTTCGTCCTTCCCCTCGAGCATCCAGCTCTCCATGGACAGGCAGAGCCTGCCACCATTGGTCCTGTCACGGAGGCAACGGCGATTGCTCTGCATGCCGGGGGCTCGGTAACCGGCGCTGTGGTGCTGGGGCCTCGCAAGAGTCAGCAGCCCTATGTGGAGGCCGATCGCGAGCTGGTACGAGGCATGGGCCAGCAGATGGAGATCCTGCTCCAGATGGCGCGCCAGACGTCTCTGTTAATTGCCAAGCGTGAGGATGAGGCTCGGATCGAGGCCGAGCTGGCTGGGGCCAGAGAGATCCAGCAGGGGCTCTTGCCCAGCGCTCTCCCGGTCGTGCCGGGCCTCGATCTGTCTGGCGAGATGCGCCCTTCGATGGCCGTCGGGGGAGACTTTTTCGACGCGTTTGTTCTGGATGAGAACCGCATCGGCATCGTTCTCGGCGACGTTTCGGGCCACGGGGTCCAGGGGGCAATGGTGATGACGATGGCCAAGACGATCTTCGGGTCCATCGACAAGTGCGCCCTCGCGCCCGAGGAAGTTATCGCGCAGGCTAACCGGATGTTCAGCCAGGTGCGGCCCAACGGGAGGACATTCCTTGCAGCCTGCTATGCGGTCTACGATCGTCAGGACCGGTCGCTAAGCATCGCCAATGCCGGCCTGCCCCTGCCGATCTCGGCTTCGGGCCAGCTTGGCGAGCCTGGCTTTGTACTCGGAGTCCTGACCGATGCCACATACACGGCCAGCACAGTGGCGCTCGAATCGGGCGAGGCGGTCCTGTTTTTCACTGATGGCATCGCTGAGGCATGCAACGCTGCCGGAGAGGCTTTCGGGGAGGATCGGGTTCAACACCTTCTCCGTCAGGAGTCCGGTTCAGCCGCCGACACGATACGAGCATCCCTGTTTGACGAACTTGCGGTCTTTTGTGGCCTGGGTGCCGAGCGAGACGACCGGACTGTCGTCGTCGTCCGAGCGTATCAGTGAAGCAAGCGGATGAGGTCGGCGACGGTCTTCCTGGTCTCGAGCGGCAAGATCGAGATCTCGGCAGCCATCTTCATCTCGTCGTCAGAAAGGCCGTCATCGAAGAAGAACCAAATTGAGGGGAGCCTGGTGAGCCGGCAGATCTCGGCGAGTTGCTCCCACGATGGCTGCCATTTGCCATCCGACTTCTCCCACTGGATGTAAGTTGTCTTGGCAACGCCTAGCCTATCGGCGAGGGCAGCCTGAGTAAGGCCACGCAGCTTGCGCGCCTGTCTCAGGCGATCGGCAAAGAGGGCACGGATCGTTGAGGTCATTCTGCCGCGTTACCCTCGGCCGGTTGGCTCGCAAGAGCTGGAGGGACCTCGCGTCCCAGATACTTGGCCATCAGAATCTGGTTTTCAAGCCCTACCCTCTGATAAACGACCTCGTCCATCAGGGATCGAATCATGTATAGCCCGAGACCTCCAGTCTTGCCTTCTCGGTAATGGGCTTCGATATCAAGCTCCGGTAAATCGGCAGCCTCGAAGGGCTGCCCTTCGTCAGATAGAGAGATGCTCAGCTTGAGCCCAGAAAGGTGAACGCCTACGACTACCAGAGCGTCAGGCGTTCCCTTGTATGCATGGCGAACAACATTGGCATAGGCCTCTTCGATTGCGAGCTCGATCTCCTGGCGTTCGATGGCCGACAGTTTCCGCACTGCCGGCGTCCCAAGAACGTACGCCTGGACGTCTCGAATCTGGCTGAGACTGCTGCGGAACGTCCTCTTACTGGAGAATGGCCTCAAGCTTGTGCTTTCTCGAAGTACTCGATTGCCTCCTGCGTCGTGCCGAAAACCGAGAAGATTCTTTGCAGCTGCATCGTCTTGAAGGTCTTGAAGGCCAAGCCGGTGAGACCTGCGAATACGATATTGCCCTCTTGCCTTCGAAACTTGGAGACCAGTTCCATCAGGACGCCAAGGCCACTGCTGCAAATGAAGGCGACCTTGGACAGGTCGAAGACAACGTGTACCGCGTCCTTTTTCAGACAGCCCTCGAGATACGCTCTCAGCTCGTCGACTGATTCGGTCCGGATGGCGTCGCTCGGCCTAACGACCGTAACGCCTTCACGCGTGAAAGCTTGATCGAAGATCACAGAGTTTTCCAAGTTACTAGGCCTTCTGGAGCCAAGGGGACGAGCTTCGAAACACTATACACCTGGCTGCCCGGCGGCTGGTAGACAGGAGGTCGTCCCCGCAGGCCGCAAGCTGATGGTTGCCCAAAACGTCGCATAAGCCTGGTTATGGTGATCTGCATCACCGCGCCGGCGGGCAATCTTCACCGCTTCCGGTCTACTGACCTCCCGCCGCCATGACTTTCTTGGCCGATCCGCGCCCCTTCTTCGCCTTCTGCCCCAGGACCTCCTGCAGTTTGTCGGCCGCAGCCTGTTTGTGGCCGGGCATGGCGTGCGCATAGACCCGCAACGTCATGGCGGGGTCGGCGTGGCCCAGCAGCTCCGAAACGGTCCTGATGTCAACACCGTTCGACAACAACAAAGTTGCAAAGCTGTGGCGAAGCCCGTGGAAGGTGATCCGGCGGACTTTCGCCCGCTCGACGATCGGGTTGAAGCTCCGCCGGACGATGTTCGACTGGCGCAGGGGCCCGCCGTTGGCATCCGGAAACACCCAGCGCGAGCCAGCCAGCCCCTCGGCCATGAGCTTTTCGCGGTGCTTGACGAGGTCGGAGACGACTGACTTGGGGATCGGGATGGTGCGCACGGAGTTCTTCTTGGGCCCGGCAACGGTATGCTTGCCGGAGACCTCGCGCAGTTGCTGCGCGACGCTGATCTTGCCAGTCGCGAGATCGATCTGCTGCCACTCGAGCCCGAGCACCTCGCCGAAACGCAGGCCAGAGTGCAGGGCAACCTGGTACAGCACGTAATAGCGATCGCCGGCAGCGGCGTCGAGGAACCGGCGCGCCTCGTCGGCATCCCAGAATGGCGCGATGTGTTTTGGCACCTTGGGCTTCTCGACGGCGGTACAGGGGTTCTGGGTGATGAGGCCCCACTGGACCGCCTGGGACATGGCCGAGTTCAAGATGGCCATGATGCCGAACTGGCTGCTCTTTGAGAGCGTTTTCGGCGGCTCTGCCTTGGATTCCTGCGCAGCGGGTTGAAGCGCAGCGCTGTTCCCAGGGGTTGGCTCGGTCCGGGATGCTCCTTGGGGCTTAGCCGAGCTGGCGCCTTCTGGCTCGAGCGCGGTAGCCAAGCGCTGCATGGCACGTTCCTTCCTTGTGGTGCGGCCTTGCTTGGGTGGCTTTTCCTTCTTCTCCTGGCGCATGCACTTCTTTTCCGCGATCAGCGCCACGAAGGCCTGGACGTTCATCGGCGAGATCCGGTCTATCCGCATGCCGCCCAGCGCCGGGATGATGTGGTTCTTGCACTGGCGCCAGTAATTGTCGTAGGTCTTCTCGCTCTGGTTCGGCTTCACGACCGTCTCGAGCCACTGCTTTAGGAATTCGGAAAAAAGCATGGCCTTGCCGGAGTTCGTGGGCGTGATCTGGCGGGTCGCAACCCCGACCTTGGCCTCGTTCGCCTTCTCGACGGCCTCGGCCTTCGACTTGCCGAGCACGGTCTTGCGGATCCGCTTGCCGTCCGGTGAATAGCCGACCATGACCTTGCACTCCCAGCGGCCATCCGCACGGAGGTAGGGCTTGGAACCCTCGTAGTTTCCGCGTCTGGTACCCATGGCGTATTCTCCCGACTGTTCGCCTAATCCGTTCAGCGTGATCTTGTGGTCTGCCTCGCTTCGGCCAAGAGGATCTGCGCCTCGGCCTCGAGATGATGAGCCTGACTCTTGAGCTCGCCGGCACGGGCGAAGAGCTGCTCGGCCAGGGCTTCCTTGTCGCGATCGTCGCCGGCGCTCCAGGGCGTCTTCGGCAAGCCTGATTCGACGAGCGCCAGCGCCACGTCCTGGAAGAACGGCGGAAGGCGCTTTGCAGCTTCCATGATCGCGACAACACGAGGACTGATGCCTTTGCCGGTCGCATACTCGACCAGCTTCGAGACCCGCTCGAGGCCAAGGTCGTCGACGTCGGCCAGGAGCACGAGGTCCTCCGCTGGCACCTTGAGGGCAGCGGCGATCTTCGCGAGATCGTCCAGGGACGGAAGTCGCTTGCCTGACTCGATGCGAGATATGAGCGACTGGTCTACACCGGCGCGCCTGCCCAGCTCAGATCCGGACGAGATCCCAAGTTCCTGCCGGCGGGCCCTGACCTTTTCGGCCAGCAAATTGAATAGTGGTTCATCGTCCCCAGGCATGGCTTCGATAATGCAAGTAGTGTCATAGATTGTCAAGGAATTAGCGAAGCTGGGGTACTCTTTTGAGCGAGTTAGGGGAGGCTAAAATCTTCAAATATTCACGCATTGGGATATGCAGAAACTACTGATCTTTTGGTGCCAATTTGCAGGCCGTTCGCCATTCTCCAGGCTTACGTTCCAGTCTAGAGGCTGGTTATCCGTCTTCACGCAGAGGCTGGTGCCTCCGAAGCCGCCGCTCATGCCCCTTGCTGGCTTAACCTGGCGATATAAACCTATGTTACTCTTTGCTTTCCGTTCCGCGCGCGGACTCTGAGCCCGAGGGCTGTTTCTTTCCCGCGAGATAAGGAGTCCGCTATGAACCAAGAACACCAAACGGCAGACGGCGATAGCGCGAGCCAGCGCGCGGATCTCTCCGATCGTCTATCCATCGAAGAGATTCTCGTGGTCCTGAGCGCAGTCTCCCACGCCAATGAAGCCGGGAGGTCAGCTGGCCGGTAATAGGCTCGCAGAGCGAGTTTACAGCGGGTTCGGTCCTCCCGGGAGGGCTGGACCTGCGCATTGCGCCACGATTCGCTGCTGCGCTCAGGCTTCCGGCTCGCCTTGCACAGCCTCGCGCTCGGCCTTCTCCCTCTGCAATCGCCTGACACGCTCTTCAAGGTACCGTAGCTCGGCCAGGCGCTCCTCTGGCGGCAGGGCATTCAACCATTCGATCGCCTGCACAGCCAGTGGTGAGGCACCAGGTGGAGGAGCGCCGATCGGTGCAGATGATGCGACCGAAGACGGATCGAACGTCGGTATTCTGTTGGAAACGTATATCGAATCCGGGCTGGCCTCGGTCAGCTCTTGCGCTATCGGACGCCCAAACTCACGGAGCAATCCTTGGGCCCGATCTCTGCCCAAGAACGACGTTACTTCCGGGGGCCTTTCACCAGCGGTCTCCAAGATAAGGTGTTTCATCCGCTCAGGTCCCAGTTCGTCGGCATCGGCCCAGGCCTGCAGCGTCGAGGTCGGCAGCTCGAGGATCTCGGCAAGCTTGGCAATCGTCCGCCCAGTGGCCTTTCGCTCGCCATCACGCAAGCGATATAGAAGCTGATTTGAGATCCCGGATCGCTCGGCCGCCTGGTTCACATTGAGTCCGAGAGACTCAAGGCGGGCCCTGAAATATGTCCCGAAAACCTTTCCCATGGATCCTCCTGGTGCGCTACGTCCTGGTCGATTGTACCGCCATTTTGGGCGGAAAATCCACCACTTGAGGCGGATTCAAGGTCCCGACTTCCCTGATGTCGCATAGGCTGAGAGTGTCGTGATTAGCGTATTTCATCGATTTGATAGCGCCAGCGAAACAATCCTCGGAATTATTTTGAGCAAGGGCTCCCTCTTGTTTTTCCGCCAAATTAGGTGGATACTCCAACACATGAGGCGGAACTTTCTAAGCGTCCTCCGGCGACGCGCACTTCTGACGCAGCGGCAGCTCGAGCAGATCTCCGGATTTGGCGAGAGATCCTTTCAGCGCTGGGAGCAAGACAGCTTCAATCTGCAGAGACTCCCGAACTTCACCATCAGCCGGCTTGCCGACGTTCTCGGACCTCGCCTGGGGATCGCACCCAGTGAGGTTCGCAAGCAACTTCTCGGCGAAGAGCCCATCCCCGGTTGCATTGCGCCACAGCGAGAAGACGCTGGCCAGCAAGACGGAAGGCCTTACCTCCGTCCGGCCACCAATGGCAAAGAGATGAAGGCGAACGCAGACCATGGCTAGCTCCAAGACTCTGCCAGGGGATCTCCTGACACCTCACCAGGTGGCGCAGATCCTGACGCTCGACATCAAGACCGTTTACTCCAAGATCCGAGCGGGGGAAATCCCTTTCGTCGACCTGTCCAGGCGGGCGCGGCGGGTTCGCCGGGCCGATCTGGAGGCGTACATCGAGACCCGCGTCCGTGGCGGCCATCAGGGGACCACAAAGACCGCGACGGTGGACAGTCTGGCTGATTACTGGACGCGTCCATCGCCTTCCAGCGCAGTTCCTTCGCGCAATGGAGTGACACGATGACCTCGATGAGCTTTGCCGATCGCCAGGAGGCCCGCCCCAACTTGGGCACGGTTCCGGGGCTCGCAGGAGTTCAGGCGGGGGCGCCGGATTCGGTTTCCTCGCAGCCCCCCGAGCTGCCTCTGACCACGTTCAAGCGCCTGAGGCTCGAGCGTCTTGCTGTCACCGGTACCGTTCAGCAGGCCCGCTCGGAAGTCGCCCGGCGCCGGGCCAAGTTCGAGCTCCTCGTACTCCGATTTATCCTTGCCGGTTTGCTGATCCTGGCCATCGCGGCCGTTGCCGCTCCGAGGTGGTTCCGATGATTCGGGTCTGGATCGAGCGGAATGACGGCTTGACGTTCTGCGGGGTCGTGCGGCTTGCCGACGGCTCGATCCTGCTCTGGTCCGTCGTGGTCGCACCTGGGGCGAGGACCATCTCGTATGCCGCCGGCTCCCGCTTGCCTTTCGCCGGCGCGTGGGTGCGTCCCACGACCGACGCCATCTGCCTTGCCATCGACAAGGTGCTCGCTGGCTGCCAGCGCCGCCAGTTCACGCTTCTCGTCTAGCTTTCCGCCGCCCCGCCGCGGCGTCATTTCAAGGAGACGTACCCATGAAAGAACCACTCACCATCGCCCACCTCGCCGACGGCGAGGTCATAGCCGAACTCAACCGCAAGATCCAGGACGCGTCCGCGGCCCTGGATGCCACCGACAACCCCAAGGCCGTGGCCAAGATCAGCCTCGACATCAAGATCTCGGCCGAGGGCGACAACTTCCGCAAGGTGGCTACGGCCATCAAGCTCACCGCCCCGGCGCCGGCAGCCAAAGCCGAGATCCTGGCAGTCAACACGATCGATAGCCAGCGGGTAATCACCGTCGACCCCGATCTCAAGGACGACCAGCTCCCGCTGCCGGGCGTGGCCGACATCAACCGGAAGCGCGCCGCCCAGGCGTAGCCAAGCAACGCGGTCCTGACCGCCAAACCTGACCCGACTCACCCACGAGCGCCCGGGCTCTGTCCGCGCGCGTCTACAGGAGCACGCCCTTAGCCATGAACAACCAGCGCTTCAACATCCAGCCACCGCCGGACACCGACGGCATCACCAAGATCGTCGAGTTCACCCCGGCCGACCTCAAGGTCCCGCCCCGGCATCGCACGGTCGCGGACATCGAGAGCCTGGCCTCCTACCTGCAACGCTGGGCCAAGCCCGATCGCACCATCGTCTACTGCCACGGCGGCGAGGTCGTCGCGCTCCTCGACGAGGAAGCAAACGACGACACGGTGGTGCTCAAGATGGAGCGCACCCGGCAGTCAGAGCTTTGGCTGCCGCTCCTGGCAAACAAGAAGGTCTCTCTCAACCACAAGTCGTTCAAGTCGTTCCTTGAGGACCGGTACCCCGAGGTCGAAGACGGCAGCTCCCTCTTCGCGATGATCTCGAACCTCTCGCTAGCAACGACTTTCACGTACGACGCCAAGCTCGACAACGAGCGCAGCTACTCGATCAAGGTCGAGTCGGATGACGGCGCTTCCGTGGTCAAGCTGCCGACGTTCATCAACGTCCAGATCCCAATCTGGGAAGGCCTCCAGGATCCCGACGCGGCGCCGGGCACGGACAAGGTATACGCCTTCCCGGCAAAGCTCCTGTTCAGCGCGCCGAGCGAGGAGCGCAAGGAGCCCTGGTTCGGCCTCTACTGCGAGACGTTCAAGGACGTCATCAACCAGTCGGAACGCGACATCGTCGTGCAGGTCCGGGCGAAGCTCGAGGGCTGGCAGGTCGTCAACGGCCAGCCGGGGAAGACCCGGTGATGGCGACCCGCCACATTCGCGTGGCGCATCTCGGAGACCTTCATGTAGGTCTCCGGGATCGCCAGGCCCAGGTCGACCGGTCTCTGGCCTTCCTCCTCGAGGACCTCGAGCGGTTGCAGCCAGACCTGGTCGTGCAGGCCGGCGACATCTTCGACACCCGCAGTTCGATCGCCGACCGCAACGTGCTGGCCAGCTGGCTGTCGGCGATCGTCCGGATCGCGCCGTTCTTCGCCATCCGGGGCAATCACGACGTCCCCTTCGATCTGTCGATCTACAACCACCTGGCCACCCCACACCACCTGCAGATCTGCGAGGCCCCGGCAGTCCTGGATGCCGCCGGGGTTGATATCCTCGCCCTGCCGCACCTCGATCTGAAGGGACTCGCAACCGAGGGTTCTATCGAGGACGGTCATCGCGATTCCGAGGCCCGCATCCGGGGCATCCTGGAAGATTTCCGGGCCGTGGCCGGGCACGCGCGACCCGCGATCCTGCTGGCCCACGCCGACGTGGCCGGCCGCAAGCTGTCCTGGGGCGAGAAGCAGCACCAGCAGGGGATCAAGCTCTCTGTCGCCGACCTCTTGAGTTCCGGTGCCGACGCCGTGATGCTCGGCCACATCCACCAGCTGCAGTCCCTCGATCCGCGGGTCTGGTACGCCGGAAGCATCGCTCGGTCGAACTGGGGAGAGGCTGACGACGACAAGGGCTATCTGCTCTGGACGATGGGCGCCAAGGGCGAGTTGCCGCAGGTCGAAGTCCGCAACATTCCCACCCGGCCGATGGTCACCGTGAGTTGCTCCTGGTCCGAGCAGGACGGCTGGCGCACCGAGAAACCTGCGGTCATCGCCGACGACGCCGAGGTGCGCGTTCGCATCTCGGTTCCCGAGGCGCGCATGGCCGAAGCCGTGCAGGCCCGGGCCGATGCCCTCGATCGCTGGCCGGATGCCAAGGTCGAGATCCAGCCCGAGGCCGGCACCCGACTGCGCTGCGAGGAGATCGCCCAGGCCGAGAGCCTCCAGGAAATGCTCGAGGCCTACTGGCGCACGGTAGGCGAACCGCCTGCTGCTTTCAAGCTCGAGGCGATCGCCGCCTTGGCCGAGCTTGAGAGGCAGGCAGCGGCATGAGATTCCACCGCCTGCTGGCCCAGGGCCTCATCGGGATTGACCGCATCGATCTCGACTTTGACGCGCTGCCCCAGACGGCGCGCACCGTAGCCATTGTCGGCGAGAACGGCGCCGGTAAATCCAGCACGGTCCAGGCCTTGTTCGCCGCGCTGTACCTGGATTTTCCGGACCATGCCGGTTCGCTGGCCGACCAGTTCCGCGACGGCCGCGGCCGCCTCGAGCTGCACTGGTCTTACGGCGGCCAGCGCTACCGCAGCGTCGTCAAGGTGGGCGGGGCCACGGAGGCCTACCTCTACGCCATCGGCGCCGAAGGCCAGGCGGAACCTGTCACCCCTTCGGGGAGCGTCAAGGCCTACAAGGCGGCGATCGTCGAGCGGCTGATGCCGCGTGCCGAGAGCCTGGCCACCTGGTTCGCGCCGCAAAAGAAGGACGGCGCCTTCCACGAGTTGTCGCGGAGCGAGAAGCGTGACTTCATCGTGCGGCGCCTGGCGGTGGAGATCCTGCAGACGATCGCCACCCTGGCGGCCGATCGGGCCAAGGAGCTGGGACGCCGTATCGCTGAGCTGACCGCGCAGATCGACGAGATCCGCAGGCAGCAGGCGGGCCTGCCCGGCCTGCGCGAGACTCTGGCCAATGAGGAAGCTGCCCTCGAGCGCCTGCTTGCCGATCTGCAGACGCAGGCCGATCTCGTCTTGGACCTCGAGCGCCGCGCTGCTGCTCTGGCCCAGCAGATGGATGGCCGCGAGCGGCTGGAGACTGACCTGGCCCGTCTCGAGGGCGATCGCCAGCGCAAGCGCGATCGCTACGACGAGATCACAGGCGCCATCGATGCCGAGGAGGCCGTCCTGGCCCGGCGGCCAGAGATTGCGGCCGCGACGTCAGTAATCGCGACTGTAGAAACGGACCTGGCTGCGGTTCAAGGGGGCATCTCCGAACGGCGGGCCGAGCTCGAGGCTTTGCAAGCCCGACTCATCGAGGCCGCCAAGGTGCGCACTGCTATCGCCACCAAGGAGCGGGAACGCGATGCCCTTGTTGCCGCGGCACGAGCTGCCCACCAGACGACGATCGCCGCGGCCGGCGCCAGGTGCAAGGATGCCGAGGTGGCGCTTCGCGAGGTTCGCAAGAATCTGAGCGCTGCCCAGTCGCTCGATGCGCTGAAGCGGGCGGAAGACCAATTGCGCTTTTTGACAGGCAACCTGGCCGACGCTCAGCGCGCCGTGGCAGAGACCGAGTCCAGGGCAAATTTGATTGACGAGGTGGGCTGCGCCAAGATCCAGCCGCTGCCACTGCTCCAGGAAGGCTGCCTCCTGCTCGAGGACGCCCGGCAGGGCCGCGACCAGGTGGCCGACCTCGAGCGGAATGTCGTCGAGATCGAGGCCGCGATCCAGGGTGCGAACGATCAACTCGAAGCCGCCCGCCTCGAGCGGGACGCGGCGATCGCCGATGCCCAGGTGGCGGTCGGGGCAGCCGAGGCTGAGCAGGCTGCGGCCCGAGCGGCTCGGCACCAGATTCCGACCGAGCCCCCGCCCGATCCAGCAATCGGCGCCATCGACACCGCGATCGCCGAACTCACCGCCTCGCTGATCTCATTCGGCCGGGATGCCGATGCCAGCATCATCCGCCAGGCGATCGCCCAGGCTGCAAAGACCGAAAAGACGCTGCAAGACCGGCTGGCCGCCCTCCGGGACCTGGCCGCCCAAGCACCGCTCATGGCGGCAGCCGAGCGCCACATCGAAGACCTGAACCGCGAAAGCTCTCAGGTACTCGCAGAAGGCATCGCCCTCAAGGATCGCATCGAAGCCCTGCAGTCCGAGCTCGCTGGGCTTGCCGAAAGAGCAGCCGAAGCCCGCCGTTTGCAAGACGAAACCGAGCGAGCGGCTCGCCGCCAGACGGAACTGGAAGCTGCAGCCGGCGCAGCCCGCGAAGAAGTCGGCCGCCGGCGCGGGGCGATCGAGACCCTCGAAGCGCTCGCCCCCGAACTCTCAGCTGCCGAGGCCGAGTGCACCGCGCTCATGGACAAGAAGGCCGTCTGGGAGCACCTGGCGATCGCCTTTGGGCCAGAGGGCATCCAGGCCCTCAAGATCGACGCCGCCGGCCCGCAGGTCGAGCAGCTGGTGAAGTCGCTCCTCGAGGAATGTTACGGCACCCGGTTCGCCATCCAGTTCCAGACCCAGCGCATCCTCAAGGGCGGTGGCACGTCGGACAAGGAGTTCGATATCCGCGTGCTCGATGCCGAGAAGCCGACCGCACTCATCGGCGAGAAGTCGGGCGGCGAGCGGGTCATCCTTGGCGAGGCACTCTCGCTGGCCCTGTCGCTGTTTGGCGGCCTGCGGGCCGGGGCGCGGGTCGAGGAGATCATCCGCGACGAGGCCGACGGCGCGCTTTCGACTGAACGGGCACAGGCCTATTTCGAGATGCTCTGCAAGGCCGTCGAGCTCGGCCACCTGCACCGCGTCTACTTCATCACCCATCGTGCCGAGATCGCCGAGCAAGCCGACGCCAGGCTGTGCCTGCGAAACGGCGTCTTCGCCGTCGGCTGAGCCGACAGAAAGGAACCTCATCGTGACCGAATCGACCGTGGGCCGGGTGGTGCCGGCCCCAGGCGCCCCGCTGGCGCCCCCGGCTGGCGGGTCTGCTGCGCGCCCGCCGGCCCTGAACGCGACCCTGGTCGAGCTCCACCTCGGGCCGGCCATCGACCCGGCGAACTTCCCGGTGTCGCTGCAGAAGGTCAAGGATGCCTTCCAGTTCGATGAGCGCTGGCAGCGCATCCTCGATGCCAACGAACGCTACGGGGACGTCAATGCGCGCCTCAAGACCCTGCGCACCGACGCGGACCGCATCAAGAAGGCCATCGACGAGCGCGAGAACGAGATCCGCATCGACCCCACCTTGAGCGACCAGCTTGCCGGCAAGAACGAAGCCGAGCGAAGCGCGAAGCTGGCCAAGGTCCTGAAGGGCGACGATGCCCACAAGGCCCTAAGCGCCGAACATCTCAAGACCAGGGACGAGCTCGATGCCCTGACGGCCGAGTCCGAGAAGCTGCAAAGCAGCATGAAGCTCTACCTGTCGGCCTCAGAAGAGATCGGCAAGCTCATGCAGTTCGCCGCCATGGCCGTCGCTGCACCCGAGGCTGCGGCAGCCTACCTGGCGTAAACCCATGCCCCTCAAGCCCCTACGCGCGATCACATCGCAAGGAGACGCCCATGTCAGAACAATCCCTCACCACCACGGGCCCGACCGAGCTCGGACCCGTCATGAGCCAGGCCGAGCTCGATGATATCTTCGGCTGCGCCGGCAACGTCCGCGCCAAGCTCACCTTCATGAAGCTCGACAAGGACAGCCACAAGTTCATCGTGCCAGGGCCCGACGGAAATCCGCTCGAATATGACACCCTCGACGATGTCGTCATCGCCCACATCCAGCAGGGACGGGTCTGCTGGGATCCGGATGCCCCCGAGGCCTCGGGCGAATACCTGTGCAAGTCGGCCGATGGCGTGAATCCGGCACCTGGCCCGGGCCACGACGAACCGATCTCGAAATCCTGCGTCGGCTGCCCAATGGCCAAGTGGGGCCCCAAGCCGACGAATCCCAAGGACAAGAAGCAACTCGAGGCCTGGAAGCCGAAGTGCGACCTGAGCAAGGCGGTCTTGCTGCAGCTCAAGGAAGGCGAGGAGACCTTCTATGCCATCTTGCGCATCAGCGGCACGGCGCTCGGGTTCTTCGACGACTTCATCTCGAAGTCCTTCATGCACCGGATCCCGCGGCGGCACTACTCCACGCGCTTCGTCGAAGTGTGGGCCGAGCAGACATCCAACGACCGCGGGCTGACCTGGTTCCTGCCAAAGTTCGCGCTCCGCGGACAGACGCCGACGGAACTGCAGTCCGAGATCGCCGAGGCCATCAAGGTCTACCGGATGGTGATGGCGACGAACTTCGATGAGGCCGACCTCGAGGCCAGCGAAATAGCAGAGACCATGGAGCCGGCTGGCCGGACCATCGAGGTTAGCGCGACCGAGGCCGCGCCCGCTTCGAATACCGCGCCAGCTGCGAGTTCGGCTCCTCCGCAGGAAGTTGTGCCAGCTCCCGCGCAGCAGACCGTCCAGCCAGCATCGCCGTCTGGTTCCCCCGCGGAAACAACCGCATCTGCTACCACACCCATGGCCTCGACAACGGCCGCGGCAACACCGCCTGGCCAACCAGCGGCCGCAGCCTCCACCAGGCAGCGTCGGGCGAGCTTCTGATGCTGTCTCCCGATCCGGGCCGGCTTCATTCCGGCCCGGGCCCTCTCTTCGCTGCGCCGGCTCATCGGCCAGCCGTACCGGTCTTGCGCGGCTACCAGGTGCAGGCGATCGACCGCCTGCGCGAGGCCGTGGCTGCCGGTAGCGGCCGCGTCATTCTGGTGTCGCCAACAGGATCCGGTAAGACGACCGTGGCGGCCCGCCTCATCGAGCTGGCGATCGCTCACGGCTCGCACGTGCTGTTCATCGCCCACCGCACCGAGCTGATCGAGCAGTGCAGCGCCCGTCTGGCACTCTTCGGCCTGCCCTGCGGCATCATCAAGGCCGGCTTCCGGCCAGATCCCGGCCAGCAGGTGCAGGTGGCCAGCATCCAGACCCTGGTCCACCGCAGTCTGCCGCCGGCCGATCTGGTCGTGGTCGACGAGTGCTTCCCCGCCGGAACGCAGGTAGATGGCAAGGCCATCGAGACGATCCGGGTTGGTGACTACGTCGACAGTTTCAATCACGAGACCGGCCGGATAGAGCGGCGCCGTGTTGCACGCGTCTTCCGGTCGAGGCCGAAGACCTTGGTCTCAGTCCACCTGGCGTCGGGCAGGAGCATCGTCTGCACGGCGTCGCACCCCATTTTCACCACCCGGGGCTATGTCCCAGCCATGGCACTTTGCCATGGCGATCTCGTTGCGAGGAAGAACGATGAAGGCGAGAGTCTGCGTGGTTTGCGGGACGATCTTCACGCCCCGGTCTTGGAACTCGACGATGACCCCCATCTGTTCCCCACCGTGCAAGGACGTCCGCAGGAAAGCCCGGGCGAAAGTCGTTCTTTTGCCTTGCGTCGGTTGCGGCATGATCGTCGAGGCCAAAGGAGCGCAAGCGCTGAGCCTGGCTCGGCGGGGGCGTGCCTATTGCTCGGATCTGTGCAAGCGCTGGGTAACCTCGAGGATCGCGGCGCAGAACATGTCGCTCACCAATCGCCGGTTCCGGAACGAGATCGTAAGCCGGATGAAGACTCAGAATCCCATGAAGGACCCAGCTGCGAGGGCTCGTGCTTCAGGAACATTGAAGGCCATGGGCTGGCGACCGCTGGTTCGGGGTGGAAACGGACACCCTACGCCCATTCCCCAGCAGCTTCTTGCGGATGCTCTGGGTTGGCCAACCGAGGTGATCGTTCCGACCAAGGGACGAGCGCTTGGCTATCCGACCCACTACAAGCTGGACATCGCCAATCGAAAACGGAGGATCGCAATCGAGGTGGACGGCGGCAGCCACAACTCCAGGAAGGTTCGAGAGGCGGACGAGAGGAAGTCGGACTTCTTGTCTTGGAACGGGTGGATCGTGTTGAGGTTCACCAACTCGGAGATCCTCTCGGATCTCGAGGGTTGTGCCCAGACGGTCTGGTCTACAACCTCGAGGTCGAAGGGAATCACAACTACTTCGCCGATGGATTTCTAGTTCACAACTGCCATCACGCCAGCGCCGCCTCTTATCGCCACGTTCTCGACGCCTACCCGTCGGCTGACGTCATCGGCCTGACCGCCACGCCCACGCGCATCGATGGCAAGGGCCTGGGTGATCTGTTTGACGGCCTGGTCGAGGCCATCACGGTGAGCGAGGCGATCGCCCAGGGCTACCTGATGCGCACCCGGGTGCTGGCGCCCTCGAGCCCCGACCTGGTCGGCATCCGGACGCTCGCCGGTGAATTCGATCCCCGCACGCTCGCCCTGCGGGTCGAGAGGCCCAATCTGCTGGGCTCGATCGCCGAGCACTGGGGCAAGCATGCCCGCGGCATGCGATCGGTGCTCTTTGCCGCCAACGTGGCCCACTCGCGGCACCTGGTCAGCTCCCTGCGAGGAGTCGGCGCCCGGGCGGCCCACCTCGACGGCGAGACCGATCCGATCGAGCGCGGCCGCGTGCTGCAACTGCTGCGTGACGGCGAGCTCGATGTGGTGAGTAACTGCGGCATCCTCACCGAAGGCTGGGACCTGCCGGATCTCGGCGCCGTCATCTGCGCTCGGCCCACGCAAAGCCTGGCCCTGCATGTGCAGATGCTCGGCCGAGTCCAGCGCCCGGCCCCCGGCAAGGCCCAGGCCCTGATCCTCGATCACGCCGGCAACGTCCACCGCCACGGCTTTGCCGAGGACGATCGCCAGTGGACGCTGGCGGCAGCCAAAGCCAAGCGCGCTAACGGCGAATTCGTCGCCCCGGTCAAGACCTGCAAGTCCTGCTATCTGGTCGTGCCGCTGAGCACCCGGGTCTGCCCGGAATGCGGGGCGGCCTTCATGGTCGAAGAAAGCGAGGTGCGCGAGAAGGCTGGCGAGCTGTCCGAACTGACGGCAGTCGGTGCGGCCGAGCGCAAGACCAGGCGAGAAGACGAGCGCCGGGTCAATGACTGGCTCCGGCTTCGGACGCAGGCCCACTACCGCCGGCGCATCGATGGCACCCCTTACCAGCCCAACTGGGCGCTGTACAAGTTCCGCGAGCTGCACGGCTGCTGGCCCAAGCGGGAGATCCGCGAGATCTGGTCGGAAGACCAGGCGCCGGCGTTGGCCGAGCGTTTCGGAATCGACACCTCGAGCAGGGCCAGGGAGGCCTACCGGCAATGCCAGTGACGACAACGAACATCGAACTCACCACCGAGCAGCAGGCCGCCGTTCGGGCGATCGAGCGCTGGTGGCGAGATCCGCACGGCTCGCAAGTCTTCTGCGTCGCCGGCTACGCCGGCACCGGCAAGTCCACGGTGGTCAACCACGTGATCGCCGAGCTCGGCGTCTCGCGATCCCGAACCGCGTTTCTGGCGTACACCGGCAAGGCGGCCCTCGTCTTGCAGTGCAAGGGCCTTCCGGCTCGGACCATCCACTCGCTGATCTACGGCGTGGAAGAGGATGCCGCCGGCAAGCCGCGCTTCACCCTGCGGTCAGACCTTC
Source organism: bacterium (assembly GCA_021781555.1). Classification (GTDB taxonomy): domain Bacteria; phylum Cyanobacteriota; class Sericytochromatia; order S15B-MN24; family VGJW01; genus JAJXWQ01. The sequence continues at coordinate 25,093 of JAJXWQ010000057.1, forward strand.
CAGAATCCTACGACCTCCTGGTGGTCGACGAGGTCTCGATGGTTAGCGATGACCTGCTCAAGGACCTACTCACCTTCGGCGTGCCGATCCTGGCGCTGGGCGACCCGGCCCA
>JAJXWQ010000147.1 GCA_021781555.1 bacterium
CCAGTTCGAGCGAACACTGATCGTTGCCGACAAGGGAGCCTACGTCAGCTACCTCGAGGGCTGTACCGCACCCAAACGAGACGAGAATCAGCTGCACGCGGCCGTGGTCGAGCTCGTTGCCCTCGATGATGCCCAGATCAAGTACTCGACCGTACAGAACTGGTATCCGGGCGACAAGGACGGCAAGGGCGGGATCTACAACTTCGTCACCAAGCGGGGCAAGGCCATGGACCGCGCCAAGATCTCGTGGACCCAGGTCGAGACGGGGTCGGCCATCACCTGGAAGTACCCCAGCGTGCTCCTGGTGGGAGAAGATTCGATCGGGGAGTTCTATTCGGTCGCCTTGACCAACCACTTCCAGCAGGCCGATACCGGCACCAAGATGATCCACATCGGCAGGAACACCCGGAGCACGATCGTATCCAAGGGCATCTCTGCCGGGCGTGGGCAGCAGACCTACCGCGGGCTGGTACGCGTGATGCCGCAGGCCCACAACGCCAGGAACTACTCCCGGTGCGATTCGCTGCTGCTGGGAGACCGCTGCGGGGCCCACACCTTTCCCTACCTCGAGGCCAAGAACCCCACCGCACAGGTCGAGCACGAGGCATCCACGTCCAAGATCGGCGAAGACCAGCTCTTCTACTGCCAGCAGCGCGGCATCTCGGCCGAAGATGCGGTCTCGATGATCGTCAATGGCTTTTGCAGGGATGTCTTCCGCGAGCTACCGATGGAGTTCGCGGTCGAGGCCACGAAACTCCTCGGTTTGAGCCTGGAAGGCAGCATCGGCTGATGAACCCACCGTGGAAGGTAGCGATATGAACGAAGCGTCACCGATCCTCGAGATCAAGAACCTGCACGCGGCCATCGATGGCCGCGAGATCCTCAAGGGGATCGACCTCTGCATTCGCGGCGGCGAGATCCACGCCATCATGGGGCCCAACGGCTCGGGCAAGAGCACGCTGGCCCAGGTCCTGGCGGGTCACGAGGCCTACGCCGTCACCGCCGGATCCGTGACCTTTCTGGGTCAGGACCTCCTGGCGCTACCGCCCGAGGAGCGCGCCCGGCAGGGAGTCTTCCTGGCCTTCCAGTATCCGCTCGAGATCCCGGGGGTCGCCAACACCTATTTCCTGAAGACGGCCCTCAACGCCATCCGCAAGCACCGCGGACTCCCGGAGCTCGACGCGATGGAATTCCTTGCCCTGATCCGCCAGAAGATGAAGCTCCTCGAGGTGGACCCGGCGCTGCTGCAGCGAGCCGTGAACGAGGGATTCTCTGGCGGCGAGAAGAAGCGCAACGAGATCCTGCAGCTGGCAGTCCTGGAACCGCAGCTGGCGATCCTCGACGAGATCGATTCGGGCCTCGATATCGATGCCCTCAAGACGGTCGCACTGGGCGCCAACACCCTGTTGACGGCCGCAGACAGCTCGCGGCGCACCGATCGCGCCATGGTGCTGGTCACCCACTACGAGCGACTGCTCCACTACATCCAGCCGACGCACGTGCATGTGCTCTACAAGGGCCTCATCCACCAGTCGGGCGGACCGGATCTGGCGCGGGATCTCGAACGCGAGGGCTACGCGCGGTTCGGGATCGAGGACGAACTCGCGGGGGCCGGTGCGCGATGACCGGAGTCGTTGCCGCCGACCGGGTCGGCCTGGAGCCTTTCGTGGCGGACCGGGTTGGCCGCGAGCCCGCGTGGCTGGTTGCGATGCGGGGCGAGGCCGCAGCCCGATTCGCCGAGCGGGGCCTGCCCGACCGTCGCATCGAGGACTGGAAGTACACGAATCTGGCGGCCCTGGCCGAGATCCCGCTCGCGGGGGTGAGGCCGGATAACCGCGACGTCGCGGTCAGTCCCGCACGAGCCTTGCAAGCGGCCGGGCTTCCTGGCTGGGACGGGCCCGTGGCCGTCTTCATCGACGGCCACCTGGCACCAGGTGCCTCGCGCCTGGGCGATCTGCCCGCAGGGGTGCAGGTCGCCAGCCTGTCCGAGCGCCTGTCGGATCCGGCGCTCGCGGATCTCCTGAGGCGGCCGCAGCGAACCGACGACGGCCTGGCGGATCTCCTCACGGCACTGGCGACGGATGGCGCCGTGGTCGAGGTTGCCGATCACACGGTGTCGGAGCGGCCCCTGCTGTTGCTCTTCCTCTCGATGCCGGGATCCGCGCCCGCGGCCGCACATTTCCGGAACTTCTTCTGGTTCGGAAAGCACAGCCGGATCCAGCTCGCAGAGCTCCATGCGACCCTGGCGAGTCCCGCAGTCCCCGGTCCGAACGGCCCGCGCTCCGAGGTCACGAGCGTGGCCCACCTGTCTCACTCGCTGGGCCAGTCGCAGCTCGACGAGGGCGCGGTCGTCACGCACACCGTCTTGCAGCGAGAGGATCCGCACTGCGTGTACGTCGGACGCTTGCAGGCAGAGGTCGGCAAGGACGCCGAATGGACCTCCAACGCCCTGTCGCTCGGGGCCGGGCTGGCTCGCTGGGATCTGCATGTGAGCCTGACGAGCGAGGGCGCCGGCGCAACCCTCAACGGGCTGTATCTCGTGACCGATCGCCAGCACGTGGACTTCCACACGACCATCGACCATGCCCATCCCCGCACCCGCAGCCGGGAACTCTACAAAGGCTTGCTCGACGGCGCTGCGACGGGCGTCTTCAACGGCAAGGTCGTGGTGCGCGAGGGCGCGGTCAAGGTCGTGGCGCAGCAGACCAACCGCAACCTGCTGCTTTCAGATGGCGCGCAGATCCACACCAAGCCTCAGCTCGAGATCTTCGCCGACGACGTCAAGTGCAGCCACGGCGCCACGATCGGGCAGCTCGACGCGACGGCGCTGTTCTACCTGCGGAGCCGCGGGCTCTCGGCGGACGACGCCCGCCGGCTCTTGCTGCATGCCTTTGCCAGCGAGGTGCTCGCGTCCGTTCCCGAGCACCTGTCCGGGGCCCTTTCGGGCAGCCTGCTCGAGTGCTTGCCCGTGCCGGGCGATTTCCAGGAGGTGAGCTGATGAGCGTGATCGAGCGGCCGACGCTCGACGTGGAGCGCATTCGCCAGGATTTCCCGATCCTGGCAGCCAAGGCACGCGGCCACGATCTGGTGTACCTCGACAGCGCGGCCACCAGCCAGAAGCCAAGTGCCGTGATCGAGGCCATCCACCGCTACTACGCCGAGCAGAACTCGAACGTCCATCGTGGGCTCTACGAGCTAAGCGAGCTCGCGACCGAGAAGTACGAGGCGGCACGGGCGACGGTTCGCAGCTTCATCCATGCGTCCGATAGCCACGAGATCGTCTTCGTTCGCGGAGCTACCGAGGGGATCAACCTGGTCGCCCAGACCTTCGGCCGTGCCACCCTCAAGGCGGGAGACCAGGTTCTGATCACGGCGATGGAGCACCATTCCAACATCGTGCCCTGGCAGATGCTCTGCGCGGAGAAGGGTGCGCTGCTCAAGGTCGTCCCCATCTCGGACTCGGGCGAACTGCTGCTCGACGAGTACGCACGCCTCTTGACGCCGCGGACCCGGATAGCGGCGCTTGCCCACGTTTCCAACGCCCTCGGGACGATCAATCCCGTGCGCGAGATGATCGAGATGGCGCACTCGGTCGGCGCCAAGGTCCTGATCGATGGCGCCCAGGCGGTTCCGCACCTGCCGGTCGACGTCCAGGACCTCGACTGCGACTTCTACGTTTTCTCGGGCCACAAGGTTTGCGGTCCCACGGGGATCGGCGTGCTCTACGGCAAGGCCGAGATCCTCGAGGCGATGCCGCCCTACCAGGGGGGGGGCGACATGATCCTGTCCGTGACGTTCGAAAAGACGACCTATAACCGGCCGCCCTACAAGTTCGAGGCCGGCACCCCGCACATCGAGGGCGCGATCGGTCTGGCGGCCGCGCTGACGTACCTCGAAGGCGTGGGAATGGCCGCGATCGCCGCCTACGAGAAGGACCTCACGGCTTACGGCGCCGAGCGTCTGATCGAGGTTCCCGGCCTGCGCCTGATTGGCACGGCCCGAAACAAGGCGGCGGTCCTCTCGTTCGTGCTCGAGGGAGTGCATCCGCACGACATCGGCACCCTCCTCGATCGCCAGGGCATCGCCATCCGGGCGGGCCACCACTGCGCGCAACCGGTCATGGAACGCTTCGGCGTGCCGGCGACGGCCCGGGCATCGCTTTCCTTCTACAACACCCCGGAAGAGCTCGATCGCCTGCAAGAGGCGCTCTGCAAGGTCAACGAGGTCTTCGGACGATGAACGAGCTAGCCGATCTCTACCAGGAGGTCATCCTCGATCACAACCGCAAGCCGCGGAACTTCAAGAAGCTCCCGGCCGCAACGCACGAAGCCAACGGCCACAACCCCCTGTGCGGCGACCGGATCACGGTGGCCCTGGACATCCAAGATGGAGTCATCGCCGACATCGGCTTCCAGGGGGCCGGATGTGCGATCTCGACGGCCTCGGCGTCCTTGATGACCGAGGCGCTCAAGGGCCGGCGCGTCGCGGACGCCCTCTCGCTCTTCGCTGGCTTTCGCGAGCTGGTCACGGGTGGAGTGACCGACCAGGAACTGGGCAAGCTCGAGGTCTTCTCGGGCGTCAGCGAATATCCGGCCCGGGTCAAGTGCGCGACGCTCTGCTGGCATACGGTCGCATCTGCGCTCGGCGAGCACGGGCAGGATGTCGTGACGACGGAGTGAGCGGTCCCGGGGCGACGGCGATCGGGTTCTTCTCGAATGGAGGCAGCGGATTCCGTGGGAGATCTGGAAAATCCGGTGATGGATGGTCCCGAGGTCGAGTCCTCGGGTGGACAGGCAAAGGACTTGCGGGTGGACGATCCCGTGACGGATATCAAGGAACTTGACCGGCAGATCGTCGACGTCCTCAAGACGATCTTCGACCCGGAGATCCCGGTCAACATCTACGACATGGGCTTGATCTACAAGGTCGACGTCGATACCGAAGGCAACGTCGCGGTCCAGATGACCCTCACGGCCCCCGGCTGCCCGGTGGCGGAATCCCTGCCGGTCGAGGTCGCAGCCAGGATCGAGACAATTCCTGGCGTCTCGCGGGCCAAGGTGGATATCGTCTGGGAGCCGGCGTGGAACAAGGACATGCTCAGCGAGGAAGCCAAGCTCACGCTCGGCTTCTATTGAACGCCCGACCGCCCTGCGGCCACGGAATCTCGTTGCGCTAGGAGCCTGTCGGCGATAAGACCCAAAGACTGACCGACCGTGAGGTGGGTGCCCGAAAGGAGAAACCCGTGTCTCGAGAGCGCATGGTCCTTCCGAG
>JAJXWQ010000058.1 GCA_021781555.1 bacterium
TTCTCGGCCGGAGTCGGGATTCGCTTCAACTTCGGCGGCCACGGGGACTGATCCGGGTCCACCGGGTTCGTTCTCAATTCGAGCGGGTCCCTGTGCGCGGTCGCTGCGCTGCGCACGGGGCTTTCATGGAGCAACGCCAGCGTCCTCTCGGGTCAGGTCCGATCGCTCGGCCGAGCCGCGATCCCCAGGGGCCCAGTTCCACCGCCCGGCGAGTCCCATGAATGCCGGAACGGCCAGGCAGCGGATGAGGGTAGCATCGACCAAGACGGCGACCGCCAGCCCGAGACCGAGCATCTGCACCAGCCAGACCTGGGCGCGCGCAAAAGCCCCGAAGACGACCACCATGACCACGGCGGCGCTCGTGATGATCCCGCCCGTGGCCGATAGGCCCTCGGCGACAGCAGCGCGGTTATCGCGGAAGCGATCGTAGTGCTCCTTCATGCGGCTCAACAGGAAGACTTCGTAGTCCATACTCAGGCCGAAGACGACGCAGAAGATGATGAGCGGCACGGCCTGCGGAATGGCCTCGACCGGCTGCGACAAGCCCACGAGCTGGCGGCCCCAGCCCAGCAGGAAGACCGCGACCATGGCTCCGTATCCCGCTCCCACCGACACCAGGTTCATCAGGACCGCCTTGATGGGGATGAGCCAGGAGCGGTAGGCCAGCAGGAGCACCAGGAAGGTCGCACCGATCACGAAGCCCGCCACCAGCGGAAAGGCGCGATCCATTGCCTTGTCGTAGTCGTCGTAATAGACGGCCTGGCCGCCGACGGTAACCCTCAGGCCGTAGCCGGGGTGCAGCGCCGAGATGTCGTTGACCACGGCCTTGGCCTGGGCAACCGAGGTGTCGTTGTCGAGGATGACCTCGAAGAGTGCGGACCGACGGTCGTGGCTCAGGTACAACTCCGCGATCTGCGGGTACCTCGCCAGGGCGCGGTCGACGTCGAGGTAGAGCAGACGATAGGCGAAGGCGCCGAGGCCGGGCTTGAGGTCGACCGGGCTGTACACCAGGTGGACGAGTCGTTCCCGGTGGATCGCGTCGGACAGGGCGAGCAGGCCTGGCAGGTGCCGGGGTGACAGCACCGAGTCCTTGCCGTCGGCCGTGACGATGACGTACACCGGGAACACGCTCCAGCCCAGTTTGAGCACTCCCAGGGCATCCAGGCCCTGGCGGGCTTCCATGGCTTCGGGCAGCCACCGCGCGGAGGGAAAGCCCGCGACGTAGCTCCGGGCCGGCGCGATCAGGGCGCCAGCTAGCAGCAGCACCAGGACCAGCGACCGGAAGGGATGAGCGAGCACGCCGTGGCTCCAGCGCAGCCAGCGCTGGCGCGAAGCCTGGCTTTGTAGCGAGCGCGCCATGGCGGGGGGCCAGTCGATCGCAGGCCCGAGAACCGCGAGCAGGGCTGGCACGAGGCTCAGCGCCACCAGCACCGAGATTGCCACGACCAGACAGCCGCCGATGCCGACCGAGCGGGTTTCCAGCAGCGGGGTGAACAGCAGGCCAGCCAGGCCGGTCGTCACGGCCAGACCCGAGAAGATGACAGCCTTGCCCGCCGTCGAGAGGGTCTGGTCGAGAGCCAGCGGGATGCGATCCCGGAAGGCGACCCCGGTCGCCGGCGCGTCCGGGGCCGAGCGGAGCGCCTCACGGTAGCGGCTGATGATGAGCAGCGAGTAGTCGATGCCGACGGCCAGTCCGAGCATCGTCGAGACGTTCTCGGCCAGGTCCGAGAGCTCGAAGTGCTGCCCGGCGAGAAAGAGGATGCCCATCGACGCGGTGGTGGAGACCACTCCCATGGCCAGGGGTACGCCCGCTGAGACCAGGGAACCAAAGGCCAGCAGGAGCACCACGAGCGTCAGCGGCAGGGCCCGGCGCTCGGCAGCGGCCGAGTCCGCGGCGTTGAGGGCATTGAAGTCCGTCGTGATGGCCGACCGCCCCGTGACGCAGATCTTGACGCCAGGGACGTGGACGCCGGCCACGGCAGAGCGAACGGCCGGCACCATGGCTTCTTCCTGGGTGATGCTGCGCGCATCCAGTCCGACGACCAGCGCCACGACGTGCCCGCCGCGAGATCTCAGGTGCGGATCGCCACCAGGCCCCCAGTCCAGGATCTGCCGCACCCGCCGGACCGCCAGGACCCGGCGCTTGACTTCGGCCACGCCCCGTGCGAACGCGGGATCCGCGATGGTCGAGGAGGTGCTCTGGAAGGTGATCTCGAGGGACTTGGTGAAGGGATTGGCAAAATCACGATACAGCGCCTGGTCGACCGCCAGCGAGCGCGAACCGGCGATGGCCCCCGACCCGCCGCGGAGAACGCCCTCGACGCGCGCAGCACCGAGCGCCGCGCCTGCCACGATCAGCAGCCAGACCCCGAGAACCCACCAACGATGACGGTGGGTCACGCGCGCCCATCGGCGCAGCCACGCGGTCAGCATCAAAAGCGCCCTGCCACATCGAAACGGTCGTACATCAGGTCGTGCCTTTTTTTCGCTGCCAGACGTGGATCCTGTACACCTGGGTGCGCTCGGCGGCGATCAGGTCCGAGAAGCCCCCGGTTGCATCATCGAATCCTGCGGTGTCGAGGTCCTCGGGTATCCGGAAGTAGTAGCGGCATACCACCCGGCCTCCGGGCTCGAGGCCCGGACCGAGACGCTGCAGGAACTCGGATTCGGTCCTGCGATCGAAGTACGAGCCCACGTCCGAGAGGGATACGAGCCCCACCGCGGGCGTTGCGAGGGCGACCGTGTCGAGTACGTCGCCCTCGACGTAGCGGATTTCCGCCGCACGGATCCCGGCCTGCATGGCTTCGAAGATCGCGGGATCGGCCTCGAGAGGCAGCCCCTCGGCGAATTCCAGGCGCCCGAGCATGATGAGCTGCAAGAAGAAATTCTGGCGGGCGGGGGCCTGGCGGAAGAGCTGATCGAAACCGCGCCGGTAGTAGCCGTAGTAGGTCTCGTGAACGTTCTTCCTCGGATGGCGGCCCTTGTAAAGCAGGGCATTGAAGACGCTCGCGTTTCCGAGCAGGGCTACCAGCAGCGACCAGCGCAGGTGGGGAAAGGATCGGGCCAGAAAGGAGCTGGCTTCCTCTGGAGTGCGACACTCGAAGAAAGCCCGCGCCGGCTTGCCCATCACGCGTGTCACCAGGCGGGCGAGGCTGCCCATGGCGGTTTCCCAGCTTCCGGAGTACAGGATGGAGTCCCAGGCGGTTTCCTCGAAATGGGGCAGCAGCGAGGCCCGGGCTTCGTCGGGCAAGGTCAGCGACTCGAAGACGGCCTTGCGCTCCTCGGGCCGGAGCGTGTCCCCGTCTCGAGCGGGATAGCCCCAGAACGTCAGAAAATCCTGCCAGGAGAGCGCCCGCACCGACTCCACGCGCAGCCGGGTGAGCGCGAGCTGGGCTGGCGAGCGATCGCTGCAGGTCACGATCTCGGGGTGCCTGGCGAAGAGCGGCAAGACCCTCGCCCCGCTTCCGGCTACGGCCGCGACGTGCCGGGTGCGCTCCGGCAAGACGCCCAGCTCGAGCGTGGTGTCCTCGTTCGAGAGCGTGTAGTTGAGCTTGTTGAAGTAGGATTCGCCCATCTCGTCAGCAAGAGGCAAACGGGAACGACGCGGTCAGGGTCCCGGCTTGCGGGCCAGCCGAGGCTCGAGCGCTCCCGATGACCGAGCCAGGCAAAGATGCCCGGCCGATCGGCATTCGTAACAAGCCAAGGGATCTGCGCGGTCGCTGCGCTGCGCAACCGGTCCCCGTTTGACTCTCCTGGCCCGAGCCCCTCGAGGCGTCCTGGGTGCCCTTTGCAGTGTGAACGGGTCCCTCTGCGCGGTCGCTTCGCTGCGCAACCGGTCCCCGTTTGACTCTGCTGGCCCGAGCCCATCTAACCGGGAGCATCCCTAGGCGCCCACGGCAGCTGCGGCGTTCACCTGACCCCAACCCGTGAAATCGTCGAATCCGGGGAAGAGGAGGTCCGTGGCGCTGTGGAGGAGCCGCTGGCGGACCTGATCGGCGGTCAGGGACGGGTACTTCGACCAGATCAACGCCGCGGTGCCCGAGACGAACGGCGTGGCCATCGACGTGCCGCTCAGGATGTCGTAGCCCGGCTGCAGGTCCTCGAAGACCGGGTAGGTCGGCGTGGTCGAGAGGATTCCCGAGCCCGGGGCCGCGACCGAGATCCAGCTGCCGTGGTCGGAGTAGGCCGCCACCTGACCATCGGCCGTCGTCGCGCCGACGGCCACGACTCCCGGCAGCGATGCCGGGAATTCGGCATCCGCCCCGTCGTGCAGAGTGGGATTCTGGCCGTCGTTGCCCATGGCGGCGACGACCAGGGCGCCGTGCGCCTCGGCGTAGGCGACGGCCCTTGCCAGCGTCTGGCTGCCACCTTCGCCACCCAGGCTCAGGTTGAGGATGCGTGCCCCGTGGTCGACGGCCCAGACGATGCCCGAAGCCACGTCACCTTCGAGGCCCTTGGTGTTGTAGGCCAGGACCTTGACCGGCATGATCTTGCAGTGTGGAGCCACCCCCGCCCCGCCGATGCCGTTGTCGGCCTCGGCGGCGATGATGCCCGAAACATGCGTGCCGTGGCCATTGTCGTCCACCGGGCCGACGTTGTGGAAGGGCACCACTTGATCGCCGTCGCTCGAGCCGGATGCGCCCTGCACGCTGTTCACGAAGCTGATCCCCGAGACGAGGTTGCCGGCGAGGTCGGGATGCGAGAGGTCGACGCCCGTGTCGATCACCGCGACGATGACTCCGTCGCCCATCGTCTGCCCCCAGGCCTGCTGGGCGTGGATCGCCGAAAGCCCCCACTGGTCCGCGATGAGGGGATCGTTGACTCCCGCCGCGGTGGTCTCGAGCGACTGCACGCCGCCGCCGCTGGCACTTGCCGTGGTCAAGCCGGCCGGGCTCCAGCTGGATCTGACCGGCACGGGCTGCCCGTTGCCATCGCACAGGGCCGGCGCCGAGACCGGTGCGTCGGGTTCGACATAATCCACGAGCTGCGCGGCGATGCCAGCGTCCGCCTGGTTGGAACTCACGATTTGCACGCCCAGCGGACTGATGTCACGAACCAGAGTGTCCCCCGCAGCGGCCAAGGCTGCGTCCTGAGCTGCTGGCGACACACCGGCGCCGAAATGGACCAGGTAGCGGCCGGTCGTACTCAGCTGGGTCGCGGAGGAGGCGGCACTGTCGGTGGCGAAGCCAAAGGGCGACCCTTGGGTCCCGCAGCCCGCCAGGAGGGCGGCGAGCGCTACAAGGAGGGTCCGGAACCGCATACCTGATTATCGGTTAAGACGGTAAAGATCTTGCTAAGGGCGGCTTAAGTGAACCAGGGGGCCGAGCGCCGCGTCCCCGCAAGCCGAGCGGGGTGATGACGGCCTCTGGCGCGGTCACGAACCGGTCAGGCTGCGGTTGTGCCCGATTAGCGGTTATACTGAGAGTCCGCGGTGAGGAAGGACGCTACATGGGGCTCGAACCGACAACCTCGACCTATGATCTGATCGTCGTCGGCGCCGGCATCAGCGGCCTCTCCTTGGCCAGCCGAGCCGCGAGCCGGGGACGCCGGGTCCTGGTCGTCGAGAAGAGCGAGGAGGTGGGCGGTTGCCTGGCGACCGCCCGCGTGCAGTCCGGTCCGGACCTGTTCTGGCAAGAGCTCGGCGCCCACACCTGCTACAACTCCTACACCAACCTCATCTCGCTGTTCGAGGAGCGGGGCCTCGTCGAGCGGATCCTCGGCCGGTCGAAGCTCGGGTTCTTCCTCCTGGCGGGGGGCCAGATCCGGTCGCTCCCGTCCCAGCTCGGGATCTTCGAGCTCCTGGCGTCGGTTCCGAGGCTTTTCACCGCGTCCAAGGCCGGCCATACGGTGGCCTCCTATTACGGGCCGATCGTCGGCTCCGGGAACTACGATCGGGTGTTCTCCGCGCTCTTCGATGCCGTCGCCTGCCAGGATACCCGCGAGTTCGCGGTGGAGTTCCTCTTCAAGAAGCGACCGAGCCGGCGCAAGGACTTTCACCGAAGTTTCACCCTCTCGGGGGGCTTGAAGTCCATCGCAGAGGCCCTGGCCAGCCAGCCGGGTGTTGCGGTCGAGACTGGCTCGGGCGTGGATGCGGTTTCCCGCACGAACGAGGGGTTCTCGGTGCGGCTCGAGAGCGGGCAGTTGCAAGCCAGTCGGGCGATCGCCCTGGCGGTTCCCCCTCCCGAGGCGGCGCGCCTGGTCGCGCCGATCGCTCCCGAGGCGGCCGAGCTGCTATCCGCCATTCGCGTGAATCCCGTGTATTCCGTCGGCGTTGCGGTACCGAGGGCACGCGTCGCGCTGCGGCCGCTTGCGGGGATCGTATCGTCAGGCGATCGCTTCTACTCGGTCGTATCCCGCGACGTCGTGCCTCATCCGACCCTGCGCGGGTTCACCTTTCACTTCCGCGACGACGACATGGCCAGCAACCTCCGGCGCATCGAGGAGGTTCTCGGGGTGCCGCGGGCCGACTTCCAGAACCTGGTCGTCAGGGAAAACGCCCTCCCCTCGCTGGGCACGACCCACGCAGAACGTACCAGACGCCTCGATGCCGCGCTGGCTGACGCGGGCGTGTTGCTTGCGGGGAACTACTTCTTGGGCCTCTCCATCGAGGATTGTGTGACCCGTTCCTTTGCCCTGGCCGCTCAGCTCGACGGCCTGCTGTCCCGGAGGTCCACCGTTGAAGCGTGATATGCCCTTTGTCGGCATCGACCTGGGAGCCACGAGTCTCCTGGCCGTCGTGGCCGACGCCCGCGGTCAGGTGCTCGGTACGGCGGAGGCTGATACTCCGCACGACGGCTCGGATCCGGGCCCCGTGGTCGCCGAGGTCGCCCGGATCGTGCAGAAGGCAGCCCGGAAGGCCGACGTCAAGGTGTCCAAGCTCAAGGCTCTCGGTATCGGCGCGCCGGGCTCTGTAGATCTCGAGACGGGCTTCATCGCCAAGGCCACCAACCTTGACTGGCTCGACGTTCCCCTGGCGAGGCACCTCGAGGATGCCCTCGATCTGCCCAGCTTCGTGGCCAACGACGTGCAGGTCGCCATCATGGGCGAGCATGCTTACGGCGCGGCGCAGGGGGCTCGCAACGCGGTGGGGATCTGGGTGGGTACAGGCATCGGCGGCGGCATGATCCTTGGCGGCGAGCTCTACCGGGGTTCGCACGGTGCGGCGGGCGAGATCGGCCACATGGCGGTGATCCCCGACGGGCCGCGCTGCGGCTGCGGGCAGCAGGGCTGCGTCGAGGCCGTCGCCAGTCGGTCGGCGATCGCCCGGGAGATCGAGGCTGCGATCGCGGGTCGCAAGAAGACCCTGGTGCCGCAGATCATGCGCGAGAAGAACAAGGATCGCATCACGGCCAGCGTGCTCCTGGCCGCGGCCACCGCCGGGGACAAGCTGGTCCTCGAGCTCCTCGAGCGGTCACGCCTTTACCTTTCGATCCTGGTCAAGAACCTCCTGAACGTCGTGGACCCCGAGGTGGTGGTCATCGGGGGCGGGATGGTCGAGAAGTTCGGCGAGTCCATGGTCGCTCCCATCCGCCAGCTGGCCCTGGCCCAGGCGATGCTGCGCCCCGGCGAGCCGCCCCGGATCGTGGCGAGCCAGCTAGGAGACCACGCCGGGGCCCTGGGGGCCACGGTCTGGGCCCGTATGCGGATGGACGGCGGCTTGCGGTAACCGGGTCCGGGCGCCCCGGCTTTTGATTTGTCTTGCAAACGATCGCAAGGTTTTGGTCCCGGGCCCTGTGGATTCAGCTCCTGGCAGCCGATGATGATCGGGTAAGGGACTGTTCGGCCGTCCGGGCCGATTCACCACGGAAGGGGAACGAATTGAGCGTCAGCGCCATTTCGAGTCAAGCTACCAGCGTCCAGGCCGCTCAGGCCCAGCAGCAGGCGGTCCAGACCCAGAGGGTCGCGGCCCAGGCCACGAACCGGGACAACGACAACGAGGCCACCGAGTCCGCCGCAGCCCGGGCCCAAGAGGCAGGAACGGGCCTGAGCATCAACGCTTTCGCGTAAGCGAGGTTCGACGCCGGGATCCTCTGCGATTGTCGGAGGGCTCGGCGTTTTTTCTTTGGTTGGCTGCCGGGTGAATTCCGGGACCATGGTTCGGGGCCATGGCGTGCGGTCGCATCACCGGATGAGCAGCTGCCTCGGCGTCGCGCCCAGGTAAGCCTCCAGCAGGGGCTGCGCCCCGGGCAAGGTCGTGAGCCTGTGGCGCCGCACCGCGCCGAGGGCCACGGTGGTCTGGTGCAGGTTGCCGTGGCGGAAGAACGTGAGGATCCGCCTGGAACCAGGCCGTCCGCTCCCGACGGCCGCGGCCAGCGTGGACTCGGTGGCCCGCGTTCCGCCAGCTAGCCCTGGCCTGCCTTCTTCCGGGTCGCCGGGGGCAATCGCAACAAGCCAGTCGCCCGCCTGCAAGCCCGCGTCCTCGGCGGGACCGAAGGCCTCGATGCCCGCGACCTTGAGGGACCCGTCGCCATCCGAGGTGCGCAGGCCCATGGTGGCGCGTTCGGTGAAGGAGAGACTGAGCCCGAGCCTGCCGGCGATGGCTCCATAGTCCGGATCTTCGGTGCTGCGCAGGTGCAGGTCGAAGAAGCCCGCCAGGCGGGGTGTTGCGTGGGACCCCGGGGCCGGGGCAACCGTCGCGTCGTCGAGGATTTCCTGGGCCAGGCGCTCGACCTCCGAGGGCGCGTAAGGCTGGCGATCTCCGAAGCGTCGCCAGAGCTCGCGGGCCAGGTCATCGAGGGAACGTCGGCCCTCGGTCGCCACTCGAAGCTCGACGTCGAGCGCAAAGGCTGCCAGCAGGCCCTTCAGGTAGTAGTTGATCGCGCCATTCCAGCGGTCGTCGCCGAAGTTCCACGTGATGAAGCTCGACTCCTCCAGGGTCGTGCAGCGGCGGCCCGGTGTGCGGTAGAAGGCGTCGAGCGTATCCGCCAGGTGGGCGAGGTATCCGGCCGGCTCGATGAGACCCGCGCGCAGCATGAGCAGCGAGGCAAAGTACTCGGTCCACCCCTCGACCACCCATAGCGCCGTGGTCTGGGCCGATCGGAAGTAATCGCAGCCCGGGCGGAAGAGGCCGAGCGGTGCCATGCGCTGGCCGTTCCAGGCGTGCAAGATCTCGTGGATGACCATCGTGAAGAACGCCGTCGGCTCCGAGAGCACCTCGAACGGGCCCTGCATCGCCATCGAGGTGCGGTGCTCCAGGCCGTTGAGGTAGCCGGGTTCCGGGCCTTCGTGGAAGAACATCACGTAGCGCGAGAAGGGTGCCGGACCGAAGAGGCGGACGGCCTCGCGGGCCAGCGCCGGGATCGCCTCGCGGATCCGCTCCAGCACGGCGTCCGAACCCGCGCGCTCGGCGCCGCCGTCATGCGCCCGCGACGGTTTGGCTTCGGACGCGTCGCCGTGCCAGACGATCTCCCAGCGGACGCCTTCGGCTTCCACCGCAGCCAGCGCGAAGGCGCCAGCCTCGAGCGGTGCATCGGCAAGGGCGTCGAAATCCGGTGCCCAGAAGCCGGGGCCCGTCGCGGCAGGATCCAGAGCCGACACCACGTTCCATTCCGCGGGCACCTCGACCTGGACCCGGCAGGGCAGGTGCCGGGCGTTCAGCACCGCCAGCCACGCCACGCTGCCGTTGAGAAAGGCGTGGTCGGCGTTGACCTGGCCCTCGTGGATCATCAGCTTGTCGGCGAAGACTTCGTAGGTGACGATCGCCCCGCTCTCGCCGCCGTGAACGCGCCAGGTATGCATGTCCAGCCGTTCGACCAGCAGCGCCTCCCGATCCGCGCCGTGGGTGCGTGGGCGGTCGAGCGAGGGGAGGGGATCCCTGGCCGGCGAAGCGGCGCCGCTTCGCCGGGCCTCGACGCGGCGGACGTTGCGGGCGTGGTCGACCAGCTTGTAGGCACCCGGCATCCAGGCCGGAATGCCGAGGTCCAGAGGCCCGTCCAGCGGGGGAATGCGGATCTCCACCTGGAACCGGTGGGTATGAGGCTGAGCGATCGTGAGGCGGTAGGAGATCTCGGACATCTCGCCAGGGTACCGCATCTGGACAGGCCGGTTTGGTGACCGGCTAGAAAATGGGCCGATCCATCCGGGCCGATCATTTGTTACGATATACGGATCCCCGCAATCGGGCGGGGAACCGTCGGTCCGGCTTATTGGTCGCCTGACGGCAGGACCAGAGTGCCATGATGAGGGAAAACCGCTACGGCCCGCGCAGGGCAGCACCGGCGACTTACGAGCCGCCTGCACCGATGGCTGCAATCTACGGCCTTTGGGTCGCTCCCGTGCCCAAGCGTCTGGAGCAGGCCTTCGCCCGGCCGGCCTGCGTGTGGCTCTCTGTCGACACGGCCAGGTTGCACGAGGACGGCACGCCGGGCAATGTCCGGCCCTTGCCGATCTGGGCCCCCGCCACATCCTGGCCCGTCTCGGACTACGATCGAGAGATTCTCGGGCTGGTCCTGCCCTTCTACCAGAAGCACGATCGCCTGATCTCCTCCTCGCACGCCCGCGGCGTGCCGGTGGAGGACGCGCTGCTCTCGCGGATCCTCGGAATGCTGCGGTCCTGCCCCTTCCTCTACGGGGAAGGCCGGCGGCCGATCGAGATCCGTCCCGATCGGCCGGTCGTCCTGTACCAGGTTTCGACCTGGACCGCTCCGGTCCTGCAAGAGCCTGATGGCACGGCGATCCCGGGCGCGATCCTGGTGGGGGGCGACGACCCCTGGGCTTTCGTCGAGGGTGCGTTTCGTCCGGTCGAACTCCAGAGCGGCGAACGGCCCCCGGAGGCCGCACCGGGTTCCGGGGGGGCGCTGCCCGACAGCGGCATCGTCCATGCTGCGGTCCCGCCTCGGCCGCGGCTCCTGCTGCACGAGGACAACGATCACCTGGTTGCCAAGCTCGGCCTGGTCTACGGCTCGGCACCTCCCATCAGCCCGGGCGACCCCAGGCGGGCGATCCCCGGCGAGGTGGATGGCCAGTGGGGGACGTGGTCCCGCGATCCCGCAGCCGAGACCGAGATCCTGGATCGGCTGTCCAGGACCGGGCTCGAGGCGCGTTCCGACGGCGTGTTCCTGGGCTGGGCCGACGCGGCCCTGGATTTTCTCCTCGAGGCCGTCCCCCAACTGCTCGCTGAGGGCTGGGAGGTCTTCGGTGAGGAGCGCCTCAAGGGCATGCGCATTTCTCGCCGCAGTCTCGCCGTCAAGGTGTCGATCTCGAGCGGGATCGACTGGTTCGAGGTGCGATCGGAGATCGATCCGGGCGACTCGGTCATCGACGAGGCCTCGCTTCGCGAGGCCTTGCGCGGCCGCTCGCGCTACGTCCGCCTCGGGACCGGCCAGTTCGCGCGGCTGCCGGGCGAGTGGCTGGAGCGCCAGCGGGCGCTGTCTCAGAGCCTGACCGATCCGGCGCTGGCGACGAACCCGTCGGGGCAGCTCGTCCAGCGCCTGCCGGGTTACCTGGCGCTGGTCGCGGACGATCTGCTCGAGGCGGCGGACCTGCGCGAGACCGACGAGCGCTGGGATCGCTTCCGCGATCTCCTGGCGGGAGAGCGGGAGATCTCCGAGCAGCCGGTGCCAGACGGCTTCGTGGGCGAATTGCGGGCGTACCAGCGCAAGGGACTCGACTTCCTGTGGTTCCTGCGCGACAACGGTCTGCACGGAATCCTGGCCGACGATATGGGTCTGGGAAAGACGATCCAGGCGATCGCCCTTCTGCAGGCAGAGAAAGAAGCCGGATCGCTGGAGCCGTCCCTTTTGGTGGTCCCGACCTCGGTGCTCTACAACTGGGAGAAGGAGTTGCAGCGCTTCGCGCCCAAGCTCCGGACCCTCGTGCTGCACGGGCCATCGCGGCGCTACGAGATGCCCCGGATTGCCAAGCACGACGTCATCATCACCAGCTACTCCCTGTTGCGGCGGGACCTCGCCCAGCTCCGGGCCTTCAACTGGCACTGGTTGATCCTGGACGAGGCCCAGAACATCAAGAACCCGCATTCCCAATCCGCTCGGGCCGCCCGCACACTCGAGGCTCATCACCGGCTGTGCATGACGGGCACCCCCCTGGAGAATCACCCGCTCGAGCTCTGGAGCCTCTTTCACTTCCTCATGCCTGGCTTGCTCGGCACCGAGCGTACCTTCCGATCGGATTTCCCGTCGGGGGCAGACCTCTCGGACCCGATCAAGCTGGAGCGCCTGCGCAAGCGCACGATCCCGTTCATCCTGCGTCGCATCAAGCAGGAAGTCGCCCCGGAGCTTCCGCCTCGTTCGGAGATGGTGGCGTACTGCGAGCTTGGCCCGGAGCAGCGGCGGCTGTACAACCAGACCCTCACGATGGTGCGCAGCGGCGTCTACGCGGCCGTGGAACGCGAGGGCCTGGGGCGCTCCCACCTGCACATCCTCGAGGCGTTGCTCCGCTTGCGACAGATCTGCTGTGCGCCCGAGATCGTCCTGCCGGAGGCAGCACCCGAGATTCCGTCTGCCAAGATCGATACCTTCCTCGAACTCGTCGGGCAGGTCGTGGCAGAGGGCCACCGGATTCTCGTCTTCAGTCAGTTCGTCAAGGTGCTGCAGATTCTCCGCCGTCACCTCGACCACGAGGGGATCCGCACCGAGTACCTGGACGGTCAGACCAAGGATCGCCTCGAACGAGCCGATCGCTTCAACCAGGGCGACGTCCCGGTCTTCCTGATCAGCCTCAAGGCGGGTGGGACCGGCTTGAATCTCACCGGGGCCGATTACGTCATCCACTTCGACCCGTGGTGGAATCCTGCGGTCGAGGACCAGGCCACCGACCGTGCTCACCGCATCGGCCAGACGCGGCACGTCTTCAGCTACAAGCTCATCGCCCGGGACACGATCGAGGAGAAGGTGCTCCAGCTCCAGGATCGCAAGCGCAAGATGGTCCAGGGCGTACTCGAGGGCGAGGAGCTGGGACGCAAGCTTTCCCGGGAGGACCTCGACTTCCTCTTTGCGGTGGAGGATGCCGGGGTGGCCGAGGTCGCCATCGAATCGAGCGGCGAAGAAGAGCCAAGCGGCGTTGGGTTGTCGGACGCCTAGAGTGCTGCCGGTTTGAATGGATCGAGCCCGATGAGTCAAACGGGGCCCGGTTGCGCAGCGAAGCGACCGCGCAGAGGGCCCCGCTCAAACTGCAAAAGGCCTAGTTTGCGGTGAAGCTCCTCGTCTCGGATCGCCTCGAGGCCGAGTACTGGCCGGTTGCTGCTGCAAAGACGGCTGCCGTCGTCTGCCACCCCCACCCGCTCCAAGGCGGGACCATGCAGTCCCACGTGGTCTTCCGCATGGCCGACGCCTGTCGCAAGCAGGGGATCTCGTCCCTGCGCTTCAACTTCCGGGGCGTCGGGCGATCCACCGGGGCCTACGATGCCGGCGAGGGGGAGCAAGAAGACGTGCTGGCGGCACTCGATTTCCTGGCCGAGCGCGAGCCCAGGGCGGCCCTCTGGATTGCGGGCTTCTCTTTCGGGGCAGCCGTGGGAGCGCGTGTGGGGATCCGCGATGCGCGTGTGGCGGCATTGTTGCTGGTGGGAGCGCCCGTCTCGATGTGGCCGCTGGACTTTTTGGGCGAATCGAGCCAGCCGATGGCCTTCGTATCCGGCGACCAGGACGAGTTCGGTCAGGGGCTCGAGGCCCTGGCGGGGCGATTGCGCGGTCCGCATCGGCTGTGGCGCGTCGAGTCGACGACGCATCTTTTCGAACCCGCGGCCGCGGGCGGCAGCGCGGCCGACTCGGGGCAGCAGCGCTCGGCACAGCGGGCCGCCCGCCTGCGTCTGGAAGCGGCCCTCATCGAGGCCATCGAGTACCTGCAGGGCGTTCGTCTCGATCTCCGGTTTCGATAGTATGTCTGGGAGCGTCGATTTTGCAGCCAGTCAGGGTATGCTAGTTCACGTGTCGTTCAAGCCCAAAACCGCCAGACTCGAGATTCCAGGCCGGCCTCGTCGCAAGGGCAAGCTCTTGCTGCTCGGGCAGCTGCCAGTCACCGGTCTCGAGCGCTCCAGGCAAGTCGCCGTGTACCTTCCGCCGGGGTACGATGCGGACTCCGGTCGTCGTTATCCGGTCATGTACATGTTCGACGGGCAGAACCTCTTCGACCCGACGACCTCGTTCTGTGGCGACTGGGAGGTCGACCTGACGATCGACGCCCTGGTCATGCGCCAGGAGATGGAGCCGATCGTCTGTGTGGGCATCTATAACGGCGGCGAGCACCGGATCTCCGAGCAGTCTCCCTGGGCGGATCCCAACTTCGACTGCCGGGGCGAGGCCGATGCCTTCCTCGACTGGATCGCCGGACCGCTCAAGGGCCTGATCGATCGCCAGTTCCGGACCCTTTCGGGGCCCGAGCATACCGGCGTGGGCGGGTCATCCATGGGGGGGCTCACCTCTCTCTATGCCCTGTTCAGCCGCCCGGACGTCTTTGGCCGGACCCTGTGCATGTCGCCGTCGTTCTGGTTTGCACGCGGTGCCATCTTCGACTACGTCGCATCGATGCCGTCGCGCCCCTCGGGCACCCGCGTGTATCTCGATTTCGGGACCCGCGAGGCGAGGCCCGGACCCGGAACGCGCTTGCTCAGAGACGCGCGCATCATGCGCGAGCTGCTGGTCGCCCTGGGCTACGTGCCCGGCGTGGACCTCAAGTGGGTCGAGGATCCCTCGGGCATCCACAACGAGGCCTGCTGGAACGCTCGCTTGCCTGGTGCTTTCAGCTTCCTCTGGGGCCAGGCCGAGGGCCGGATCCGCCAGGCGGGCTAGCCGCTGCAGGCGCGGGCCGAGCTCGGCGCCAACCCTCGTTGACTCCACCGGCCCGAGCCTGGGCACAACTGCCCTGGCCCGGATCAGCTGCGGGAGGCCCGGATCAGCAAGAGCAGGCCCAGCCCGCCGGTCAGGATGTTGGGCAGCCAGGCGGCAACCGCAGGTTGAATCGCTCCCGTCTGCCCCATGGCCGTGAAGATGAACATGGCGACATAGTAGACAAAGATGATCAAGATGCTCAGGCCCAGGCTGAGCGAGTTGCTGCTCCGGTGGTTGCGCAGACCCAGGGGGGTCCCGACGAGGGCGAAGACCAGACTGGCGAAGGGAATGGACAGCTTTTGCTGCCACTGCACCTCGAGGTCGTGAATCTCTCCGCCCGAGTGGCCGGCCTCCTCGAGAAGGTGGATGTGGCGGCCAAGCTGTCTCAGGTTCATTTCCATCGGCTCCCGGTTGTCGCTCGAGAGCTGCATCAGCGACGGCTTGAGGTGGATGATCTGGCGGTCGAAGTGCAGGACGTACCGGAAGTCCCCGTCGGGGGCCATCTGGTAGAGAGTGCCCTGATCGAAGACCCAGCCGTTGCCAGCCCAGAAGGCGTCTTTGGCCTGGATGATCCGCACGAGGCGATCGCCCTCGAACTCCTGGACGACCACACCTTCCATCCGCCGGCCGTCGAAGTGCCGGGCGTAAAAGGACCTCGCCAGCCGCCCGTTCTCCATCTCGTCGTAAAACACGTTGTCGCGCTGGGAGGGCATGCGCTCGTGATGCTGGGCCTCGTAAAGGACCTTCTTGGCCTGCCAGGTCGCACCTGGTACGACGTATTCGTCGAGCGCGATCGTGAGCCCGCTCACCAGGGCCGCGACCAGCAGAACCGGCGCGGCAATGCGGAAGATCGACAGGCCCTGGGCGCGCATCGCGGTGATCTCGGATTCGCCCGAAAGACGGCCGAAAGCCAGCAAGGCAGCCAGAAGCATCGACATCGGGAAGGTATAGAACACCATCTCCGGGAGCTTGAGGCCGATGACCTCGAGCACGACCGAGATCGGGATGCCGACGTGCACCATCAAGTTGATGAGCTCGAAGAGCACGTTGGAAGCCAGCATGATCCCGGTGAAGGCCGCCACCCCGAAGAAGAAAGGGCCCAGGAGCTCGAAGACGACGTAGCGATCGAGCGTCGAAGGCCGCAGGGGAAGCGGCGAGCGCGTCAAAGTCCGAACTCTTCGCCGAGGTAGTGCTTGCGCGCGATATCCGAAGCCACGATCTCCTGCGGGGTCCCGTGGAACAGGATGTTGCCCGAGTCGATGATGTAGGCGCGATCGACGATCTTGAGCGTATCGCGGACGTTGTGGTCCGTGAGCAGGAGCCCGAGGTTGCGGCTGCGCAGGTGGCGCAGCATCTTCTGGATGTCGGAGATGGCCAGCGGATCGATGCCGCTGAAGGGCTCGTCAAGCAGGATGAATGCAGGATTGGTTGCCAGGGCCCGCGCGATCTCCACGCGCCGCCGCTCGCCGCCCGAGAGCTGGAATCCCTTGCTCTTGCGAATCTTCTGGATGTGAAACTCGTCGAGAAGCTCTTCGAGCCGTTGCTTCTGCACCTTGCGGGGAATCCCGAGCAGCTCCCAGACGGCCGTGAGATTTTGCTCGACCGAGAGCTTGCGGAATACGGATGGTTCCTGTGCGAGGTAGCCGATGCCCTTGCGGGCGCGCAGGTGCATCGGCAGGTGGGCCACATTCTCGGAATTGAGCGTAACCGAGCCGGAATTGGGCCGGACGAGGCCGACCACCATGTAGAAGGTCGTGGTCTTTCCGGCGCCGTTGGGACCCAGCAGGCCCACGATCTCTCCGCGCCGGACCGAGATGCTGACTTCGTTGACCACGCGGCGGCCGCGGTAGATCTTGACCAGCTTGTGGGTCTCGATGCTCGAGTCGCCGGGATCCTCCGGCCTGGCGATTGGAAGCGGCGCAACCACCTCGCTCATCGGAACCTCCCGTTCCCGGCGCGATCGCCCTCTGGACGCCGCGTCCTCTGCAAATTCTCCGCCGTCCCCCTGCGCTCCCGCCGCATCAGCGCGAACCTCTCTCGGCAGGCGAGCGGAGGGCGGCCGCGTGGCCCGGCCGTGGCAAGAAGATGTGCGTCTTGGTATCGCCCTGCGCCACCAGCTTCCGGGTCGGGACGAAGTAGGTGACCTCGTTGCCCCGGAAGCTATCGTGCGCTCGCGTTGCCACCACGTGGCCGAGGAAGAGAATCTTGAGAACCTGCTGCTCGTCAGGCGAGGTGGTGATGACCGCCTGGTTGCAGGTGACCGTCATGTCCCGCATGGCGATCCGCACCTGTCCGTCGATCGTGTAGGTGTGGGCCATTCCGTCATACTCGGTCGTCCTGCCATTGATGCCGATCTCGTCCATCGGCACGGTACCCTGGATCGGGTGGTGGACGGGCGACCTGTGCTGCCCGCGAGGCGGTGTCGGATGATGGGGGCGGGGGGCGGCTGCAAGCAGAAACACGACGGCAGCGGGGATCACGGCGTCCTTCCTGGTTCGTCGAGGTGGCCGAGGTCGGCCTCCGGCAAGCTGACCTTGGCCCGCACCGACCCGAGGATGTCCACGCGCTTGAGCTGGCTATCGGCCTCGAGGCGCTGCCCGGACAGCCTCGAGATGCCCCGGTCGAAGACGACGTGCCCGGCTGCAAAGAGGTGTTGCGAGTTGGCCTTCCAGGTGACCGAGTCCGCCGAGAAGTCGGTGTTCTCGCGAAGCGCCCTGACGTGGACGGGCCCGCGCATCACGAGGGTTCCAGCGCGAGAATCGAGGTCGGCTGCAGGGGCCCGTGCCACCGAGATCGGGCGTCCGTGGCGAAAGGATTCGAGCCGGACCCCCTCGAGGTGGGCAGAAGGATTGCCGTAGCCGACCCGGGTGGCCTTGAGGATCCAGGACGGGGTCGACCCGTTGTAGGCCGTCAGACGAACGCCCTCGAAGGCGATAGGGGGAGCCGACGCGGACAGGTGGCCGGGTGCCTCCGACGCCTTGGGCATCGCCTTGCAACCCACGGCCGCGGCGATCCACGCAAGAGCGAAGAGATGTCTCATGGTCAGTAAACTACGATCTTACCAGGAGACAACGTCGCCCGCCGCGAGGTTCCGTTGCGGGGTCCGGGGCCCTCGAGCGCAGCGATCGCCGGCTCTCGCCGGGAGCGGTCGGCACCATGGGCTTGCGTCCTGGCGTTGCAAGGGGGCTGTGCCCCGATAGAGTCCATGGCACCGCAGCCCCGGGGAGCCTTACCGGACGTGCGAACTCCGGGGCGGACGCTCCGGCTGCGTCGATCGTCCGGATGGCGGGGGATCGAGGTTGTAGGCCTGCTGCGGCCATCATTGGGTAGGAGGATTGGCATGCGGTCAAAATTGAGTTCCCTGCTCTTGGGGGGGCTGGTCGCGGCCTCGGTCGGGATTCCCGCACCCGCGGCCATGGCTGCGAGAATCCCCAACAACAACGCGAGCCAGACCGTACCCTCGAACGTCAGGCGCGCCATGGATCACCTGAAGTCGGCGTATTCTTCGGCCGCCAAGGCCCATGCCGAAGTCGTCGAGGGCAGGTATGCCGACGCGTCCAATGACCTCAAGGCGGCTCATCGCGACCTGAACTCGGCGGCAAGAATGAAGGGCCTGCCCGTCGGGCTGGCACGGAGCATTCACGAGCTCTACGCCCGAATTCCGGGCGTGGAGCGGGCGGTCAACCAGCAGGCGAGCAGCGCCAAGGTGGCCACGAGCGACTTCGTGACCGCCATGAACCACAACATCGAGAACCTGACGATCGCCTCCGCGTCGCCGGTCGGGGGCGGCGCCGGGCCGACCGCAAAGTCGATCAAGGTGCGCAAGCCCATCCACTAGCTGGAGTCATGGCCCAGGCAACCGGCGGGCGGGGGGGCTCCGGCTACGCCGGCAGTGGTTCGAGAGGGGCCGCTGCCCCTCTCGAGCTCGCCCCGCTGCGGGCAAGCTGGGGCCTTTCTGCGCAGGCGAGGCGGCGACGTACCGATACGACAAAGCACCGCAGCGGCAAAGTCTTCGCCGCGGCGGGTGCCGTCCGCAGAGCGAGTGCCCTAGACTCGGTAGTGCCCGTCGAGATGGGTGGTGGCCCGCCGATCGAGCCAGCGGTCGATGCCCGAACTCTGGTGACGCTTGATCATCGCCACGCTGTCGTGCAGGGTCAAGTGCAGGTCGCGCCCGACCTCCCGGGCCTCGGACAGTCCGCTCTTCTCGCGCTGGCCCAACTCCGGGTACCGGTGCACGACCTTTTCGAAGCGGATGTTCTTGACCGCCGTGTCCTCGACGACCTCGTGAACCTTGTCGTCGGCAGGCTTGCCGGGCGCGTCGAAGGCGATGGCGATCTCTTCGTTGCTCGGGCGGCGCACCACGTGGCCTTTGACCCGGATCATGCCGCCACCCGCGTAGACCCAGAAACGCAGGTTGTCGCTGCCCCAAAGACGGACCTGGCCGACCGTGCGGATCCGCATACCGGTGCGCGAGATATTCGTCACCACGCCCTCGATCAGGTGGTTGCTCTCGGATTCGGCAAACTCCACCTTGAGGCGAACTTCGACGCGCGGAGCGCGCCGACGATCCCCATCCTCGAGGCGGTCCTCTCGGTGGGTAACGATTTCCACCTTCTCACGCATACATTGGCCCTCTACCCGGTTTCATCGGCAAGTAACCCTCAAGTCTTGCGTGCGCCCCGGAAGCTCGCAAAAGTTTTCTGCGAGATTGGCCCCGCCGGGAAACCGCTCCCGCCCGGCCAGGGGGCCGGGCGGGCAGAGGTCGCGGAAGGGATCGCAGCGGGACCCGCTCGAGCTGACCAGGACCTAGAGTGCTCCCGGTTTGAATGGATCGAGCCCGATGAGTCAAACGGGGCCCGGTTGCGCAGCGAAGCGACCGCGCGGAGGGCCCCGTTCAAACTGCAAAAGGCCTAGACGGGCAGGACCGCCTGGCGCTTGGGTGGCTTGCGGTCCTTGCCGGGTGCATGAGCCGCCAGGCGAGAGATCAGCTCGTCGCGCAGGCGCGAGGGCTCGATGATGCCATCGACCACGAGTTCGGAGGCCAGTCGGTACAGGTCGATGTCGGCCTCGTACTCGGCTCGCTTGGCGGCGACATAGGCTTCGCGTTCGGATTCCGGAAGCTCGGCGATCTTGTTGGCATAGACCGCGTTGATGGCGGCCTCTGGCCCCATGACCGCGATCTTGGCCGTGGGCAAAGCCAGGCAGACGTCCGGGTCGAACGCGGGCCCCGCCATCGCATACAGGCCGGCACCGTAGGCCTTGCGGACGATGATGCTGATCTTCGGGACGGTGGCGGACGAAACCGCGGAGATCATCTTGGCCCCGTGGCGGATGATTCCTCCCCGCTCGACCGCCGAGCCGATCATGAAGCCGGGGACGTCGGCGAGAAAAACCAGGGGGATGTTGAAGGCGTCACAGAGCCAGATGAACCTTGCCGCCTTGTCCGCGCTATCGGCGAAGAGGACCCCGCCCTTGACCCGCGGCTGGTTGGCCACGATCCCGACGACCCGCCCGCCCAGCCGGGCCAGACCGGTGATGAGCTCCTGGGCGAACAGCTTCTTGAGTTCGATGAACGAGCCCTCGTCCACCAGCGAGTCGAGGAATTCGTACATGTTGAAGGGCTGGTTCTGGCTCTTGGGGACGATCTCGTCGAGCGAGCGGCCGGGCTTGGGCGCCGCAGCAACCGTGGCTGCCGGGACCTCGGCGTAGTTTTGCGGCATGTACGCGAAGTACCGGCGGAGCCACTCGATCGCTTCTGGCTCGGTCTTGACCAGGACATCGCCGCAACCCGAGACCGAGCAGTGCATGCGGGCACCGCCCATGGCCTCGAGAGTGACTTTCTCGCCGATGACCATCTCGGCCATGCGCGGCGAACCCAGGTACATGGAAGCGTTGCCCTCGACCATGACCACCACGTCGCAGAATGCCGGGATATAGGCGCCGCCAGCGGCTGACGGGCCGAACAACAGGCAGATCTGGGGCACCGTTCCCGAGAGCTGGACCTCGTTGTGGAAGATGCGCCCAGCTCCGCGACGACCCGGGAACATCTCGACCTGGTCGGTGATGCGGGCGCCGGCGGAGTCGACCAGGTAGAGCATCGGCACCTGGAGCCGCATGGCGGTCTCCTGGATCCGGATGATCTTCTCGACGGTGCGCGATCCCCACGAACCCGCCTTGACGGTGCTATCGTTGGCCATCACGCAGACGGTGCGGCCATGAATCTTGCCGACGACCGTCACGACGCCGTCGGCCGGGAGGTCGCCGGCCAGGCAGTTGGCGAACATGGCATCCTCGAGCTCGGAGCCTTCGTCCAAGAGGAGGCGCAGGCGCTCGCGCACGAAGAGCTTGCCGGTCTTCTGGGCCGCTTCGTGGTACTTGGGGGCCCCGCCCTGCTTGATCCGGGCAATCTGCTCGCGCAGTTCACCCTCGCTGTGCTCCTGGCTGGCCGCCGGCTGGTTCTCGGTCACTGTGGTCACGGAATCTCCTCGATGCCTGGAGGACAAGGGACCCTGGCCCGGGGGATCGTCCTGCGCGCGATGGCGAGGCGAGACGGAGCCGAGAGTCACGAGGTCCGCGGGTGGTCCCGACACTCTTTCGGGGCGCCGCTCGGGGGGAGAGCCCAGGAAGGCAGGCCACGACAGGGTATCAGGGCCATGATAGCAGTTCGTCACGCCACCACGTCATTGGCTTCTCGATTTCTTTCTCGAGGCTTAAACATCCCATAGGAAAGTTCCCGGCCCAGGGGGGCGATAGAACAGCATCCAAAGTCGAGCGCAACCGGCGCCGCTGGTAACTTCCCAGAACCCTCCTCCTCCACTCCGCCCCGCCGCAAGGCGGGGCAACCCCTTTTTGTACCTCTCTCGATCGCGAAGGTCGTCGCAGTCAGATTCCCCCGTTTCTTTCTCGAGGCTTAAACATCTCATAGGAAAGTTCCCGCTCCGGGAGGGCGATAGAACAGCATCCAAGGTCAAGCGCAACCGGCGCCGCTGGTAATTTCCCCGAACCCTCCTCCTCCACTCCGCCCCGCCGCAAGGCGGGGCAACCCCTTTTTGCCGGTTGAACGGGGTTCGATCTTATCGGGGCGCAACCACTCTAGGCCTTTTGCAGTTTGAACGGGTCCCTCTGCGCGGTCGCTTCGCTGCGCAACCGGGCCCCGTTTGACTCATCGGGCTCGATCCATTCAAACCGGGAGCGTTCTAGACGCCGCGGTACACCGGGCGGCGCTTCTCCCTGAAGGCGGCCAGGCCTTCGAGTCGGTCCTGGGTGGGGATCACCAGGTCGTATGCCCGCGACTCGAGAGCCAGTCCCGTCGCGAGGTCGGTCTCGACTCCCCGGTCGATCGCCCACTTGGCCATCTCGACCGCCAGCGGCCCGTTGGCGGCGATCGCAGAGGCCATCTCTCGCGCTGCCACCTGGGCCTGGCCCGCCGGAACGAGCTTGTCGACGAGGCCGATTTCCTGGGCCTCCTCGGCGCTGACCTTGCGGGCCGTGAAGATGAGCTCCTTGGCCTTGCCCAGGCCCACCAGGCGGGGAAGGCGCTGGGTGCCCCCGGCTCCCGGGATGATCGCCAGCGAGGTCTCGGTGAGGCCGAGGACCGCATTGACGGACGCGATCCGGATGTCGCATCCGAGCGCCATCTCGGTACCGCCCCCGAGCGCAATGCCGTTGATTGCGGCGATCACCGGACGCGGGAAGCTTGCGAGGTCGGACATGAGCTCACGGATGGTGAAGATGAACTGCTTGACCCGCTCGGGAGGCATCGTGGCGCGCTCCTTGAGGTCGGCGCCGGCACAGAAGGCCTTGTCACCCGCGCCGGTCACGATCAGTGCGCGAAGCTCGGTCTCGAAGCGCAGCTCGGCCAGGAGGTCGCGCAGGGCCGCCAGCATCTCGAAGTTGAGGGCGTTGTATACGTCCGGGCGGGCGAGCGTGATCGTCGCCACGTGCTCGGTGCGCTCGACGGCGATCGCCGTACCGGTCAAGGGGGCCATGTTTACCTACACCTTCTTCCATTTGAAGGGGCTCTCGGCGCGGTCATTGCGCGGCGCAACCGGGCACCGCTCGACTTTCCAGACCCGATCCTGCCCAGGCGAAACCGCGCTAGGCCTTTTGCAGTTTGAACGGGTCCCTCTGCGCGGTCGCTTCGCTGCGCAACCGGGCCCCGTTTGACTCATCGGGCTCGATCCATTCAAACCGGGAGCACTCTAGATCTTTCGGACGCCGTACTTGACCTCGCCGCGGCTCCGGCTGGCCAGTTCGGCCTTGGCGTAGCGGCTGGGAATATCGATGTCGAGGATGTCACGGCAGATCCATCGCGTGATCTCGAGAAGCTGCCCGCGGTCCACGCCGGTCTCGATCCCCATGGAGTCGAGGACGTAGAGGAGGTCGTCGGTCGCAAGGTTGCCGGTCGCCCCTGGCGCGTAGGGACAGCCGCCGAGGCCGCCGACCGAGGCATCGAGCGTGGTCACGCCGTGATCGATGGCCACGAGGGCATTGGCCAGCGCCGTGCCGCGGGTGTCGTGGAAATGGCAGGCGAAGCGCTCGACGGGGAGCTCGCCGAAGATGGCGGCGAGATAGCGATCGACCTGCACCGGGGTGCCCAGTCCCGTCGTGTCCCCGAGCGAGACTTGCTCGACCCCCATCTCGAGGAGTGCGCGTGCGATGTCAAGGGTGTTCGTGACCGGGACGTCCCCTTCGTAGGGACAACCGAAGACCGTCGAGATGTAGGCCCGCGTCCGGATTCCATCGGCGCTCGCCTTGGCTGCGACCTGGCTGCATACGGCCAGGGCCTCGGCCACGGACTTGTTGATGTTCTTGCGGCTATGCGTCTCCGAGGCGGAGAGGAAGAGGACGGCCATGTCGATCCCGGCCTCCCGGGCCTTGTCATAGCCGATGAGGTTTGGCACCAGGGCCGTGTACTCGGTGCCGGGCCGGCGTCGGATCCGACGTGCAACCTCGGACGCATCGGCGAGCTGCGGGATCCACCTCGGATCCACGAAGCTCGTGATCTCGATCTGCGGAAGGCCTGCTTCCGCCAGGCGCTCGATGAGCTCTACCTTGTGCTCGGTCGGGACCGCGCGGCCCTCGTTCTGGAGACCATCGCGGGGCCCCACCTCGACGATCTTGAGGCGCTTGGGAAGGGCTGCGAATGGCATCGGGCGAGCTCGGGTCAGCTCAATTCGAGGATGGTATCGCCTTCGTTGACGAAGTCTCCAGGCTGGACCTTGATGAGCCTGACGGTCCCGGCCTCGTCAGCCTGGATGAACATTTGCATCTTCATGGATTCGAGGCAGGCCACATCCTGACCTTCGGCGACGGCCTGTCCGACCTGGACCGGGATGTCGAGGATGGTGCCCGCCATGTGGGCTTTGATGTCTGGCATTGAGGAATCTCCGGGGAGTAGCTCGTAGGGGGAGGAGCGCCTTGCCGCCCGCGAAGGCGATTAGGCGAGGACGGGCTGGTCGATCCGCTCGAGGAACCCGGTGTCGATCTGGCCCGTGGCGAACTGGGGATGGGCCGCGATGCGGCGCAGAAGCGGAAGGTTGGTCTTGAGGCCCGTCAAGCGGACCTCGTCGAGGGCCTCGATGAGCTTGGCGACGGCTTGCTGGCGATCGCTGCCGTGAACCACGAGCTTGGCCAGCAGGGGATCGTAATGCGGGCTGATCACCGAGCCGCTGTCGATGAAGGTATCCACGCGCACGTTGTCCGGCCAGGCGACCTCCTGGACCGTTCCCGGCGAGGGCATGCCGGTCACCGGATCCTCGGCGTAAAGGCGAACCTCGATGGCATGACCGTCGTGGCGAACCGCCTGCTGTACGAAATCGAGGGACTCCCCGGCCGCGATGCGGAGCTGCCAGACCGCCAGGTCCAGTTGGGTCACGAACTCCGTGACGGGGTGCTCGACCTGCAGCCGGGTGTTCATCTCGAGGAAGTAGTAGCGGCCGCTTGCGTCCAGAAGGAACTCCAAGGTGCCGGCATTGACATAGCCCAGCTTGCGAGCCGCGGCGACGGCGACGGCGCCCATCTCGTCCCGCAGGACCGCGTCCACCGCCGGGGAGCCGGCCTCCTCGACGACCTTCTGGTGGCGGCGCTGGATCGAGCACTCGCG
>JAJXWQ010000059.1 GCA_021781555.1 bacterium
GTCTATAGCGATCCAGTCTTCTGGTGGTCCCCCAGTTCCTGCCGGGAGGCGTCGTAGTACAGCGCCATCGTATCGGGCCTGGGGGACAACTCTATGGATGGTAACTTCACGGAGCTGGGGGCCGGCCGGTCCTTCCCCCTTTGGCGACCCCTCGCGGGGTGACAGCGATCACCTGCAGTGGGCGATCTGGCCAGCTGTTGCTGCGTAGAGGATTGGGCGCGGCTTGAGATCATCTGGTTTTTCATGAAGCGTGCGCGGCGACGCGGCCGGGTGTCCAGGTCCGGCTTGCAGTTTGGCCTTGAGTAGCTAGAGCGCCTACGGCGCCTGGGGCTGAGGGCTCAGGTTGACCGAGACGCGGGCCCAGAGCTTGGCGAAGGGGAACGCGGCGGGCAGGTGCAAGAGGATCCGGCGCGACTGCTCGACGAAGCGGCCTGTGACCTTGATCAACCGGAGCCGGATCGTGTCGAACTGCCAGATCTCGCCGGTCAGTTTCTCGACGACCCGGGCAAGCGCGAGGCAGAGCCTGTAGGCGACGGCATGGAGGAGCAGCCGGAACGCGTTGGCTTGAAATTCAGAACAGCTCAAGCGGTCGGCAAAGAGCGCGTTCTTGAGGTTCTTGATCATGTTCTCCGACTGGCCGCGTTCGCAGTAGAACTCGTACGTCTTGCGGGGCGTGCTTCCCCTCAGGTTGGTGACGACGTAACGCTGGTTGGCGCCGAGGCCGCCATACTCGGCTTTTGCGACGACGCGCCGCTCTTTCTTCCACGACTCGGCCCTGTACTGGAACTCTTTGAAGGCCTTCCCGAGGCCTCCGGGCGTGTGCCTGCCCGCGACGAACTTGGCCGTGGCCACCGTCAGGCAGTCTGCGGAGAGGCGCTCCAGGGCCTTGTTGATGGGGAGGCCGATCACGTACTCGACGGCGTTGGCCTCGCACCACTCGTAGATCTCGGGCGTGGCGAATCCGCCATCGGCACGGAAGAGGATCGGTTGGCCGGGCCACTTGGCGCGAATGCCCTCGACTACCCCCTCGAGCAGAGCAAGCGCGCCCACAGCCGCCCCCACGTTGCCTGGACGAAGGTGAGCGACGATCAGGTCGCTCGTCTTGGCGTCGAACACGAGCAGCGGGTGGTACCCGTACGAGTCGTAGTGCCCGTTGAAAAACGTGAGCTGCTGGGCGCCGTGGGTTTCGTCCCATGTCGAATCCATGTCGAGGAGCATTTTCTTGGGCCTTGCCCGGTGAGCGAGCCAGTTCTCGAAGTATGTCATCTGCATGAGCGACAAAGACTGAGCCGTGATCCGGTGCTCGAACCGACATAGCGAGGGCTGGCTTGCCAGGTCGGATCGCGAGTCGAATGGCGTCCGGCCTGCTGCCAGCTTGAGAGCCGGGTCGCTGCGCAACTTCGTTGCGTCGTTCGTATCCTCGTAGCCTGCCACGATCGAGTAGATGCGCTGGCGCAGCAGGTCGAGGTGCTGATGGTGGACGAGCAGCGGGTTGCGAGGATCGGGAAGCAACGGCGCCAGACTTGCGGTCAGGCCGAGTTGATCATCGACGGATCGGATGAACGCGATACCCGAATCGGTGGTCAACTCGCCCGTATCGAAGGCCGCGAAGACCTTCTTGCCGATCGGCGTCGGGACGGGGAAGAGAGTGGTAGGATCTTGCATGTGATAGCCGGGCCTCTGGTGGGGTTGTGTTGCAACAATAGCCTACCTTTGGACCCGGCTTTCCAACAAGCTCCGCGAATTATGCGGGCTAGCCAGGTCAGTGCCACCAGCCTGCCCGAGCGCGACAACTACTACGACGTGGGCCTCTCGCAAAACCTGATGCCGGGCTGGACCGCGGGCCTTGATGGCTACTACAAGGACGCGACGGACGTGCAGGATGAAGGCCAGTTCAACGGCTCGCCCATCTACTCGACCTTCAACTACGCTCACGGCTGGGTCAAGGGCGTGGAGCTCAGCACCGCGTACCACAACAACGCGCTCTCGACCTACTTCAACCTCGCGGTCTCGAACGCCATGGCCCAAGGAGTGGCGACCAACCAGTACAACTTCAGCCCGGACGACCTCAACTACATCGCCAATAACCCCATCCACATGGACCACGACCAGCTTCTTACCTCCTCGCTGGGCTTCACCTACGATCTGTTTGGCACGCAGCTCGGCCTCGACGGGCTATTCGGCAGCGGTTTGCGCACCGACGCGGTGGTCAATGGCCAGACTGTGCCCAACGGCGCCTCGCTGCCGCCGTACTTCCAGCTCAACGCCGACGTCGATCGGACGTTCCACCTGCCATGGTTCGGCGATCTGGACGCCCGGTTGGCGGTCGTCAATGTGCTCGACACCGTCTACGAGCTTCGCAGCAGTTCGGCCATCGGGGTGAGCGAGAACGTGTACGGACCGCACCGGACCTTTTACGTCGGCATCGGCAAGCCGTTTTGATTCCCTGTCGGTCCGGCCGGCCGAAGGGCGCGGCACGGCTGGCCGGATCGCCCGCATTCCAAGACCTGTCGCGTGCTCAAGGAGACTGAGATGCATCTAATAGGCGAGGCCTTCGGGGCCCTCCGCTTCGGCGGGGTGATGGTATACCCCCTCATCGTGCTGGCGCTTATCGCCATGGTTATAGCGCTGGACAAGTCCTACGTGTACTGGCGTTTCGTCCGGTTGCCCGAGGAACTGGTGGGCCTCATCGAGACCTTCGGGTTCAGCTGGGACGACCTGGAAGAACGACTCATGCGGCTGGGCGATCGCCACCTGATGGCCAGCTTCTTTGCGGTCATCGCCCAGAACCGCGGCAAGCCGGCATGGTGGGTCGAGTCGCGGGCGGGCGACGAGGCGCACTTCGTCGAGAAATCGCTGTCTCGCGGCTTGTGGGTGCTCGAGACCGTGGTGACGGCTGCCCCGCTCTTGGGCCTACTGGGCACCATCACCGGCATGATGGGCGCCTTCAAGCTCATCGGCAACCACGGCCTGGTGGACCCCACGGGCGTTACCGCCGGGGTGGCGCAGGCCCTCATCGCCACGGCGCTGGGCCTGGCTATAGCCGTGGTCTGCCTGTTCCTCTTCAACTTTTTCAGCCGCCAGGTCAGCAAGACCCTCGACGAGATGGAACGGCTGGGGACCCGGTTGGTGGATCACATCCGGCTCGACCAGGAAGGCGCCAGGGTGCTCCATGAAGTTGCGTAGGGGGCGCTATACCAGGAAGGGCCGCATCGAGATCATCCCGATGATCGACGTGATGTTCTTCCTGCTGGTGACCTTCATGCTGGCATCGCTTTCGATGCAGGACCTGCGTTCGCTGCCCGTAAACCTGCCCCGGGGCCATGCGGCGGTGATGCAGGGCAAGCCCCCGGCCACCATCACGGTAACCAAGGACGGCCGGATCCTCATCGACTCCACGCGTGTCACCTTGGCCACATTGGCCACGGCCCTCAAGCCGCACCTCGAGGGCCCCTCCCCGAGCGTGGTCATGAATGCGGATGCCGCAGCTACGCACGGCCTGGTCACAGAGGCCATGCTGCGGGCCCGGGCGGCAGGAGCGGTGCACTTCCTGATCGCGGTGAAGAATGCCCACTGAAACGCCCCTGCGACCTAGAGTGGCACCGAGCCCGCCGCGCCGGTTCCGTGATACCCCTTGGCGGCGCCTGCCGACCGAGGCGCTGATCGCAGTGGTGCTGCTGGCGTCGGCGCTGTACACCTTCTCCCGGGTCCTCTCCCGGCCGCTGCCGCCCCCTCCCCCCAAGACCATCGACGAAAAGATCGTCGTCCTTCCCACGCCGGCCCCGCCGCCCAAGCCAAAGCCCAAACCGAAGCCGATGCCCAAGCCGAAGCACCTGGTCCACCTGCGCCGAGCGGTCAAGGCCACGCGTCGTCCGCCACCCAAGCCGATCAAGGTCGTGACCAACGTTGCCACCGCCGACAAGGTCGTTCCCACCCCCGCGCCCCAGGTAGCCGAGGCCGAGACGCCCCCGCCCGATGCCGCTATCGGCGCCGAGGACACTTTGCAGGGCAACGTGATGGGTGCCAAGGCGCTGTTCAAGCCGCTACCGCAGATCCCGGACGACCTGCGCCACGACGCCCTGAACGTGGTGGCCGTCGCTCGCTTTCACGTCGCACCGGACGGCTCGGCGACCGTAGAACTGGAGAAGGCGACTGGCAACACCGAGCTCAACGAGTTGCTGCTCGAGTCATTCAAGAAGTGGCGTTTCTTCCCGGCGCTGCTTGATGGCAAGCCAATCCGCTCGACCATCGAGATTCAGATTCCTATCGAGGTCAAGTAAAGCCGAGGCGGATATATTGACATCTGCTTGCGGCTCTTGCTGTGGCGCTCGATGGCACCCGCCGTGGATCCCGTCACCCCACTGCCAGGGCTCGCTGGAGCACGTTACGCAGTCGGATCACAGCCTGGTCAGGATGCTCAACACCATGGCCGCCCGTCAGCGCCACCTTGAGCCAGTCGGCCGCTAGGCACAGCTCGTGGAACAGCACGTGACGACGCTCGACATCGCGACCTCCAGCCTGGCGGTACGAGTCGAGGAGGAGATCGAGGCCGCGATCGATCTGGAAAGGACGCTTCGCTCCGCGAGTGACGATCGCTAGGTCGTAAGCCGGATCGCCAAGCTGGGTGAACTCCCAGTCGATGACAGCAGGCGACATCTCCGGCCGCAAGAGAATGTTCTGGCCCAGCAAGTCGCCGTGGATCAGCGTCGGGGGTCGGTCTGGTGGCAAGTTCGCCCTGGCCCAAGCCTCGGCCTCTGCGGCCAGTGGCCCCGAGAGATCTCGAAAAGCCAGCAGACATTGTTCACCTTATCCTGGATGTCCGGACGGACGAAGAGTTTGCCCGAGGGCATCTGGAGGGGGCAATGCACGTGAACCTGGATGAGCTGCGAAGCCACCTGGCTGAAGTCCCGCGATCAGCACCGGTTTTCGCCTACTGCCGATCCGGCCACCGTTCGCACGTGGCGGTGCGGTTTCTGCGGCAAGAGGGCTTCGACGCACGCAACATCTCAGGGGGAGCCGAGAGCTTGCAAGCTGTTGCGGCCCTCCCCTGGGTGGACGAATAGCACGTCCGGGCACCCGAGGCCCGTCCGTCCGACCCCGCTCGCTCTCCTATCGGTTGGGGCTAACCAACGCCGACGAGCGACTTGCGCCTGCCAGGAGACCGAGGGCCTGAATTCCGGCGGGTTCGACCTCGAGCCAGGGTAGGAGCACGTGGCGCGGAGCCTTCTGCGCGACCCGCTGGATCCAGGGGCGCTCGGCAAGGCCCCGCGCCGCCAGCAGGGCGTCGGTCGTGCCGCTGGCCGCCAGGCTGCGGTTGACGATCCAGGCGTGCGGTTCGATGCCGGCCCGCTCCAGATCCGCCTGGAGGCGTTCGGCCTCGTGGACGGGGGTCGGTTCGGGAAGGGTGACGATGAGGACGCGCGTGAACGCGGGGTCTCTGAGGCGAACCAGCAGCCGGTCTACCTCGTCGGGGGCGTGGCCCGTGCGGGCGACCTCGCGGTGGTAGCTTTGCGAGGCGTCCAGGAGCAACAGGGTGTGCCCCGTGGGCGCCGTATCCAGGACCACGAAGCCGTCGTCTCCCTGGGCGACCAGGCGAGCGAAGGCCAGGAACACCGCGACCTCCTCGGTGCACGGAGAGCGCAGATCCTCCTCGAGGAGGGCGCGCCCCTTGGCGTCGAGGTGCGGGCCCTGTTCGGCCAGTACGCGATCGGCGTAGGCGCGAGTCTCGGCCTCGGGATCGATGCGGCTGACGTGCAATCCAGGGACTTCCTCGCCAAGTGTCCAGGTCACGTGAGCTGCGGGATCGGTCGTGCTGAGGTGGACCCTTTGCCCCCGGCGAGCCAGCTCCAGGGCGACGGCGGCGGCCAGCGTGGTCTTGCCCACGCCCCCTTTGCCCATCGTCATGACGACGCCCATGCCCGAGCGGACGAGATCGTCGACCAGGCCCTCGAGGGGCTGGTAGCTCGCAAGCGCGGAGCTTCGTGTCTCCACGATGGACAGGTCCGGTCCAGGCCCCAGGCCGAAAGTCCGCAGGGCGACCGGGCCGACGAGGTTGTGCGCCTGCAGGGGAAAGGTGGTGCGCGGCAGCGCCGCCAGTTCGGCAGGCATCCGGTCAAGCGCGCCCCGTGCCCCCGCGGCGATGGCGGTCGCCAGGGGATCGCCGCCTGAAGCCTCGAAGGTCCCGTTGACGACCAGATGCAGGTTGCGGATCTCGAGGTGGAAAAGGTCGGCGCGGGTCTTGTCAGCCTCCCGGTTCGCCGCCGGCTCGGGGCGGGTGACCAGGACCAGCGTGGTGGCGGCCGGATCGGCCAGGGTTGCGGCCGTCTGCTCGTATAGGGCCTTTTGCTTTTGCAAGCCGGCCAGGGGGCCAAGGCACGATACGCCGCCGGTGTGGGTCTCGAGGTAGCCGTCCCAGGCGCTCGGAAGGGTCAGGAGCCGGAGGGTGTGTCCCGTCGGGGCGGTATCGAAGAGCAGGTGGTCGAAATCGCCGAAGCTGGCGGGCTCGGCGACCAGCTTGGAGAACTCGTCGAACGCCGCAATTTCGACCGTGCAGGCTCCCGAGAGCTGCTCTTCCATGCTCGCCAGACTGGCCTGCGGCAAGATTCCTCGGTAAGGTCCGATCACCCGCTCGCGCAAGCTCCGGGCGGCTTGCTCGGGATCGAGGTTCATAGCCATCAGGCCCGGGACCTCAGGGATCGCGCTCGGGGTGGGGCCGACCGAGACACCGAATACCTCGTCGAGGTTCGAGGCGGGATCGGTGCTCACCAGGAGCACCTTCTTGCCGCTGTCGGCCAGCGCGACGGCGATCGCGCTGGCGACGGAGGTCTTGCCCACGCCCCCCTTGCCGGTGAAGAACGCGAACCGCGTCGCGAGGGGAAGCTTCGAAAGCAGAAGGTCGTTCATGGCGTCCTCTAGGATCTAGCAGCACTTGCTCATCGGGAGCTCGGGAGCCCCTGCCAGGCCTTGCGCGGACTCTGCCTGCTTCAAAAAGCGATCCGTGAGCTCGGCGATGTGGCGATCGGCGGCATCCTTGACGGAGCGCGCCAGCTCGACGGCCCGCTGCATGTCTTCCCCCGACACGCCGAGCTTGCGCGCCTTGTCGTAGTGGAACTTGAAGCATGGCTCGCACCGGGCCGCGACCGCGGCGCCGATCGCCACGAGTTCGGCGACGGCCTCGGTAAAGAGCGCACTTTCGGCCCGGTCACCGCAACAGGATTCCTCGCCATCCCCACCGCAGCAGGACTCACCCGTGCCGCCGCCGCAGCAGGCCTGGCTGGTGGTCGTGGCTTCGGTATCTCCGCCGCAGCAGCCCTGCTGCTGGCCGAGTTCTGGATCGCCCAGCCAGCCCAGTAGCTGCTGACGGGACTCGGGATACCTGCCCTTGCTCACGGCCTGGCCGTCCTTGAAGATGAGCGGGAGGGCCTCTTCTCCCTCGGACTCGATGGCGCGCTTTACGGCTTCGTTCCCGGCGAACGCGCCAGGCTCCTGCGACAGGTTGAAGCGTTCCACCGACACTCCGCTTTCGCGCAACCAGGCGAGATCCGCGGCGAACCTCACCAGAGCGGGGTCCACGCTCGGACCACAGACACCGGTAGAGCAGCACATCGGGGGGTCGTAGACCTGGACCTTCATCGGAAACCTCCTGCAACGGACAGACTGGCGGGCGAGCTGGGTGCGAGAGTCAATCGAAAAGAGTCGATATATAGATAAAACTCGATTTATGTCCGGCTGTCAAGGTATGATGAGAGCAAGATCGGAAACAAATAGCCAATACGGCGAGGTGAGACGATGGGCGAAAGCGATCCGGCGTACGATTGCTGCAGGGGTATTCCAGCGGTGGCGTTCCCTGAGAGTCTCGGCCGCGATGCCCGAGTCTTCAAGGCCTTGGGGGACGAAACCAGACTCAAGCTCCTGCACCTGGTGCGGCACCGGGAAATTTGCGTCTGCGACCTGGTGGATACCTTGGAGGTGCCGCAGGGAACGCTTTCGCACCACCTGGCGGTCCTCCATCAAGCAGGCCTCGTCACCACCCGCAAGGAGGGCCGGTGGAACCACTATCAGGCCACCGCCCTGGCAGAGGGCCTCTTGATCCATATGACCGAGGTCGAGAGATCTGCAAAGGGCGAGGAGGGCAAACGTCGACGGCGCAGCGTCCGCAAGACTGGCTGACCAGAATCTGGCTGTTCAGGCGTGATTGTCAGGCGGCACTCGGCGGCGGGCTTGACGGTCCGCAGTACATCGAATAATTTAAATATATCGTTCAATTGCACTCGTGGTCGCTCCCCGCTTGAAGGCACCGCAAAGGATGGAAGGCACAACCGCAATGGCCACACGCGCCCCACAGCCGATCCGCAAGTTCGAGCGCTACCTCAGCGTCTGGGTTGCGGTCTGCATGGTGCTGGGGGTGGCGCTCGGCCGGCTGCTGCCCGGCTTGACCGGATCCCTTCGGAACCTCGAATTTGGAGCGGGAAGCCAGGTCAACCTCCCGATCGCCATCCTCATCTGGCTGATGGTCTATCCGATGATGGTCAAGATCGACCTCACGAGCCTGCTCGGAGTCCGCAAGCAGCCCAAAGGCCTGATGGTGACCCTGTTCGTCAACTGGCTGGTCAAGCCATTCTCCATGGCCGCTTTGGCGGTTTTGTTCTTCAACCACCTCTTCTTGCCTTTCATCGGTCCGGCCCTGGCCAGCCAGTACGTCGCCGGAACGATCATCCTGGCGGCCGCGCCTTGCACGGCGATGGTCTTCGTCTGGAGCCGGCTCACGGGCGGGGATCCCGCGTACACGCTGGTTCAGGTCTCGCTGAACGACCTGCTCATGCTGGTGCTGTTCGTTCCCATCGTCTCGTTCCTGGTGCACGGTGCCAGCCACCTGGCGGTGCCGTTCCCGGTGCTCTTCTACAGCGTGGTGGCCTTCATCGTGATTCCGCTGGCGCTGGCCAGCGCCAGCCGCGTCGTCTTGATCCAGACGCGGGGCCGGCAGTGGCTCGAGCAGCGCTTCCTGG
Organism: bacterium; assembly: GCA_021781555.1. Classification (GTDB taxonomy): domain Bacteria; phylum Cyanobacteriota; class Sericytochromatia; order S15B-MN24; family VGJW01; genus JAJXWQ01. Next base: position 9,006 of record JAJXWQ010000059.1, read on the forward strand.
TTGCGTTCGGCCCCATCACGACGCTGGCGCTCCTGGCCATGCTCGTGCTCATCTTCGCCTTCCAGTCGGACAACCTCGTTCACCACTGGCTGCACGTGGCGCTCATCGCAATCCCGCTACTGATCCAGATCTACTTCAACGCGAGCCTCACCTACCTGCTGATGAAGCTAGCCCGTGTGCCGTTCCCGGTTGCCGCCCCCGGAGCGCTCATCGGGGCCAGTAACTTCTTCGAACTGGCCGTCGCGGTCGCGATCGCACTCTACGGACCGAGTTCTGGGGCCGCCCTCGCGACCGTCGTGGGCGTCTTGATCGAGGTGCCCGTCATGCTTTCGGTTTGTCGGGCCTGCAACGCGACGCGAGGGTGGTTCGAAAGCACCGCGTCCAGCCACGCTTGAGGAGGATAGACCCGATGGTCACCGTAATTTTCGCCTGCATCCACAACGCCGGCCGTTCGCAAATGGCGGCCGCGTTCTTCAACCAGCTGGCCGATCCCCTAAGAGCGCGGGCCATTTCCGCGGGCACCCGGCCAGCCGACCGTGTCCACCCTGAAGTTGCGGCGGTCATGGGAGATATCGGCATCGATCTGTCGTCCGCAACACCGCAGCTCTTGACCCCCGAGTTTGCAGCCGAGGCCGAGTGGCTGGTGACGATGGGCTGCGGCGAGACTTGCCCCGTCGTGCCCGGCCTCAGGCGCCTCGACTGGAACCTGCCGGATCCCAAGGGCCAGCCTCTCGATCGCGTTCGCGAGATTCGCGATATCATTCGCAACCAGGTCGGGTCGTTCGTGGCCGAGCAAGCATGGCTGCCCAAGAGGTCTTCGCAAGTCAGCTAGACAGGGACTTCCTTCCGGGCGAAAGGTCTGCCATGCCCTCGAAGGTGCTGGAGGTGGAGAACCTCGGGGTGATCCTCGAGGGCGAGCAGGTGCTTTCGGACATCTCCTTCTCGATCGAGGCTGCCAGCATCACCGCGATCGTCGGGCCCAACGGCTCGGGCAAGACAACCTTGTTACGAGCCCTGCTGGGACTGCTCCCCTGCCAGGGCCGCATTTCATGGACACCAGGGATCTCGATGGGCTATGTCCCCCAGCGATTCGCCGTCCCCCCGTCGCTGCCGCTCACCGTGACCGAGTTCTTCTTGCTGAAGTCGGGCCGGCTATGGCGCCCCGACCTGGCTTTCATCAAGCACCTTCCCCACGAGTTGGAACTCATGGGGCTTCCCCTCTCGGTGCTCGACCGGCCGCTGGGATCCCTGTCGAGCGGGCAACTACAACGGTTGATGGTTTCGTGGGCGATGGTCACGCACCCGGCCGTGCTGATTTTCGACGAACCGACTGCGGCCGTGGATGTGGGTTTCAGCGACACGATCTATCAAATCATGCACCGCTTGATCCACGAGCGCGGCACCACCATCTTGCTCGTCTCGCACGACTTGAACGTGGTGTGGACGCATGCCTCGCAGGTGTTGTGCATCAACCGGAGCCTGGTATGCCAGGGCCCGCCCCAGGAGGTCCTTACACCGGAAGCCTTGCGCCAGCTCTTCGGCGAAGTGGGCTGGTATCACCACCCCCACGGCCACCACCACCTTGGCGAAGGATCGCCCGGGGAGGAACGCTGACATGGCGAGCTTGCCGATCGCGCAGCTTTGCATCGCGGCAGTCATCGGAGCGGCTTCGGGAGCCATCGGCTCCTTCATCTTGCTGCGCAAGATGGCGCTGGTGGGCGATGCCGTGTCCCACGTCGCGCTTCCCGGAATCGCCGTCGCTCTGGCCTACCGGGTGGATCCCTTCTGGGGGGTCATCACGGTGCTGCTGGCCGCAGCAGCGATCATCTGGTGGCTCGAAGCCCGAAGCCGCCTGCCGGTGGATGCCTTGGTCGGCCTCCTCTTCACGGCCAGCCTGGCGATCGGCATCCTGACGATACCCGACACGGAGATCCTCGAGTCGCTCTTCGGGGCCTTTCCCGCGCTCTCTCCCTTGGCTTTCGGCGCCACGGTCGGTGCGGCATCCCTGTCCTTGCTTCTCACCTTCTGGCTCGCCCGCCCGTTCCTTTTTGCCATCGTGTCCGAGGATCTCGCCCGCATAGGCAAGGTCGGCCGCGGGTACGAACTGCTGCTCCTGGTGATCTTCTCGGTCGTGGTCGCGCTCGGGATCAAGCTCGTGGGGACGCTCTTGATGGGTGCCTTGACCATCATTCCGGCGGCGATCGCCCGCAATCTCTCTGCGGGCATGCGGCAGTACATGATCACCGCAGCGGTTCTCGGGGCGACGATATCGATAGCCGGGGTCGCTGCAGCCAGCATCTGGTCGATCCGGCCGGGCCCCGTCGTCATCCTCCTCGGAGTCGGAGTGTTCGCGCTATCCCTCCCCGCCGTCGGCCTCAAGCGCCCGGCGGGCTGAGAACTTCGGCCCGTGCAGCCTCGACAGGACCCCCTCTCGATCCATACGATTTGAGGATGCCCACCGATCGCACGGCGGGACTGTCGACCGCAAAGGCCAAGGACCTGCTGGCCCGATACGGACCCAATGCCGTGCCAGAGGCCCGCCAGTGGCCGGTGCTGGTGCTGGTCGGCAAGTTCTGGGCGCCGATACCGTGGATGCTCGAAGCGGCCGTCGTCCTTGAACTCTTCCTGGGCAAGGCGGCCGAGGCCGGGATCATCGGCTCCTTGCTAGTCTTCAATGCCGCAGTGGCCTTCGTCCAGGAAAATCGCGCCCAAGCCGCGCTCGACCTCTTGCGCCAGCGGCTGGAGATCCGGGCGCGGGTCCTGCGCGACGGATCCTGGCAACGACTCGGGGCGCCAGAACTCGTACCCGGCGACGTCGTCCACCTGCGGATGGGCGACATGGTGCCCGCCGACATCCTCCTCGAAGGTCCAGAGCTGCTGCTCGATCAATCGACGCTGACAGGCGAGGCCTTGCCCATCGAGGCCGAGGCCGGAGCGATCGCCTATGCGGGCACCCTGGTCAAGCGCGGCGAGGCCACGGGCGAGGTGGTGGCGACCGGGACGAGTACGCGCTTTGGCAAGACCGCAGAACTCGTGCGCACGGCCCGGGCCACAGGGCACCTGCAACGGCTCGTCTTCTCGATCGTCGAGACCCTGCTCCCCTTCAACGGCCTGGTGGTCCTGGCCGTTGTGGCATATGCCTTGTGGGCCAAACTGCCGAGTTCCGAGTTCCTGCCCTTCGCCTTGATTTTGTTGGTGGCGTCGATTCCTGTGGCGCTGCCGGCCACGTTCACATTGGCCGGTGCCCTGGGCGCCCTGGAACTCGCCCGCGATGGCGTCCTGGTGCCACGGCTCTCGGCGATCGAGGAGGCAGCTGCCCTCGACGTACTGTGCTGCGACAAGACGGGGACCATCACGCAGAACCGCCTGTCGGTGGGGCGCATCTTGGCTTACTCGCCGCACTCGGAGGACGCCGTCCTGCGCCTGGCCGCTCTGGCGAGCGACGCGGCCACGCAGGATCCGATAGACCTCGCCGTCTTGCGGCGTGCGACTGCGGAACGCGCCGGTGCCCAGGCGCCCGCGAACGACGAGGGGGAGCCGGCTGGAGGTACCCGAAGCCGGGACGACAGGCAGGGGGTCCAATTGTTCTCCTGCAGCGCGTCAGGGAAGATAGAGCGCCTGGAGTTCATCCCCTTCGAGCCGGCGACAAAGCGCTCCGAAGCGATGGTGCGGGCCGACGGAAGGGTGATCCGTGTGGCCAAGGGCGCCCACATGGCGATCGCCGCGCTGTGCGCACCGGTCGCGAGCCTGGAAGACGATGCCGCCAGACTAGCTGCCAGCGGAATGAGGGTACTGGCCGTGGCGGCGGGCGAACCTGGTGATTTGCACCTGGCAGGGCTGCTGGCGCTGGTGGATCCGCCCCGGCTCGACTCCGCCGAGCACTTGCGACGGCTGGCCGCAGCGGGCGTACGCGTGCTGATGCTGACGGGAGATTCGGCCCCTACCGCCAGAAGTGTGGCCCAGCTGGTCGGCATCGGGACGAGGTTGTGCGAACCCGAGCGCTTGCGGGCCGACCCTGCGGTGGCTGCCGCGAGCTGCGACGTTTTCGCAGGAATCTTGCCCGAGGACAAGTTCAACCTGGTCAAGTCCCTCCAGGATCGCGGCTACACGGTCGGCATGACCGGTGACGGCATCAATGACGCCCCTGCCCTCAAGCAGGCCGAGGTGGGGATCGCGGTAGAGAATGCGACCGACGTTGCCAAGGCAGCTGCCAGCATCGTGCTCACGCGCCCGGGCCTCGCCGGCATCGTCACGACGATCGAGACCAGTCGACGCATCTACCAGCGAATGTTCACGTACACCCTCAACCGAATTCTCAAGAGCTTCGAGGTGGCGCTGTTCTTATCCTTGGCGCTGGTTATCACTGGCAAGATCGTTATCACACCGCTCTTGATCGTGCTCTTGCTTTTTGCCAACGACTTCGTCACGATGTCGCTTTCGACTGATAACGTACGACCATCACCGCGACCCGATCGCTGGGAAGTACGTCCCCTGATGCAGGTAGGCTTGGCACTGGCAGCCATGATCATGGCGATCGAGCTGGGCGTCTTCCTTTGGCAGCTCCAGCATCTGCGGCTTGACCAGCTCCCGACCCTGGCCTTCTTGCTGCTGGTCTTCACAAGCCAGGCGGGGGTGTATATGGTTCGCGAGCGAGGACACTTCTGGAGCTCAAGGCCGAGCCGCTGGATACTTCTGGCCTCGGTGCTCGACCTGCTGGTGGTGAGCACGATGGCGATCGAGGGGATCTTGATGGCGCCACTACCGCCAGTCATCTTGGGCGAGACATTCGGCGCGATCGCCAGCGCCTTGGTTTGCTTGGATTTCGTCAAGATTGCCGTGTTTCGGTATCTAGGGGCGAGCAGGCCTTAATACGGCCAGGCTATTCAAGAGCCCTGCCCCCCCATAAACGATCTTTCTGCTACAAGACAGGCCCGCCGAGCAGCTCGTCCTCTCCCCTTTTGATCGCGATCGACTCCGCGGGCGCGCTGAGAGATTCAGCGCCACAGACGATCCCAACGGCGTCGGCTCGCCCCCCGAGTGCGCAGGCCAGACACAAGGTCACGCCCGGGACGGCCGGCCCGCCGCAGTGCTCGCAGCGTGTGGCTGCCAGCAGGGCCAGGATGTTCTCCGTGTGCATCTGGTTCTTTCTTGCTTGCAACGTGCGCTCATGGCTGGTTATCGCCATTCCCCCGGATGTGCGCTGAGCTCGACCCAGTCGTCATGCCGATCCCTCGGCATGACCATCGATGCTGGATTGGCGGGCCCGACTGTTGCCGGCACTGAACGACCAGCCGTCACCGCCGGGACGATCGTGCAGCATGGCTTCGAGCCGCCGTCCTTCCTTTGCTTCAATCCAGGCGCCCGCCGCCTCATCCTCGGAGCCGTGGCTCACTGCACCGATCTCGATGGCCGCGTAATTGGCGTATGACGCCGCCAATGTAGCTTCGCCGCCGCCGTCGCCTCCCGAGAGGCGAAGCTCGGCGATCAGGCCGCAGTACTCGGGCTCCGAGTCGACGTCGTGCTCGAGGCCGAGGCGAATTCGGACGTTCCCGTCGGCGTCAAGAAGACGGATGGCGGGGTCACCCTGATCGTTCAGGTCGAGGACGATTCGTGGGTTGCCGGCTGCGTCCGGGACTACCAAGCGCGCTGCGCGGATCTCGGGCAAAATGGGATCCATGGTCCCTTACCTCCTTCGTAGGTCGGGGATCTCAGAGGGCGTCGCGGTTGCAGCCGTGGCGCTCTCGCTATGGGCAAGTCAAGTGCAGCCGAGGATACGAGGCTTCCACGCAGTCCGTCAACGACATCAACTGCGGGTGTCAGTAGCGGGATGCCGGCAACAGTTGCTAGCTGCCCAGGCTATCACTGCCGGGGCCATCGTTCGATCGGTTGAATTGCCTTCATGCATCGCTCGCCAGCAGCGAGGCGACGTCGGTCTCGCCGACGCCGGCCAGATACGCGGCGAGCGATCGTCTGAACAAATCCATCCGTGACCGAAGCCCCTGCCGGCGCCAAGCGGCGTCCAATTGGTCGACCAGATCCGCCTCCATTCTGAGGGGCAGAACCATGAGATCCTCGCCGGTCTTCTGGTGGCGCGGACGAGGGCCCATCGGATGGTCGATTTTCAGCGCGGCCTGAAGGCGATTGAGGAGGTAGCGGCGATCAGAGCTCTCAGTGGCGCGGTGAAAGACGTCGAAGTAGCGCGCCTGCAGCTCAGGAACGGTGAGGCGCTCCAGCTCCTGGCCGGTTCCCGACCCTGCGCCAGAGCCGGCCGTCAAGGCAGCCGGATCGGCCGCGGCATCTGGCTCGGGCGTCGAAATGGGGCATTCGGCTGGCACTGGATTGCCAGCCGGTTCGTTCTGCGTGCCGCGATCGACGTCCTCAATGACGCACGGCACCTCTTCATCTGCGGCGACACAGCTCTCGCCCTCGGCCGGATTCGTAGGCACGGCCGCCTCCATGATCCTTTGCGCCAACCAGCCACGCCGGGGACATCTGGTCGGCTGGCCGATGACGTCCGCGTACAAGGCCTGCAACTCGCTCACGGGCATTGTTGCAAGGCGGTCGATTTCGGATTCGCCTCTGTTCGCCGAGCTGGCAGTGATCGGATTGACCGTGCGGCCCGTTCCGCTGCTTCCCTGGGCTTTCCCTCTGCTAGCGGTCGCCGTAGCCTTTCCCTTCCCCGTCTTGCTGGTCTTCATCACCGTCTCCTTCCGAAATCCGCCCGGGCCCTCGCCGTGCGTTTGACGATGACATTCAGGCGCATCCTCGGGCAGAACATCTAGACCGGCTGCGATATGTCTTGGATAAGATGTTGATGTGCCGAAAAGCCATGGCAAGCAAATGCGAGCGCTGATCCTGACCGAGGTCGGCCAGCCCTTGCCGCTGGTCGAGCGCCCGATCCCCGAACCAGGACCGGGCGAGGTTCCCCTGCGCGTGTCGGCCTGCGGCGTTTGCCGGACCGATCTGAACATCGTCGACGGCGAGGTGCCCGATCCCAAGCTGCCGCTCATCCCCGGACATCAGATCGTAGGCCGCGTAGAGGCATTGGGGGTCGAGCCTCCGGAGGGACAGCGCAGGCTTTGGATGGCAGCGATAAGCTGATGGAAAGGGTGCGCGCCCGCCCCTGATTCTACTGGCCAGGACGGAGTTCTTATGCGAGGACCACTTCCTGCTCGGGCATGGCTTCGCCAGCGACCAAACGGCCAGGATAGACGATGAGGAAGTTTTGCTTTGGGATGGCCTCGAGTATGGGCGCCAGTTTGCCGAGCTCGGGATCCCACGACGGATCCGACTCACGAGCGCTCACCACGGCAATCAAGGAGTCGGCCGCGGTCTTCATCAAGAGCGGTTTCACGTCCGACCAACCTGGAAGCGACCGGCGTTCGTATTGCTGAGCTGGCGGACTTTGGATGAGTGCGCGAGCCAAGAGTTCGGTGGTGTCGCCGAGGTCCCAGACCTCCAGCTTGGCCCCCAGACGGCATGCCAATCTCTTGATTAGGCGTAGGCAGTTCGCGGCGTCGGGGTGCTGTGCCGACATCGGGGGGACGATGGTCACGACGCGCGACACAGGGTTGAGCGGTCCGTTCAGGCGCCCAACCACAACCATCGCATCCTCGCTGTGCTCGACAACCTGGTCGATGACGGTTCCGAAGAAACGGGCTCCGAGCGATCGCTCTCCCTTCCAGCCCATCACGATCGTCGAGGAGCGCGTCTCCACGGCTGCCTGGCTGATGGCGGTGGCGACGTTATGGCTCAATCTCGTCAGGGGCATGACCGGAACGTCGGCTCCCGCGGCGTCAGCTCCGACCCTCGCCAGCAGGCCCTCGGCCGAGGAAAGGCCGCCGCGGGTGTCAGCGCGCCCGCCCGGGCGCACGACGACCAGGGGGAAGAGGGGCTCAGGTGATTTCGGCGAGCGCAGCAAGATCGCCAGGTTTGTAAGGGATTCGATGTTGGTCGGCTTGCCCACCGCCAATAGGATGCGCTCTGGTTCAATACCGGCGGGCGTCGCATCGTGCCCGCCATCAGCCAGCGCTAGTCGTTGGGCCGTCCGTTCCACGACAAAGCCAGCGATCAGGCACGTCACCAGGATCATGGCGATGACCCCGTTGAGCGTGTGGGCGTCCAGCAGACCGACCTTGACACCGGTCATCGCGATGGCCAGCGAGGCAGCGGCATGGGACACGGTCAGCCCAAAGTTATTCCAGCGCTCGAGCTTACTGAACCCCAAGATGGCCCCGGTCAGCCACTGTGCCAGCCACTTGCCCACCATGGCTGCCAGGACGATGAACCCAGCGATGAGCCAGGATTCAGGGTGAGAGGCGAAGCTGTGCGCGTCCACGAGCATGCCGGTAGCCAGCAAGAAGAATGGGATGAACAAGGCGTTGCCGACAAAGGAGATTCGGGTCATAAGCGGACCGTGGGCCGGGATCAATCGGTTGAGGGCCAATCCCGCGAAGAATGCTCCGACGATGGCCTGGATGCCCAGCAACTTGGAAAGCGCTCCGACGCCAAAGAGGACGAGAAGAACGAAGAGAAACTCCTGATCGCGTCCTAGAAAGACATTACGCAGAAACCACCGGCCCAACCGGGGGAGGGCTAGCAGTGTCACTGCTGCCAAGGCGAGCAACGCCCCCAGGGTGCTCGCCCAGAACCATAGATCGCCGGTTCCCTTGCCGCCTGCGACCAGAGACAGGACCGTCAGGCAAAGGATGTCCGTCAGGATCGTGCCCCCGACGGCAGTAGCGACCGAAGCACGGCTGACTAGCCCGTAGCGGCTGATGATGGGATAGGCGACCAAGGTGGTAGGCGCAATCACGGCACCCAGCAGCAAGGCCGCTGGTAGAGGAAAGCCCATCCATACCGCTCCGGTGAGCCCGAGCAGAAACGGGATAACAAAGCTCAAGGTTCCCGACAGCAGGCTGCGGTGGGGCGATCCGGCAAACCCGTCGATATCGATCTCAAGGCCTGCCAGGAACATCACGTACATCAGACCGACCGTGGCCAGCAAGATCATCGCGTTGCCGCGGTGCAAGAGATCTACACCGTGAGGCCCGAAAGCGACTCCAGCCAGAATCAGCCCCACAACGCCGGGAAGCCTCAAGCGCTCGAATAGCCGGGGTATGACCAGAATCAGTGCCAATCCGGCTGCGAAGACGAAGACCGGATCGGTCAAAGGCAGCGTCAGGAACTTGAGGTTCATTGGGCCGGTCCCATTTCCGTTTCGATCTCCCAGCAACGAGACGGCTCTGGATCTCCCAGAGAAATGGCACGGCTGCCCGCACCGAATTTGGCGCCCGAAGATCTCAGGGGAAACGACCAAGAGGCGGCTCGCTTCTGTCGCCGCAGCACGTCGCTCGCGAGAGCGGTCAGAATTTCCGGAATTCGCACATTCCGTGGAACCGCCCCGACCGAGGCTCGATATTGTGCTGGCCCGCTTGAATTGGAAGACTTTGTCATCAGGTCCATGGTACCGGCAACCGCAATACCTGGGGGGATCAGCCGCTTTCCCAAGCTTTCCGTACAGCATCCTGTGGGGCGAGCGCATCATCCGGTCGGTCGCCAACCTGACTCGTGCCGACGGCACCGAATTCCTCGCGCTGGCGCCGCAGGTGCCGGTGCGCACTGAGGTGCGAGCATATCCCCTGGAGCAAGCCGGTGCCGCGCTCGACGATCTGCGGTCCGGCCGCGTGCACGGCGCCGCCGTGATTGTGCCGTAGCTCGACCGAGGCCCAGGAGAGGCCACGGTGCGGGCGTAGAATTCGGTGGTCGGGTAGACCTGGGTCGTTGCCTCCCCAGGTCCCCCACAGATCCGAGCATGCACGATTGGGCGCACTCGGCTCCTCGGCTCACGGATTCGCTGCACGACGTAGGATCGAGTGTTTAGCGATGGGAGGAGGAAGCGGATACCGCTTCTCAAGGCCCTTGAACCATTCCCAGCTGGTTTTGGCCTTCTGGGAACGTCTCCCGAGCCAGTACTGCCATCGCTTGCCAGCCGCATGCCGGAACCTCTGGAGCGCCTCGGAATTCCCGGTGATTCCGTAGTACCCGAAGTGTCCATCTAGCTTCCGGCAGAGGGTCTGCCACTGGTCCTTGACCGGACGGTGCCGATTGAACCGGCACCATTGGGCGATCGTCCTGACCGCCCGGTTGAACCGCCCCTTGGCCGTCTTGCGCTTGACCACCCAGTTTCCCTTCAGGGATTTTCCCCAGTAATGGGTGAAGCCGAGCAGGTCGTAGGCAGGGGAGGACGGCTCATTGGGGCCGCCTGGCCCGGGCGAAGAGCCCGGCCTGCGAAAGTCGAGCATGCGCGTCTTCTCTGGGTGGAGCGTGAGGCCATACTTCCCGAATCGCTTCGGCAGCACATCCATCACTCGCCTTGCGTCGTCCTCCCGGGCGAACCCGAGCAGGATGTCATCCGCAAAGCGAATCATGAATGAAGGGCCTTTCATACGAGGGCGAACATCTCGCTCGAACCAGGTGTCCATCACCTCATGGAGGTAGATGTTACTGAGAATGGGCGAAACTACGCCTCCCTGGGGCGTCCCGGATTCGGGGTAGAAGGTCTGCCCGTCTTCCCAGACGCCAGCGTTCAACCATTTGCCAATCAGACGGACCAGCACTCCGTCGCGCACCCGGCGATGCAGGAATTCCCGCAGTTGAGCTTTGTCAAGAACGTCATAGTAGCTCTTGATGTCCACCTCAATGACCCAACCGCCGCCTATCTCCATCAGCTTCTTCCACGCGGTGTCCAATGCCTGGTGCGCGCTTCGCCGCGGCCGGAACCCATACGAGCAATCCAGAAAGTCCTGCTCGTAAATTGGTTCCAGGATCATGGCGACCGCCCTCTGCAGGATCTTGTCCTCGAAAGCGGGGATCCCGATCGGCCGGGTCTTCGACCCATCATCGCCTTTCGGGATGTGCACACGCCGGACCGGCGGGGCCCAGTAGCGACCGGATTTGGCGCGATTCAGCAGGTCCTGGAGGTTGGCCTCCAGATTCTCTGCGTATTCAGCCGCTGTCATCTGGTCGATACCGACCGCTCCGTCCTTACGAGTGCGCTTGTACGCCTCGTGCAGCCAGTCGATGTCAAGGTGGTGGTTGAGCGAGGTGAAGCTCTTCTCCGGGGCCTGTCTCGCTTGTGCCGCTATTTTCTGTTGTCTCGTTGAGATGGTCTTCGACCTTTGGAGGTCTTGCATCTTTCCTCCCAGAAATCCCGTGACCCGGCGCCGTCCTTCCCTCTGCGGGGTTCCTCGGGTCGGTTCCCCCGCTTCATCGGTACTATTCGACGCTCCGACTCCCTGGCACCCTTCCAGCCGCACTTCGTTTCCTTCGCTTGGCTGTACCGCTCTTGAACGCGCCTTTTCGCGATCTCGCGTACGCGTGGCGGAGATGACAGGGTCTCCCAACTTGCTGGGGATCCTTCGTCAGCATGCCGTTGTCTTCGACCCCGGCGGGCCCTGGTGCCTGGCCATGTCGGCACTTTGGTCTTGCCTTCCACAGTCAAGAGTATGTCGGCACCCGCAGGTATAAATTTTCGAGGCTCAATGGACGGCCTGCTGACTCGCTGTGTACGCTTCGCCGCCCGGATTACTCCGCGCCGACGCAACACTCGCTTCCGGCTGCTGGCTGGGCTTGGCCGGGTGGGGTTGTTTTACCCACGAGGATCCTACGCAAGGTTTCCGTTCCGTATCCTTACATCACTTCCTCCTTGCCCAACCTTAAGTTGGCGCTTTCCTTGACCGCTTAAATAAAATCCGCACTTCGAAAAAGAGGCCGTGCGCTAGGTACAGCCTCGGTCATCCCCCAGCTCGGCCGCGTCCCAGGACGGCCGCCGAACGGGCCGGAAAACCCGGATTGTGACCTCTTAAATCAGCCTCGCACGTTGGCGCAAATTTTAGAGGTCAAGGCTGGAAATTTCGAGGTCGGCGAAATGGCGTCATCAGTGCGTTTCGGACGATTCAAAAATTTCGACACCGATCGACATCGAGCCAGGCATCTCGATGACCACGAACACCGCATCCTGCCTGCAACGACAGCCCATTCCGCCGCTTCGCCGGCGCCGAAAACCAATCCGAACTATAGAGCCCTATACCGCACTATGGCGACAACCAGGATCGCCAGAACCAGCCGGCGGCGGCACTTTCCCAAAATTGGTCGTCAAATGGTCGTCAAAACGGCCTTTGACCGCTTAAATCGGCACTCCGCCAAAACGCCAGGACGTAGTCCTGGCGCGGTTCTTCGAGAGTGGAGCTGAGGGGAATCGAACCCCTGACCTCTTGAATGCCATTCAAGCGCTCTACCAACTGAGCTACAACCCCGAGGGTTGAAGGATTCTAGCGGAGGCTCACCGCGGTTGTCAACGCGAAACAGAACCCCCTCACGGTCGGCCGCATCTCGGAAACCCGCAAGCCCGCATCGAACCTGGCGCTGACGCAGGCGTGGTTGAGGGCCAAGCGGCGCACCGTGGCAACGCTCAGGAAGTCCTTGCGCACGGTCTGCCTCGCGAAACAAGGGGTCCGTCGCGAAGTCGACGGATCAAAGTGAAAAGCCACCTTCCGGACCGGAAAGTGGCTTAGGGTCTAGCGCGCTCAGGGGGATTCGAACCCTCGACCTTCTGATTCGTAGTCAGACGCTCTATCCAACTGAGCTATGAGCGCGGGCAGGGAAAGATTCTAACCCGGACCCATCCGAAAGCGCAATGCACCTGGGAAGCGAGGGTGCACGCGGTCAAGCTGGTAAATGCCTGGACGATCGAGGAGCCTGAGATCATCCGGCCAGCCTCTCCCAGAGCTGGTCCCAGCCTGGGCCGTCGGACAGGTGGAGCGCTCTCAGGTGGATGACGGCGTTCGCGCCCTCCAAAGACCAGTGCATCCCTGCCTGTTTGAGTCGTTGCGCAATCACCCGCTTGTGGCTGCTTTCGATGATCCCGCTCCCGATCATCAGACCCTGCGCGATGTAGCTGGCGTACTGCATGTAGGCCCGACGTTTCTTGATATAGTCGATGGTCTCCTGGCACTTCTCCCGCAGGGTCTGGCGGTCTCCCCTCTTGAACGGTTCTTCATGGCTCACGGCCTCTAGATCCGCCAGCACCGCGTCGATATGCGAGGCCTTGAGGCGCTCCTTCTGCAATCTGGCCCATGCTTTGCCGGGATGGGCGTTCGGGCTCGGGCTCAGGACGACTATCTTGGAGCCCCCTTCCGTGAGGCGGTCTGCCTGGCCCGCTTCCGGCGTTACTGGGACGCCGTCGCTCTTCGCGGTGTTGGGATCGTCCTTCGGTTCCTTGCTGCATGCCGGTTTGGAGCCGTAGCGGAGCCTCGCGACCTCGTGGATCCGTTCCAGGGGATGAAAAATGTCTACGATCCGGATGGCATCGGGGAACAGGTCCGCCGTCAGGTTCGTTATCCATTCCGCTCCGTCGCCGAGAATCACCGGCTGGAAGCGCCTGGCTCCCGTGACGCCCACGGTTGCAGCCCAGAGCTTGTCGCGGAACTCATGGACGCCCCCGATCGTGGCCACGTAGGTCTTCCGGCGCACCTCCCGACGCTTCTCGCTCACGTTGATCACGTCCGAGCCCCAGAAGATCACCGCCATCTTCGCCTCCCGATGGGTGCCCGGATGGTCCTCGCTCGGCTTCTGGTCCGGTCGATCTTTGGGACGCATCGGGACCATCGAGCCATCCGGTTCGATGTACAGCGGTTCGAGCGCACCTCGACGCCAATCCAGCACGCCGCCGGCCGGCTCGAGCCTTGCTGCCTTGGCGGCCTCGACCTCCTCCTCGAGCATCGCCATGGCCTCCCGGCCTGCCGCCTCGGTCACATCCTGCACGGTCTTGTCCGAGACGCTGATGCCCATCAGCTCCTCGAGCACGCCTCGGGCGGGCAGGAACGGCATCTCGGAACCCAGCAGCACGATGGCTCGGTCGACTGCGATCGTTCGCTCCCGATTCGCGACGCCAAGCTCTTCGTCAAACGGGACCACCGCCGTGCCGCAGTAGCGGCACTCGTAGCAGGAGCGCGAGATCGGGTAGGTTCCATTCTTCGTCAGGACGGGCTTCGAGCGGACCTCGACGAACCGAGTACGGCCCCCTTTTTTTTCCGAGAGCAGTTGGGGCTTGGGCAGACAGGCGTAGGGCCGGGCTTATCAGGCTCCTTGACCTCACCCTCCACCAGGGTCGCGGCAAGCTCCAAGGCCGCCGCGCTGGTCTCGGCCACCATTTGGTCGAGCGTCTTCCCCCGCCCCCAGCCCGGCGGGAAGCGCTCCGCCAGCGCCTCACGGAGCTGGGACTTGAGTTCAGGGGACAGTTCCCGCTTTCTCGTTTGCCGCATCGCGCACCTCCACCACCAGAATAGGCCGCGGAGCGACGACGTGGAAGGACATCAAAACGAGCTAGGAGTTCTGGATTAACCAGTCAGCGTTCTTGCACCCGGGAAGCGGGGAAGCGAAGACACACCCGGGTAGCGACGCCCTGGCAGCGAGTGTCGCCTGCGAGGCGAGACTCGCGGGAGCGGGGTAAAGCTCACGCGCCTGTCGTGGCAGCAGCGAGCGCCAGGCATTGCCGGGCGAGCCGAGCGAGGGAAAGCAGGGCCGCGCGGGGTAGAATGACAGGACAGTTCTATCTGGTAAGGAGACCTTCCCGCATGAGCAAGCTGCAAGCCGTCACCGACAGCAACTTTCAGAGCGAAGTCCTGCAGGCCGAAAAGCCCGTCCTGGTGGACTTCTGGGCAGAGTGGTGCGGGCCGTGCAAGATGATCGCGCCCATCCTCGAGGAGATCGCCGGGCAGCACGGTGACAAGCTCAAGATCTTGCGGCTGGATGTCGACGAGAACGGCACCACCGCGCAGAAGTACGGCATCATGAGCATCCCGACCTTGATCCTTTTCAAGGGCGGAGAGCAGGCCGAGCGATTGATCGGCTACATGCCCAAGGCTCAGCTCGAGCCCAAGATCCTCGCCAAGCTGGACTGACCCCCCTGACCGCGGGCCGGCTACCCCGACGAGCCTGGCCAGGGCGGCGGGATACGGCCTCGCTGCACGGGACCCCCGGGCCCCCATTTGAGGGGCACGGTCGGTTTCCGCTGCAAGTTTCCATGAACCTTCGGAGACGGATCCGGGCAAACGTCGGCTCCCGTCGGGCGAACCGCCGCCGGCACCGGATCGGGTCCGCCAGGAGGCCTTTGGGACAGGACTCTTTACGGGCACGCCGTAGCTGCGGCGCCCGGGCGGCCGGATTTCGAGGAGAGCACGTCGCTCAGGGGTATAGACGCTCGTGAAGAAGTTCGTGGACACCTCGGTCGTGGCGATCGTCTTGACGGCCCTGTGTGTTGGTGGCGTGGACGTTCGTGTGGCCGATTTCATCCTCCACCACACGGGAAGGGCTTTCCTGTTCAGCCGCACCATCTCCGCCCTTCCCGATTTGCTTCTCGTGACGGTGATCGCGGTTTGTTCCCTGTCCTGGGCGGGTTATTTCCTGCTCCCGAAAAGGGGGGCAGCGGACCGCCGCACCCGCCTTTTCCTGGTCCTCGGCACTTCGCTGCCGATCGCCTTCGTGTCGAAGGGCTTGCTCAAATGGGTCTTCGGCCGGGTTGATACGAGGGTGTGGTTGCTTCACCGCGAGACCTATTCGTTCCACTGGTTCCACGGTGGGGTGAATTTCGAGGGTTTTCCCTCCGGGCACATGCTGGTCTTCACCCCCCTGTTTCTTGCCATCTGGAATTATTCTCCAAAACTCAGGCCGGTGGTCCTGGCGGCATGGCTCGGGCTTGCCGGAGCGCTTCTGGTCACCGAGTATCACTTCCTGGGAGACCTGATCGCGGGGAGCTACCTGGGATACC
>JAJXWQ010000148.1 GCA_021781555.1 bacterium
TCAAGAACCCGAACCTCGCGGCGATCGAGGCCATGCTCCAGGCGGCCATTCTCGACACGCCGGGCATCGCTCGGATCGTGCGCTACTCGCAGGTCTTCGATCGCGCGGCGCGGTCGCTCTCGATCACCTGCACGCTCCTGGATGACCATGGCAACAGCCTGAACCTGCACGCAACGGCGCCCTGACGTCCACCGCTCGGAACCAAATGGAGATCCCTGATGGCCGTCACCTACGGGCTTTCGCCGACGGGCTTTGCGATCAAGACCCTGGCGCAGATCCAGCTCGAGCTGCAACAGGCCTTCCAGGCGGCCTTCGGGGCGGGCATCGACGTCACGGGCAACAGCGTCCTCGGCCAGATCATCGGGATCGAGGGCGGCAGGGAGGCAGAGCTGTGGGATCTCGCGCAGGCCGTGTACCTGTCGGCCTTTCCCGATACCGCCCAGGGCGTGGACCTGTCGTACGCGGTCACCCTGACGGGCCAGCAACGGCTCCAGGCCACAGCATCGACGGTCGTGGCCCAGCTGACTGGCACGCCCGGCACGCTGATCCCGGCCGGGTTCCAGGCGGCTGTCGTGGGCTCGGGCGCCATCTTCCTGACAACCGCCGACGTGACCCTCGATCCTGTCTACGGCACGGCCGGCACGACGATGATCGCCCAGCAGCTCGGGCCGATCGCCGCTCCCCTCGGCACGCTGACGGTCATCAACACCCCGGTCTCGGGCCTGACCAGCGTCAACAACGCCACGGACGCGAGCCTGGGCCGCAACGACGAGACGGATGCGCAGCTTCGGTCCCGCCGAGCCCAGCAGCTCGTGACGGCGGTGGGCGGCACGCAGACGGCCGTCCAGGAGGCACTCCTCAAGGTCCCAGGCGTTTCGTTCGCCGCAGCGACAGAGAACGCAGGCGACTCGACCGACGCCAACGGCGTGCCGCCGCACTCGCTGCACATTTTCGTGCTGGGCGGCCTCGATGCCGACGTTGCCCAGGCCATCTGGAATGCAAAGCCCGCCGGTGCCAACACCTACGGCGCGAACTCGGCGACCATCCTCGACACCTACGGCAACCCGCAGACCCTCTACTGGGATCGGGGCCAGGACGTCCCGATGTACCTCATCGTCCAGCGCACGACGAACCCGGCGTATCCGCCGGACGGCGACGAGCAGATCATCACCGCGTTGCTGGCCTACGGCGCGACGCTCTCGACTGGCGACACGATCTTCAACTGGCGCCTGGCGGCCGCCCTGAGCGGTATCCCGGGGATCGACACCCTGACGATCCTCCAGGGCACGGCGCCGAACCCGACCGGCAGCGCGAACACGCCGATCGCCGGCAATCAGATCGCGACCTTCGCGGCCCAGAACATCCTCGTTGGATAGCACCTACACCAAGGACATTGGCAAGACGCCTGCCCAAAATTAGGGAACTCCGGCTCCCGCCCTAGTTCTCGCGATCCCAGTACTCGACTTGGCTCTCTCTCCTGAATGCCCTGAACCTGGAGGCGGCCTCGACACCATCAACGAACACCACGAGCTTGTCGGAATCGGGGTACTCGCCGATGTCGATCGAGCCCTCGGTGCTGATGGCCAGGTATACCAGGGGCTCGGTACCGGTGTTAGTGAATTGATGAGCCCCGGTCGGGCCAGTTGGGCAGACGATCACGTCGTTCGGTCCGATCTCGATCTCCCGGCCATCAAGGCGTGCGACTCCATTGCCTTCGAGAACGATGAAGTGTTCCTCTGCGACGTGGTGGTAGTGGTAGGGCCCGTTCACCTGGCCAGGTGCAAGCCGGATCAGGGTGCAATCGAGATTCTTTGCCCCGATGCCGGATGTAACGCTTTTTACGTCACAGCCAAAGCGACCCTTCGAGTAAGATTTCCACTCCACGCTTTCGAAGTTCGTTATTCGAGGACTGTCGGTAGCCCGAAGGTCGTTGCCGGTTGCCGTGGAATCGCTCATGGGGCCTCCAACTGCTTTGCGGGACGCACCAATCTACTTCTCCCGATCGGCCCCTGCAAGCATCCCGCCTGCTAGATAGCTTCTCGCGTCGACTGCCAGATGCCGTGGCGCACCTGCTCGCATCCGAACCGCCCAGAGGAGGGCCTGATGCCGTACTACAAGGACGCGCTCGACGGCCGGTTCCCGATCTACAGCCGCGTGCCGCTCGACGACCCCCGCTTCGTCGAGATCACCGAGGCCGAGTGGGACGTGTTGCGCCAGGCCGGCAACACCGAGGATCACCCGTACAGCAATTACGTCCTCAATAAAGACCTCATGGCCGAAGCCGCCCGCGCCCACATTGCGGATTCCGGCGAAACCGAACGGCCATTCCGGTCAAACCGAATGACCCGGAACGAAGTGACGCTGGTTGATTCGTATTCTACTCTGCCTGTTCGGTTTGGGGTTTGCGGGACTTGGGATCTCGGCGGGTGCCGCCGGTCAGTTTGATCTTGTAAGCTTGGTGAACGATCCGGTCGAGAATGGCATCGGCCAGGGTCGGATCCCCGATCGATTGGTGCCACTCCTCTGGGGGAACCTGGCTCGCGATGATCATGGATCGGCTGCCATGGCGGTCCTCGGCGATCTCGAAGAGGTCTCGGACCTGTTCGTCGGTCATGGGCACGAGGCCCCAGTCGTCGAGGATCAAGACATCCTTCTTGGCCAAGGAGGCGAGGAGCTTCCCGTAGCGCCCGTCGCCTTTCCCGAGGGCTAGTTCCTGGTAGAGGCGCGGCGTCCTGGCATAGTAGGCCGAGTAGCCGAGCCGGCAGGCCTGCTGGCCGAGGGCGCATGCGAGGAAGGTCTTGCCGACACCGGTGGGCCCGGTGATGAAGACATTCCTGGCCTGGCGGATCCAGTCCGGCGCCATGAACTGCGGGAGCAGTGTCCGGTCGAGGCCGCGAGAGGATTTCGCGTCGACGTCTTCCAGGCAGGCGGGCTGCCGCAGTTTCGCGTTGCGAAGCAAGGTTTGCAGGCGCTTGTCATCGCGTTCGGTCATTTCGCGGTCGACCAGGAGGCCGAGGCGCTCCTCGAAGGTGAGTCCCGAGTTGGGCGGGTGCGAGATCTGCTCCTGGAAGGCCTTGGCCATCCCGAAGAGCCTCATGGCCTGGAGTTTCTCAAGCGTGGGGTGGTTCAGCATTGTCTTCCTCCATGTTGAAGAAATCAGCGCCCCGGATGTTGGTGTGCAAGATCGGGCCCAGGGGCGGTTGGGGCCGCGGCACGAGCTGATGCTCGATGCCGTTCTTGAGGATGGAATCGACGCTCCGGTAGGAGAGCGCGCCGATCGCCAGGGCCCGTCCGCAGGCGGCTTCCAGGCGGTCGGGTCCGAATTTCTTCTCCAGGCGCAGGATTCCGAGGCAAGAGCGGAAGCCCTGCTCTGGATGCTGGCGGCTCCGCAGGATCTCGGTGGCGAGCAGGGCCGTCTGCGGGCCGATTCGCTCGGCGTTCGCGATCAGCCTTCCGGGGGTCAAGCCGGCGAACTGCTGGTGGGACTTGGGCATGTGCTCGGCAACGGTCGAGTGGAGGCCCCGGCGGAAACTGCGGGCGTGGCTTGCGACGCGTTTTCCTCGCCAGAGGATCTCAACGGTGCCCGTGTTGTACCGGATTTCCACCTCTTGGTGGACAAGGTGGTACGGAACGCTGTAGTAGTGCCGTTCCAGCTCCACGTGATAGTCGAGATTGACGCGTGCCTTCTTCCAGTCGGCTACCTCGTAGCGATACGGGGGCAGGGGCCGGAGCACCGGCTTGTCGACCTGTTCGAAGAGGGTTGCCCTGCATCCTTCCAGCTTCTTGAACGGCTTGACGTTGATGAGCTCGACGAGATTGCCGATGGCCTCGTTGAGATCGTTCAGGGAGAAGAACTGCCGGTTTCTGAGAACTGCCAAGATCCAGCGCTCGACGAAGAGAACTCCGTTCTCGGCCTTTGCCTTGTCGCGAGGTTTCCTGACTCGGGCCGGGAGGATGACGGTGCCGTAGTGGGTGGCCAGGCTCAGGTAGGCCGTGTTGATCTCTGGCTCGTACCGGCAGGGTCGAGTGACGCCGCTCTTGAGGTTGTCCGGGACGACGACCTCGGGCACGCCGCCGAAGAACTCGAACGCCCGGACATGGGATCCCTGCCAGTCGTAGCTGCTCTGCGACCAAGTGGCCTCCGCGAACGTGTAGCTGCTGGCCCCGAGGACCGCGACGAAGATCTGGGCGTGGCGGACCTCGCCGGTGGAAGGATCCACGACGGGGACCGTCTGCCCGGCGTAGTCCACGAAGACCTTCTCGCCGGCCCGGTGCACCTGGCGCATCGTGACGTCGACCGACTTTGCGAAACGCCGGTACAGGTCGCAGAACTGGCTGTAGTGGATGCCCGTGGGGTGCTCGGTCTTGAACTCCTCCCACAGGAGCGCGAGGGTGACGCCCTTGCGCCGCAGCTCGCGGTGTATGTATTTCCAGTCCGGCGTCGGCTGCGACCGAGTCGCTTCCGGCCGGCCCGACCCAAAGAGCAGTTGCTCGATCTCGTGGTCGTCGAAGTTCTGCGGAAGAGGCCACGACAGCCCCGCGCCCGCGGCCCGGACAAGGTACTCGTGGATCGTCGAGGACGATGCCCCCAACGCAGTGGCGATGCGGTTCAGGGACAGCTTGCACTCGAAACGGAGGCGTAGGACCTCCCGGATCTTTCGCATGGGTAACCTCGCGTTGGCCATACAGAGCCCTCCTGGAGAGGGTTGTAGGCGGGATTACCAGCGTCAGATTCGCTCGGGGCAAGGGATTCCGGTAAACCGAATGACCGTTCCGGCAATCCGAACGGTCATTCCGGCCTCAGCCTGAAAACCATTCGCTTTGGGACTGGAATCGCCGTTCGGTTTGCTCCGGAATCACCGTTCGCTTTGGGCCGGAATCACCGTTCGGTTTGCCCCGGAATCCGCAGTCTGCACGGCAGCCGTCCCGGCCGTCGAGACAGGGATTCCCGCCGACACCGTCACGGTGGCGCCGGTGACGTAGGTGTCGATCGCATCGGCGATGCTG
>JAJXWQ010000149.1 GCA_021781555.1 bacterium
CCGACATCGCCACCGCTTATCTGGCCGCCCACAAGCTCACCGTGGCCGGCCGGGGTGCGACGGGCCAGGGCGGGGTCGCGTCGATGCAGAAGGCCGGCATGCTCGAGGAGGAGTACAAGATCCCGGCCCTGCGGGCCTCCGAGCAGCCGTGGGCGACCACCGTCTATGGGGTGGAGTTCATCCGTATCCGGCGATCGGTCCTGATCGGGTTCCGCGTCCTGTGAGTGGCCAGTCCAGCGACCGGGAGGAACGTCCGTGAGTGGCTCGGTCGAGGACCGGGATCTTGGCTTCAAGGCCATCCTGACCGAACTGCGCAAGCTCGGCGAGATGGAAGTCCGCACTGGCATCCAGGGCGCAGACGACAGCGCCATGGTCAAGATCGCCACGATCCACGAGTTCGGCTCGCGGGCGTGGAAGCCCTCGTGGAAGCAGGCCTACTACCTGGCGCTGCTGATCGTCTTGCAACGCCGTCCGGAGCAAGGACAGTCACTCTCGGCCGAGCAAAAGGCGCACGCCTTCGCCATCGCCCGCAAGCTTCGCGGCCGCCTGCTGCGAATCCCCGAGCGGTCTTTCCTGAGGGCGACCTTCGACGCGCAGCGCGGCAAGCTCGAAGCTGCCGCCGATCGCGTGGTGGGGAAGGTTCTGGACGGCAAAATGGCCGCAGATGAAGCCGCCCAGACCTTCGCGCAGTTCGCCGAGACGCTCTTCCGCCGGGGCTTGCTGGCGGTCAAGGATCCGCCCAACGCGGCGCTCACGATCGCGCTCAAGAAATCGAGCCAGCCGCTGGTGGACTCCGGCCGGCTCCGGGCATCGATCCGAAGCATCGTCGCCCCTCGGACCCAGGAGCCGGCCCAAGAGCGGCCGACTTAGGCAGGGAGCGGCCATGAACAACCTGATCCAGAAGTTCGGCGAGCCCATCACCGTCAAGCGGGCGCCAGCCGGACTGCAGCTGGCGTTCTCGGGGCCCTTTGTCGACGGGAATCTGGTCGCGCTCCAGGTGAACGGGATCGCGATCGCGCCGATCGCCTTTGCGATCGACAGCGCTACCACGCTGGCCGCCCTGGCCCAGGCGATCGCGGCGATGCCGGGCGTGGAATCAGCCGGCGTCGGGCCAGTCAGCCCGGGCGGCGTGATCGTGATCCAGATCCCGCGATCGGTCGCGATCACGGGCGTCAAGGTGACGGGCGGTGCCTCCCAGCCGGCTTCCACGCTGACGGGCGGCTTCATTGATGGCGTCTGGGTACCGGCGTCGCCGATCAGTTTCACCACCCTGGCCGTCGCGCAGCCCAAGTCGCTGCTCTGGCAGATGCAAGACCAGATCCTGACAGCAGAGGGCATCCGGACGAAGGCCTTGATCAAGTTCCTGACGCCCGTTCCGCTCCTGACGGCGGGTGAAAGCCAGGGCCGTGTCGCCGACATCATCACCTGGCGCGGCGTCGACTACCAGGTGCAGCAAACGACGCCGTGGGACCAGGGCCCGGTAGCCCACTACGAGGCCTTCGCCGCCAAAGTGGAGCAGGAATCGCCATGAGCGACCAACCCGGGGATCGCAGATGAGCCTTGATCGCACGGCCATCGCCCAGGCCCTCCGGCAGTGGCTGATGGCCACCACGGGCCTGGCCGACAACAAGGTGATCTTCGAGTTCCAGCCCGGACCGCAGCCCGAGTGGCCGTACGTCGCGCTCAACCCGACCCTCGCGACTGCCGGCCAGGGGCTATACGACGAGCTGCAGCACGATTCTGGGACGCTGACCCACGTCGAGCGTCGAACGCTCACCGTCTCGGTCAACGTGTACGGAGCGCAGGGTCAGGCGCTGGCGATCGCAGAAGCGGCCCAGGACGGCCTCGAGTTGCTCTGGGTCACGGCGATCCTCGGCGCAGCCGGTCTCTCGATGAGCGACAAAGGCCAGCTCAAGAACCTCTCGGCCCTCGAGGAAACGCAGTTCGTCGAGCGCTACCAGTATTACGCGCAGTTTTCGGCGGTCGTCGCCACTGCAACCGAGACGGTGGGCGAGATCGCCAGCGTCGGCATCTCGGGCCACCTCTCGCTTCCTGCGGGGCCGCCCGCGACGATGAGCGCGACGATCCAGTAGGAGGACAGCACCTTGGCTCTTTCCGATTACATCGCCGTCTCGATCACGCTGGTCGGCGCCGCGGTCACTCAGCCGGCCTTCAACGTGCTGCTCATCGCCGGCTACAATGCGACCTTTGCCGGAACGCGGACGTACACCAGCTTGCAGGGCGTGGCTGCCGACTTCGCTGCTGCCAGCCCCGAGTACCAGGCGGCCAACGCCGCCTTCTCGCAGAACCCGGCGCCGCAGAAGATCAAGATCGGCAAGGTGGCGCAGCTCGTCGCCGGCGTAGGCAACGTGACGCTGGCCCAGGCGCCCGTCGCCGCCAACGACATCTCGATCACCGTCAACGACCAGCCCATAAGCATCACATTCACCGGGAGCGCGGCGCAGACCATGGCGGCGGTGGCCCAGGCGATCGCAGCAGTCCCGGGGATCGCCTCTGCGACGGTAGACGCCGTCAACCCGGACATGGTCGACATCCAGGCCGCGCTCGGCTACGAGTTCTCGCTCACCAACGCCACCCTCACCGGCGGCGGGACGATCTCGGCGACCGTCACGACGCCCGCCGTCACCTGGACCGAGGGCATCAACGCCCTCCGGATCCAGGACGACGCCTGGTACGCCTTGGTCATCACCGACCCGACCGATGCGAACATCCTGAACCTGGCGGCCTGGACCGAGGCGCAGGAGAAGATCTTCGGGGCCTCATCGGCCGACGCGGCGATCCTGACTGGCAGCACGACCGACGTCGCCAGCGTCTTGCAGGCCAAGGGCTACGATCGGACGTTCCTGCTGTACCACGCGACGGCGGGCGAGTTCCCAGAAGCAGCGTGGCTGGCGGGGCAGCTCGTCAACCCGCCCGGCTCGGCCACCTGGGCCTTCAAGGCGCTGGCCGCCGTCACGCCCGACACGCTCACCCAGACCCAGATCAACGCCGCCAAGGGCAAGAACTGCAACCTCTACCTTGCGGTGGCCGGAGTCAAGATCACCGACCCGGGCATCATGGCCGGCGGCCACTACATCGACACGACCTTCGGGCTCGACTGGCTCCAGAGCTCGATCCAGGCCGACGTCTTCGCGCTCCTGGCGACGACCAAGAAGATCCCGTACACCGATGGAGGCGCGCAGCAGGTGGCCTCGGTCGTGCGCACGGATCTCAACCGGGCGATCGCCCAGGGCGTGCTGGCAAATGACGGCTCGCTGGTCCTCAACGTGCCGAAGGTCGGAAACCAGACCGAGACCGACCGGACCAATCGCTACTTCCCGGACATCACGTTCTCGGCGAACCTTGCCGGCGCGATCCAGAAGGTCCAGGTGCGCGGCACCGTCAGCATTTGAAGCGCGAAGGATCGAACAGACCTCACTCGGCCTTCAGTTTACGCGGGCGCCCGCCCTTCCTGCCATTTTCGCGCACCGCGACGGCCTTGGCTGCCGAGGTCTTGCGCCCTCCTGCCCGGCCGAGTTCGCTCATCCACCGGCCGGAGCCAAAGACCCCTGCCATCAGCCCGCTGATGCCCACCTGCACGTCCAGCGTGGGCCATTCGAGGCCATCTTGCAGCTCGGGAACCTCGACCGCCTTCAACGCCGCCTCGGGGGCATCTTGCAAGCCCTCGATGAGGGCTGTCGGCACGACGAAGGTGGTGCCGTTCTCGAGATCGATGACTACCCTTCCGGCGTCATACCTGGCGCTTTCGATCTTCGGCCCGAAGGTGGCTTGCGCCTGCCTGGCTTTCTCGACCTGATCGCGGATCTCGGCCTCGGTAAGCTTAGCCATGGATGCGCCTCCATGCTGCCAACAGCAGCTCCAGGTTGTCCTCGACGATGCCGACCGCCGCTACGACGTCAGACAGGGGCATCCCCTCTACCCGGGATACCGAGAGGGGCTCAAGATCGATCTTCACGGCCTTGCCCGCCCTGCTTACATGCACGTGCGCCGGATTGTGGTCGTTGGTTCGGATGGACACGCTGAAGCCCTGTTGGCGCAATAGGGTCGGCACGATCCATTACAACCTAACGATTAGGTTATGTCAACTCCTGGCCTGCCCCCGCCCTATCTCCCGCATGCCCTTGATCACGTCGCGATCCGTATGAATAGCCGCTACTCCACGCAGGAGGCCTCATCCTTGAAAACCTACGACCCCAAGCTGGTCATCGTCGTCGTGGGCGGCGTGCTGATGAGCGGATTTGCCGAGGGATCCCTGGTCAAGGTCGAGCGCAACACCGATACCTACAAGCTCGTCATCGGCACCGACGGTGAGGGGACGCGATCACGCACGAACGACCGCAGCGGCAAGATCACGATCTCGCTGATGCAGACCAGCCTCTCGAACGCGGTGCTGTCTGGCTTCGCGCAGCTCGACGAGGTCGCGAACGCAGGGATCGTGCCCGTCACGATCACCGACCTTAACGGGGCCAGCCTCTACCACGCGGACAACGCCTGGGTGATGAAGCCCCCTGCCGGTGAGTACGCCAAGGATGCCAAGGATCGCCAGTGGGTCCTGGAAACCGATCGGCTCGACTGGTTCGAGGGAGGGAACATCTGATGCGGGAATCCAGGAGGGTCACGATCGCAGACGTGACCTACGACATCCACCATTTCCCGGCCACCCAGGGCCTGAAGCTGGGCATCGAGCTCGGCAAGCTGGTCGCCCCTGTCGTCGCGCCCCTGGCCGACATCGAATCCCGCACGGTCAACGGCGACGTGCTCAAGATGGCCGCCGACGCCCTGGTCAAGAGCATGGGCACCTATCTCTACGATGCTTC
>JAJXWQ010000150.1 GCA_021781555.1 bacterium
CCTTTTGCAGTTTGAACGGGGCCCTCTGCGCGGTCGCTTCGCTGCGCAACCGGGCCCCGTTTGACTCATCGGGCTCGATCCATTCAAACCGGGAGCACTCTAGACGACCTGGACGATCTCCGGGGACGAGTTGACCTCGGCAAACTGCCGCCGGGAGATGACGGCCTCGTGGTCGTTCTCGTAGAGCTTGGCCTGGCACTGGTAATCGCCAGTGTAGAAAACGTTCTCGAGGATCGTCTTGACCGTGTTGGCCTGCCAGCGCCCGCCTCGCTTGGTCGCAATGCCATCGCGGGTCAGATCTCCCGAGATCTGGCGCAGGCTGCGGCCCGCAGAGCGCTCGCGAAAGATGCGCTGGACCACCTGGGCCTCGACGGGATCGACGACGAACTGGTTGCTGGCCTCGTCGAGCGTGTAGCCATACGGGCACGTGCCGCCATTGTGCAGAACCTCCCGGGCCCGGACGTAGACCTTGCTCTGCGGGATCTCCCTGGGGGCCCGAATCCAGCAGGCTACCTGCGGGATCGTGATGAAGACCTTGAGCAGCTGCATGCCTTCCGGGCGGCCGGTGTCGACGTTCTCCTCGACCGAGATGAGGCGCATCTGGCGATGATTGAGCTCCGACAGGACGGTGGCCACATCGTGGAAGCGGCGGCCGAGGCTGATGAGGCTGGTCACGATGAGAGTCGAGCCCTCTTTGGCCAGGAGCTCCTTCATGACCGGACGGTCAAGGGCCGCACCAGGAGTGCCGGCCTCGATCCGGAAGTCGGAAAGCGACAGGCCGTTAGCGGCGCAATAGGCCCGGATGGCCTCCTGATCCGCGGCGACGCGAGCTTCGACGCCGGTCTCCTGCGGATTGATCCAGATGTAGCCGACCACGCTAGCCATGTTGCGCTCTCCACTCCTCGGAACTGAGGCCCGACTCGATGCCGAGCTTCGTTGCTGATCTTATCGAGTCCGCCGTAGTTATCTTGTCGGTTGCCAGTTAAGAACGATTCAAGGAGCACGTAAGGATGATTTAAACTTGCTTGCCGGCCGTCAGGCGATCAGCTGCACGACCGTGACGCCGTCGCCGCCTTCCCCGTGCCCGCCGGGCCGGAAGGAGCGGACGTACGGCGAATCCTCGAGATACTGACGCACCGCCCGGCGCAGGGCCCCGGTCCCCGCCCCGTGAATCAGGACGACGGCCTCGAGCCCGGAGCTCAGGCCGTTATCGAGGAAGCGCTCGACCTCGAGGAGAGCTTCGTGGACTTGCAGCCCCCGCAGGTCCAGCTCGAGGCCGGGCAAGCGCAGCACCGTGGGATCGAGCGCAGCCCCATCGGCCAGCCGATCCTTGGCCACGTGAGGGGCCGGGCGGGGCGCTCCTCTGTCTCGGGTCGCCCTCGGGACACCTGGCGCATCCCGATCCACCGGGCGGATGTCCGAGACCCGGGCGGTGACCTTCAGGACGCCGGAGCGGATCACGACCTCGCCCGAGGGATCGGGCAGCGTCATGAGCACGCCGGACAGGCCGAGCCGCGGAACGTGGACCGCAGCGCCGACCGCCAGATGCGCCACCACGGCCGGAGGGCCTGCGGGCTCGGGAGGCTGGCGCCTCTTTTCCTCGAGGCCCTTCAGGCGTCCAGCGGCCCGCTGCGCCGTCGGGCCCGTACGGTTACCCTTGAGCTCGGCAATGATGGCCCGAACCTCCTCGCGCGCTGCCTCCAGCGCCGCGCCGAGTTCGCGATCGGCTTCATGCTTGAGGCGAGAGAGCTCGGTCTTCCACCCGGCCCGCAGCCGCTCGTACTCCTGGCGCTCTCGCTCGGCATCTTCCCGGGCACGCTCGGCCGCGAGGCGCAGCGCCTGGGTCTCGTGGCGCTCTTTCGTCAGCTCGGCCAGGAGCCGGCTCGAGTCGTCGCGTCCGGCTGCGAGCCAGGCCTCGGCCCGGTTCGCCAGGTGTTCCGGGAATCCGTGGCGACGGGCCGTGGCGATGGCGTTCGAGTAGCCCGGAACCCCCATCAGCACCCGGAAGGTGGGTGTCCGCGTCCGGGCGTCGAACTCCATGCTGGCGTTCGTCACGCCGACGAGGTCGTGTGCCAGCAGCTTGAGGTCAGCCAGGTGGGTAGTCGCGACGAGGTGACACCGCCGGGCGAGCAGCTCCTCGATGACGACGCGGCCGAGGGCCGCACCCTCGGCCGGATCTGTACCAGCTCCGAGTTCGTCGAGCAGCACGAGACTGCCTGGACCGATCTGATCGAGCATCACCACGAGCTTGCGCACGTGACCACTGAAGGTCGAAAGGCTCTCCGCGAGGCTCTGCGGATCGCCGATATCGGCAAAGACACGCTCGTAGACGGGCATCACCGACGACGGCCCGACCGGTGGATGGATGCCGGCCTGGGCCGCCAGCACGCAAAGCCCGAGTGTCCCCAGGGCGACCGTCTTTCCGCCGGTGTTGGGTCCCGAGAGCAAGATCACGGAGCTCTGGCAGACCAGGTCGATCGGCACGACCGATCGGTGGCTCGGATCTTCCAGTGCGGCCTCGACCAGAAGCGGGTGGCGGGCCTGGAACAGCTGGAGCGGGCGATCAACCTCAAGCGCGGGTGGATGGCCGTTCCACCGCTCCGAGAGGAGGGCTCGCGCCGAGACGAAATCGATCTCGGCAAGGCCGTCAGCCGTCGCCTTGAGCTCGACCGAGCCCTCCGACACCTGGGCGCTCAGGGCTTCGAGGATGCGCTGGACCTCATCGCGCTCGTCGAGGCGAGCCTGCTGCAGATCGTTGTTCAGGGCCACCAGCGCCATGGGTTCGATGAACAGGGTCTGGCCCGATGCGGACTGGTCGTGGATCAAGCCCGGGACCTTGCTCTTGAACTGGGCCTTGACCGGCAGGACATAGCGGTCCCCCCGCACGGTCACGATGGCATCCTGCAGGACCTCTGCGTGCGAGGCCAGCATGGCCTGCACCTGCTGCTTGATCCGCGCCGCCAGGGCCGCGATCCGTCCCCGGATCGCCCGGAGCTCTGCCGAGGCCGAGTCTTTGACGTCGGCCATGCCCGGATCGATGCAACGGCGGATCTCGCGCATCAGGTCGGTGAGTTCGTACAGCGGTTCGGCCATTTCGGCAAGGAGTGGGTAAAAGTCCGCGCGGCCCAACAAAAACCGCCTCATGCCCCCCGCAGCCTCGAGCGTGTCAGCGATCTCGGCGAGCTGCACGGCCTCCAGGCACCCGCCCTGGGCGGCGCGACGCAAGGCCGGGCGCAGGTCATGGACCTGTCCCAGCGGGAACCGGGAGGTTTCGAGCAGGAGATCACGCGCCTGGCGCGTGATCTCGAGCTCGCCGGCTACATCGCGAGCTTCGACAGAGATCACGGCGTCGCGGCATCGATCCCGGCCCTGGGCCGTGGCGGCCCACCGAGCCAGGGCCTCCAGGATCGCCGGCCATTCGAGGATCTCCAGGGAATCCGCATTCATGGGCCCCATGGTACCGGGGGAAACCGAACGATGGGAGTTCCCTGCCCCCGAACCCATCCGCCTCGCGCTTGCTCCTGGCCGCGAGCGGGCTCGCGCCGATGCGCACGACGCCACCGCCGCGGCCGATCGCCCCCCTGCCATGCAGCCCCACGATGGGCTTGCCAATGTCAATACCGCCGACCTGCAGACACCCACTTCATGGCCGATCTCATCGTGCGGCCGGTAAAAGAACCTGTTCCAGAGGCCAAGATCCGCAAGCGATTTCGATTCTCCCGGGTACATAGGGAGGGTACGGCGCCCTGGATCCATACCTGCAGATCGAGACGGAGAGGTCGTTCGGGGGGTAAAATTCAGCGATGCGGATAAACTATTTTCGCTTGCTCCTTATTTGTGCATTCAGCACCACACCTCTGACCAGCTTCTTTCCTGCCAGCGCCGAGGCCGCGCCTTCCGCTCCGGCGGGCCCTGATGGCCTCACAGGGAGCCAGATCCAGCGCCTCGAGAGCGGCGACATCCTGGTCCGGGTCGAACCCGGCACCTCCTCCATCAAGACGGTGACGAGCATCGGCGAGGTCGCTGCCAGCGCTGCGGACGTGTACCTGCTGACCACCGATTTCAAGAACTACGCGCGCATCTACGACTCGATCGCCTCGGTGCAGGTCGAACCCCAGACGGCTCGAGAGGTCGAGGCCACGTTCCAGCTGCGCACGCCCTGGCCCTTGCCCTGGCGCACCGTCACGACCCTCACCCGGCTGGATCCTGCTCACTTTGCCTTCCGGTGGCGCAGGACGGCGGGCTCCATGCGGCTTTACGACGGCCGCATGCAGGCCGACCCGCTCGACGACCACCACTGCCTCGTCTTCTATTCGGCCCGCGTCGACCCGGGATTCGGCTGGCTGCCGGGCTGGTTCGTCACCTGGGGTCAAGGCTACGTGCTGCCCAGCATCATCCGTGCGATTCGCCAGACCCTGGCCGTGCGCACGGGGCCGTACTGGGCCAGTGGAGTGCAGCGGCCGCCCTTCGGCGCCCCCCTGGCGTCGGCCTCTTGATGACCGGCCAACGGGGTGCTCGAGAGGCCCCGCGCCGGCCCGCCATGTGCTAGCCTGAGACCTGTCATGCTCAATCTATCCCGACGCTCCGAACCCTTCTTCGACCTCCTCGAGGCCGCGGCCAACAATGCCCAGGACACCGCCCGGGCCCTGCGCGACATGGTTGAGGACTACCGGGATCTCGATGCCAAGTTCCGCCGCGTCCGGGAGATGGAGCACGAGGGCGACCGCATCGCCCACATGCTCTTCGAACGACTCAATCGATCTTTCATCACCCCCCTCGACCGGGAGGATCTCCACAACCTGGCCATGGTGCTCGACGACATCGTCGACGGC
>JAJXWQ010000151.1 GCA_021781555.1 bacterium
CAAACCGGAAGCACCCCAGGCAGCTGCGGGCCGGTCAGGTGCAAGCCGGCGGGATCCGAGCGAAGCCGTACAGCTGCGCCTGACCACATCGGCGCTGGTAGGCAGGATCTCCGAGGGTTTCGAGCACGTATGCGAAGGCCTCTTCCGCATTTACCAGGCCCAGCGGTCCTGGATCCAGGTTGGTGCCGCCGTCCTCGCGCAGGAGTGGAAACGCGTAGGCGCGGGCGGTCGACTGCGTCGACAGGAGGCAGTTATCGATCGGGCGATCGATCTCGAGAAACCTCAAACGGACCTCGGGCCCCCCTTGCCGCAGCGCAGCCAGCCCCCGGGCACCTGGGGCCCGCAGGAGACGCATCACCTTGCGTCGCGGCCTGACGTGCAGATCGAATGCGGTCCACCGGAGCTCATCGGGCCGGTAGAGGGCCTCGAACACGCTCTCGGGATCCAGATCGCAATGTCGCGCCAGGAGCTCCCGGCGGGAAAGGAAGTAGGACCTCGCGTCGTGTCCGCTCACCATCCCGATCGACCACTGCCCGAACAGTTCTCCGAGCCCCGGCCACTGGTCGTAGCGGGGATCCTTGAGGACGGGACAACAGGGGTCGGTCCCCGAGCCACCGGACAAGCGCGTCCATGTGGTCGTGGAAACGTCATTCGCGCCGAGCCAGGCCAGCTTGGCGGCACGGTCGCCCCAGCGGTCCGCGTGGTAGACATCCGCGAGCGCGCCGTGCCCCGCGGCAGCCCGGGCTCGGGCACCATCCGGCCTACCACCTTGCACCAGCAGCAACACCGCCGTGCCCGGCCGGACTCCGAACACGTTCTCGTCGCGCCCACCGTCGGGGGGTATCTCCGGCCGTAGGCGGCTTCCGTGCAGGTCGAGGACGTAGATCGCGTCGAACTCGGCCCTCAACCTGGCGCGCAGGCCGGCATGGGCGAGCCCGCGGATCCACGCGTGATTGAGCACCAGGCCCACGACCCCGCCCCCGGCCCGGCGGACGATCTCGTGCGACCAGCGCAAGAATCGCAAGCAGTCGTCGCTCAGCCACTTCCAGTTGCGCTCGCCCGAAGGGGCGTAATCGCGCATCAAGGCCTCGATCCCCGGGTAAGCCGCCGCGTATGCGAGTTCGCGGGCTTCGAGCCGTGGCGCGGGATGCCCCCGCCAGGGAGGATTGCCGACAACGACGACCGGGCCTTCGAGCTCCGGGAGCGTCGCCAGGGCATCGGCGAGCTGAACGTCTACCCGTGGAAGAGTGCCGGCCGCCAGGCGCGCCACCTCGGGAAGGATCTCGTAGGCGAGTAGCCTCGCAGCGGGTGCCCGATCGAGCACGGCCCGGGCGAAGACCCCGTCGCCGAGCGCCGGATCCAGGATCCGGCAGCCCTCGAGGCCAACCCCGAAATGATGGCGGAGCAGGAACTCCGCCGATCGAACGACGTAGCTTGCCAGCTCCGCCGGAGTGAAGTAGACGCCGCGCTCACGGCGCAGGGCCGGATCGAGCGCCTGCGGAACGCTACTTGGCAGCGGTCTCGAGGGCCTCCTCCGTGGCGAGGAACCGCTCGGCCTCGAGGGCTGCCATGCAGCCGGTGCCTGCGGCCGTCACGGCCTGCCGGTAAACCTTGTCTTGCATGTCGCCCGCCGCGTACACCCCCTCGACGTTCGTACGCGTCGTGCCCGGGGTGGTCTTGACGTAGCCCTGCTCGTCGAGCTCGATCCAGCGGGCGAACAGTTCGGTGTTGGGCTTGTGGCCGATCGCAACGAACACTCCGTCGCAGGGAAGATCCCGTAGCTCGCCGGTCCGGGTATCCCGCAAGCGCACCGCCTCGACCTTGTTCTCGCCGAGGATCTCGGCGATCTCGGCATTCCACGCAAACGCGATCTTGCCGCTGTGGAGGGCGCGCTCTTGCATGACCTTGGAGGCCCGCAACGCGTGACGACGGTGCACGATGACGATGGAGCCCACGATCTTGGACAGGTAGAGCGCCTCCTCCATGGCCGTGTCGCCGCCGCCAACCACGACCACGTTCTTGTTCTTGAAGAAGAACCCGTCGCAGGTCGCGCAAGCCGACACGCCACGCCCCATCAGGCGGGCCTCCGACTCGATGCCTAGCCAGCGAGCGGAGGCGCCCGTGGACAGGATCACCGTGCGGCCTTGGTACTCGGTACGGCCGACCCGGACCTTGAACGGACGGTGGGAGAAATCGACCTCGGTCACGTCGGCCGTGACGATATCGGCTCCGACCCGCTCGGCCTGGGCCCTCATGTGGGCCATCAGCTCGGGTCCAGGGATCGGATCTCGAAAGCCCGGGAAGTTCTCGATATCGGTGGTGATCATGAGCTGGCCACCGGGTTGCCCCCCCTCGATCAGCAGGGGATGCAAGTTGGCCCTGGCAGCGTAGATCGCTGCCGTCAAGCCAGCCGGGCCGCTGCCGATGACGATGACATCGCGGATCTCGGGCATGGGCAACTCCCTTTCTTCGATGAAAATGCGAACCGCCCCCCTCGAACGGGTTCAAAGGCCGGTTACTGCAACGATCGAGGGTCGGTCGGTGCAACGTTCATTCTAGCAGGAGTACCGGTCTACTGCAGGGCATACACGTACCCATCTTCGCAGGAGACGAAGGCCAGTCCACCCGAGAGGATCGCCGACGAGCGGATCGGCGCCGAGGTCTGGTACCACCAGATCGTGCTTCCGTCGTGGGTATCCAGGGCGAAAAACCGGCCCGACCACGTGCCCACGTAAAGCCTGCCATCGACGACGGCGATCGCCGACAGCGGCGACGGAGCTCCGGTGGCCTCGACGCTGAACTTCCAGAGCAGGTTCCCGTCGGCGGCATCGAGGCAATACAGCACGCCATCGCGGCAACCAAAGTAAACCCGACCCTCGGCGATCGCCGGCGAGGCATCGATCGCCTCGGAGGCCTGGAACTCCCAGAGCAAGCCACCCGAGTATGCATCCACCCCGTAGAAGCTGCCGCCCCGGCATCCAACGTAGACGCGACCTTCCCCCACGACCGGCGAAACCGTGATCGCACCCTTGGCCTTGAGCTCCCACTGCGGCATTCCCGAGGACCGATCGAAGGCGAACAAGCTGCCGCCGTGGGTGCCCGCAAAGACGAGCGGTCCGCTCACCGCCGCGCTCGAGCGGATGCGATCGTTGAGGTTGGTGATGCAGCGCCAGCGTTCCGCGCCGCCAGGGTCGATCGCATAGAAATACCCGTCGTTGGCCCCGAAATACACCACTCCGTCCGCGACGACCGGGCTCGAACCGAGGGGGGAGCCCGTCCGGAAGGTCCACTTGCGCGTCCCGTTGAAGGCATCGAGGGCATACATCCCACCGGCTTCGTCTCCGACGACGACCACCTGGTCCTCCACCGCCGGCGAGCACGCGATGGAGCCCTTGGCCGCGAACTTCCACATGAAGCGGCCGGTGAAGGCATCCAGCGCCGTCACGAGATGATCGAGGCTGCCCAGGTAGAGCACGCCCTCCTTGACCGCCGGCGAACTCATGATCGGGCCCAGCTTGTACCGCCAGCACATCTTGCCAGCGGGGGGCGGTCCGCCGCTCTGGTGGTACGAGGCGCGCATCTGGGAGAACGGGGGAAGCTCGGTTCGGCCCGAGAGCATCTGGGCCAGGCTCGGTTCGACACGGCTCAGCTGGCGTCCCGGGGCCAGGACCTCGAGAGCCTCCTCGGCCGCGCCGAAACGATCGCGCAGATCGGGCTCGATGAGGCGGTGAAGGACCGTGTTGAGGAGGGGCGACAGGCCCTGCTCATCTCGCGTTAAGGTTCCCTCGCAATCATCGTAGAACGACCTCGGATGGCGCCCCTCGATCAGGTACAGTGCCGTCACCCCAAGGGCAAAGAGATCGCTCGCCGGGTGGATTTCCCCCCGGCGCTGCTCGGGGGGAGCGTAGATCTCCTTGCCGATCGGCGCGGCGACCGTGACCCCCTCGGGATTCACGGCGCGAATGGCGCCGAAATCGATCAGGCCGACCCGTCCGGAGGCCATCATGACGACGTTCTCCGGCGACAGATCGCCGTGGACCAGCGGCGGATTCAGACTGTGGAGGTACGAGAGCGCGTCGAGCAAGGCGACCATGAGCCGCCGGACCACGTCGGGCTTCAAGCGCCCGTGGCGCGACACCGCCTCCAGCAAGGTCGGGCCCTGCATGTACTCGAGGACCAGGTACTGGTGCCCTAGCTCCTCGAAGAACGCGTAGCAGGTCGGGATGGCCGGATGCTTGAGCCCGATGAGGGTGCTGGCCTCCCGGTTGAACAGATCGAGGGCCTCCGCGTTGGATTCGGCAGCCGAGAGCTCCTTGATGACGATGGGCTTGCCCTGGAGCTGCTGGTCGCAGCCCAGGTAAGCGCGTGCGAATCCCCCCTGGCCGAGGAGCCGGTCGACCAGGAAGCGCCCCGCAAGCGCGTAACCGGGGTGCACGCCGAGAAAGGTCCCGCATTCGTAGCAGAACCGGTTGCCGTCCGGCAGGGGCGTCTGGCAGGTCGTGCAGTTCAAGGCCCTTGTATTGTAATCCAGCGGCAGGGCCGACCGGAGCTGGCGGACCCCCGATCCGGCAGGTCTGGGTTCTTCAGGGGCCGTTCAACGCCCGGGCCCGCCGGGACAAACCGGGAGCCTCGCAAGCCCGCCGCCGCTCCGGGTATCATGGGAGGCGAAAGGTGGTCCGCGTTGTTCCCCGAAGCCGATCTCGTCCTGATGCTCCCGATCGTGGCCGTGGTGGTTTACTCACCCATCGGCAAGGCGATCGCCGCGAGCATCCACGCCGTCGCCGACCAGAT
>JAJXWQ010000060.1 GCA_021781555.1 bacterium
CCCCCCCCCCCCGCCACCGCGAAAGCCGCGCCGCGCAGCAGCTTGCCCGCAGCAGGGCGAGTTTGAGAGGGGCTGCGGCCCCTCTCAAGTCACCGCCCGAGCACAGCGAGGGAGAACCAAAACCTCAAGCGAGGTCACCGGGCCCCAAGGGATGCGGACGCCGGTGGAGCAGCGCCTGGAGGGACGCCAGATTGCCGAGGAATCCACCGTAGTGGTCCCACCCGGCGGCCGTTCTCAGGCTCTCCTCCAGCCGCTCCAGCCCGGCATCGAGATCCGAGATCGCCTCGCGTCTCCGGGTCACCTGCGCCTCGAGCTCCGCAGCCATTCCTTGCGCGGTCTCCAAGCGCAGCTCGGGACGCCCCCAGCCGGGCCGGCGGGAGCGCAGCGGGATGATCTTGGAGGTGCCTGGCATATCGGCGTAGAACGCGGACTCGGGCCCCTGCAAGACGCGCTGGATCGTCCGCTCGCTCGCCTGCTTGCCGCGCAGGCCCTTGATGGCATACGCCAGGCGCAGCGCTTCCTGGCTCAAATGGGCCTTGCCAGCGCCATCGGACTGGCAAGAATCCGGCAGGAACTCGAGGACCATGCGGAGGGTGGTCTCTCCGAGGTCGTCGGGAGCCAGGATGCAAGCTGCGGTCGTCATGCCCCAAGGCTAGCGCCCACGCGGTAGGCGCACCGTGTCGGAGAGCACCGATACCCGGGCGCGAAAGCGGGCGCTACTTGCCTCGGGTCATGGGGGGCGGAAACAACCTGGCGATCAGCGGGTAGGCCTTGAAGACCTCCGAGAAATTGGTCAACGGGTAAATCTTGCCCTGGATCTTGGCGATCTCGAGGCGGCCAAGCTCCATGTTGGCGCTTTGCGGATCGAGCCGCCGGATCCGAGCCACCTCCGCGACGGCCGACCCCACCGAGCGCACAGCCTCTGCGTACTGATAAAGTGCGATCTGCATCTGCTGCAGGACGCGGGGATCCCGGGCGGCGATCTTCGCGATCGCGATCGCCATCTCCTGCTCTTGCCGGGATAGCGTGCCCGCAACCTTGGGTGATTCGGGGCGCGGCGGCGAAGGTTTGGACCGGGGATCGGGCCTCGCGGCACTCTGGTTGCGGTTCGGAAGCAGCTTACCGGCGATCGCTCCCTTCCTCGGGGCGACTGCGGACCGCGGTTCCGCGGTCGCAGAAGGACTGTCGGGCGCCGCCTGGGCGTGGAGCGCGGAATCCTCGGCCCACTGCAGGATGCGCATGCGCAGGCTGAACTTGTCGAGGATGGTCTGGCACGTCTTCAGCTGGCCATCGGCCTGGTCCAGGACCTGATCCACCGCCTCGCGCGTCATCACGAGCGGGGCGGTGCTGCGCCGCGCCGGAGAGAGGTCCATCGTCGGAGCCCGGACGAACGAATCCGTGTAGGAGGTGTCCCCGAAGGACACCTTTCCCAAGGGCTGCGTCCGCCCGAACTGATAGTTGTCGCCAGCACCCATCTGCGGAGATCCCGGACCCGACTCTCGCCAGTAGCCGAGAGCCGAGGCCAGTATTCCCCGTAGCCCGACCTCATGCACGCCCTTACGATGAGCGCCGGGAAGTCCCGGGGCTCGGGACTTTAGGCTAGCCTTGCGTTTTGATTAGGAGTGTGTTATCCATGTGGGCCGGCAAGGCGCGGTTCCACAGCATTGAAGCATGTCGTCACCTTCTCGGGCCCGGTTCTTCTTGGCCTGATGGCTGGAATAGTACTCGATCAACGCTTCGGGACCGCTCCTTGGCTCATGCTCGGAGGCATCGTCATGGGCTTCGCCACGGGGCTCTTTTCGATCCTCCGCATGTTGCGACAACCGCCGTCCGATGGTTCCTGAGGAGCGGCTTCCCGCGACGCTCGTCGTCGCAATGGCCGTTCTGGGGGTCCTGGCGGCGATCGCCGCGGTGGTTTCGGGTCATCTTGCGGTGGCCAGAGGCATCACGGTGGGCGCCGGTTTGGCGGTGGTCTATCTGGCCGTTCTCTGGCGCTACGTCCTGGCCTTCGTGGCCCGGGCGCAAGGCCGGAGGGTTGCCCCCGGAGATCAGGTCATCCTCCAGACCGGCATGCCAGGACGTTTGTTCCTGGCCGGTAGCGTTCTTTTCTGGGTGGCCCGGAAACAACCCTGGATCAACCTCTGGGCGGCCATCGGAGCCTTTCTTGCGTACCGAGTACTCTTGGCGGCCTACCAGATCCAGGCGATCATGATGGCCCGCAAGGGTCCCGCCCCCCCGGCCATCGGCTGGGATACACCGGACGACACATTCATCTCGAGGGAGAGACGAAGCATTGGCCGCAGGCGCTGGCGTAAAGGTCGGTGAGCACGTCTATGGCGTGCTGAGCCACGGTTTCACACTGCCCGATGGCTTCACCGGCCAGACCTTCGACGAGTTCTCGACTCGCCATCCACACCTGGCACAGCTTTCGGTCTGGCACATCGTCGACGTCGATACCCTCGTGTACACGTGGATCATCATGGCCCTGCTCCTGGTGCTGGGATACGTGGCATCCCGCGGGCTGTCCCGCGTGCCGTCGGGCGGTCAGACCGTCGCCGAGATGGTCGTCGAGTTCGCGCAGGGCATCGTGCGGAGCTTCATCGGCCCGGAGGTCGTGCCCTACCTTTGGTTCATCGGCGCCCTGTTCGTGTTCATCCTGGCGGCCAACTGGCTCGGCGTGCTGCCCTGGGAGAGCCTGGCCGCGCTGCACCTGCCCGTATACGAGCCGCCAACGGCCGATATCAACACCACGGCGGGATTTGCGCTCCTGTCATTTTTCACGTATTTCATCTTCGGGTTCGCGCAAAAGGGCCTCGGTTACTTCAAGCACTACGTGACTCCCAAGTGGTTCATGCTCCCGTTTCTGATCGTCGAGGATCTGTCCCGGCCGCTTTCCTTGGCCCTCCGTCTTTTTGCCAACATCACCTCCGGCCACGTCATCATCGCCGTCCTCCTGCTATTGCTGCCGTTCTTCGTCCCGGCCCCGTTGATGGGATTCGAGATCTTCGTCGGCGCGATCCAGGCTTTCATCTTCGCCGCGCTCTCCGCCACCTACATAGGCGCAGCGGTCTCGAGCGAGCACTGAATTTCCCCGGTTCCAAAGCACATTCCTCTCCCCAACGCAGTTCCTCTGGAAGGAGATCAACCGAACATGGCTGCTGATATCGTCTTCGCCGCCTCGGCCCTCGGAGCCGGCCTGGCCATCGGCCTCGGGGCCATCGGCCCGGGCATCGGTCAGGGCAACGCGGCCGCCGCCACGGTCGAGGGCATGGCCCGTCAGCCGGAGGCCAGCGGGCGTTTGCAGGGCACCATGTGGGCCACCCTCGCCATGATGGAGGCCCTCGCCCTGTACGGCCTCGTCGTGGCGCTGATCCTGCTCTATGCCAACCCCTTGACCAAGGCGGCAACGGCGACCACGGCGTCGGCATCCAGCACGACGGCCGTCGCCACCCAGGCCCGGTAACGACCGGACACGGACGCTCCGGAGGCTCGGACTCATGCTCTCGTTCAACCTGACCATCGTCATCCAGATGGTCTCGTTCCTGGTATTCGCCTGGCTCTTCAACCTGGTGTTCTTCAAGCCGATCGTGGCGCACATCGAGGCGCGCAATCGGTACCTTGCGGATCAGCAGGTCAAGGCAGTCGAACTGGCCAATGCCGCGCAGGAGCTGCGTGCCGAGCATGCCCGCAGGCTCCGGGAGGCCCAGCGGAAGGCTCAAGCCGGCGTCGAAGCCGCTATCCGCGAGGCGCAAGCCGCGCAGGCCAGGCAGCTCGAGGCCGTTCAGCGCGAGGGCCGAACCCTGATCGAGCAAGCGCGCGGTCAACTGGACACCGAGCGCATCGCCCTCGTCACGGATCTCCAGGACGAAGTGGGCGGCATCGCCAAGACGATCGCCGACAAGGTGCTTTCCTTCGGCGCCCGGGCCCAAGGGGCGCTCTCTGGCCAAGGAGTTCAGGCATGACCGGGCGTATCGGCGCCATCCTGCCCGTCCTCGCGACCGGCGGGGCATCCTACTGGACCGATCCTGCCATCTGGGCGGTCATCGATTTCGTCGTGCTGGCGGTGTTGCTGGTCAAGTTCGGGGGACCCGCCATCTCCCGAATCTTCGCCAGCAAGACCGAGGCCATCAGGACCGCGGTCGCCACGGCCGAACACGCCCTTGCCGAGGCGCAGCGGACGCTCGACGAGCAGAAGCGGCTCGAGGCAGACCAGGCCAAGATCCTGGCGGACGTGGGGGCCAGTGCCAAGGCGCTGGCCCAGACCCTGGTGGCGGACCTCGAACTTCAGGGGCAGACCGAGATTTCCCGTGCACGGGAGGCCGCCAGGGCCGAGATCGAGCGCGAGCGCCAGGCCATGCTTTCCTCGGTCAGAGCTGATGTCCTGCAGAGCGCTTTCGCGGAGGCCGAGCGGCTCATCCGGGAATCGCTCGACGACAAGCGGCAGCGGGGCCTCTTCGAGGCGTTCGCCGCCCGGGCCGAGGAGGTTCGCCTGTGAACCAGATCGTCGCTGACCGCTACGCCGAAGCCCTCTTCCAGCTGGCTGTCGCCGGCCAGTCGGCCGGAACGCCGGAGTCCGAGGCTGGCAGGAATGCCGACTCCACGACGGCCCAGGGCGCTCTGGTCGACAAGGTCGACCATGACCTGACCCTGGTCACCCAGACCCTGGCGGAAACCCCCGACCTCCGCCGCCTGCTGCTTCACCCCCTGGTTCGCCGGGGGGACAAGCGGACCGTCATCGTGAGCCTTTTCGGGCCCCACGTGGCGCCCGTGACGCTCAACTTCCTGCAGCTCCTGTTCGACCGCGGCCGGGGGCCGGTTCTGGAGATGGTCCAGAGCCGTTTCCACCACCTCGCGGCCAAGCGAGCGCGCAAACTGAACGTCAAGCTGACCACCGCGGTGGCGATCGGGCCGGAGCAACTCGCACAGTTCGAGGCCATTCTCGCCCATGCCTGGCAGCGCCACGTGGAGGTCGAGGCCCAGGTAGACGGCGACCTGCTCGGCGGCGCCGTCTTGCGGGTCGAGGACGAGGTCGTCGACGGGAGCGTCCGGGGACGCCTGGACGCCTTGAAACACGCAATGAGCCAGGGATAATCAGGTGAATTCTTCCGGCACGTCGTCATCCGGGCCGGAGCCGGTTTTATCAGGGTCAGCCCATAGCGCCGACCGCCCTTCCGAGGAGAAGACACGAACATGATCAGCATCCGCCCCGACGAGATCTCGTCGGTCATCAAGGCGCAGATCGAGAAGTACCAGGCCGAGTTGACCGTAACGAACACCGGGACGGTCCTCGCGGTCGGGGACGGCATCGCTCGCATTTATGGCCTGCAGAAGGCGCAGGCGGGCGAGTTGCTGGATTTCGGCAACGATGTCTACGGCCTGGTCTTCGACCTGGTCGAGGACCACGTCGGCGCCGTGATCATGGGCGATTACCGCCAGGTCGAGGAGGGCGACACCGTCAAGACCACCGGGCGCATCGCCAGCGTGCCGGTCGGCGAGGCCATGCTGGGGCGGGTCGTCAACGCCCTGGGGGTGCCGATCGACGGCAAGGGTCCGATCGCCACGACCGAGTTCGAGCGCGTCGACAAGAAGGCGCCCGGCATCATCGTTCGCAAGGGCGTCCACCAGCCCGTCCAGACGGGCATCATGGCGATCGACTCGATGATCCCGATCGGCCGTGGCCAGCGCGAACTCATCATCGGCGACCGCCAGACCGGCAAGACGGCCATCGCCGTGGACACGATCCTCAACCAGAAGGGCAAGGACATGGTCTGCGTCTACGTGTCCATCGGCCAGAAGACGTCCACCGTGGCCCGCCTCATCAAGGCTTTCGAGGACCACGGCGCCATGGAATACACGGTCGTCGTCGTGGCGAGCCCCGAAGAGGCAGCTCCGATGCAGTACCTGGCACCGTTTGCCGGCACCGCGATCGGCGAATTCTTCATGAAGCGGGGCCAGGATGTCCTGTGCGTGTACGACGACCTGACCAAGCAGGCCTGGGCCTATCGCGAGATGTCCCTCCTGCTGCGCCGTCCGCCGGGGCGCGAGGCCTATCCGGGCGACGTCTTCTACCTCCACAGCCGCTTGCTCGAGCGCGCCGCCAAGCTGAACGAGGCCCATGGCGGGGGCTCGCTGACGGCCCTGCCCATCATCGAGACCCAGGCGGGTGACGTGTCGGCCTACATCCCGACCAACGTCATCTCGATCACCGATGGCCAGATCTTCCTCGAAACGGACCTGTTCAACGCCGGCATCCGGCCCGCGGTGAACGCGGGCATCTCGGTTTCCCGCGTCGGCAGCTCGGCCCAGACCAAGGCCATGAAGAAAGTGGCCGGCAAGCTGCGCCTCGAGCTGGCACAGTACCGCGAGCTCGCGGCCTTCGCGCAGTTCGCTTCTGACCTCGACAAGGCCACCCAGGCCCAGCTGGCCCGCGGCCAGCGCCTGACCGAGCTGCTCAAGCAGCCGCAGTACAGCCCCCTCTCCGTCGGCCAGCAGGTCACGCTCATCTACTCGGCGACCAGCGGACTGATGGACGACATCGCGGTCGAGGAGATCACCCGCTTCAGAACCGAGCTCCTGGCCTACCTCCGTGCCAACAAGAACGACCTCATCGAGGGCATCACCAGCAAGGGCGCCGTCGACGATGCGGACACGAAGGCGATCGCCGAGGCGATCGCTGGCTTCAAGACCACCTTCTTCAGCCGGGCCGGGGCCCGGTAGGGCAGGCGCGGTCGTGAGGGGCTCCCGGCTCAGGATGGATATTTAATGCCAGGCAACACCAAAGAGATCCGTCGGCGGATCAAGAGCTTCCAGAGCACGCAGAAGATCACCAAGGCCATGGAGATGGTGGCCGCGGCCAAGGTCCGGCGTGCCCAGGAGCGCGTGCAGGCCAGCCGTCCGTATTCGGACAAGCTGCGCGAGGTCTTCGCCGAGGTTTCGGCCAATCTCCCCGCCGGCGAGGTGCGCCACCCGCTGCTCGTCCCGCCGGTCGCCGCCCGCCATACCTTGCTCCTGGTGATCACGTCGGACAAGGGACTGTGCGGCGGCTACAACGCCAACATCATCCGAGCGGCCGTCAACCGTAGCCAGGAGATCAAGGCAGAAGGCCGCGACGTCAGCCTGTTCGTGGTCGGGAACAAGGGGATCGCCTTCTTCCGGCGGAGTGCCTTCGCGGTGGTCCAGACCCTGTCGGGGGTGCCGACGCCTCCCGGATTCCCGCAGGCCGAGGTCATCGTGGACGAGGCCACGGATCTCTACCTCAGGGGTGAAGTCGATCGGGTCGAGCTCCTGTACACCCGATTCCAATCGCTGGCGCGCTACGAACCGACGGCCATGGACCTGCTTCCCGCCACCTTGCCCGATGGCGAGCTCCGCGGCCAGGCCCGCACGCCCTACCTGTTCGAGCCGCCGGCCGAAGAGCTGATGGGCGAGCTCATCCCGGCATACCTCAAGACCGCTGTCTACCAGGCCCTCCTCGATGCCTCGGCCTCACAGCTGGCGGCCCAGATGATGGCCATGGGCGCCGCCTCCAAGAATGCCGGCGAGATGATCGCCCAGCTGACCCTCGTATACAACAAGGCCCGCCAGGCCAGCATCACCCAGGAGATCCTGGAGGTCGTGGGCGGCGCCGAGGCCCTGCAAGGGTGAACCAGCCCCGGTTCCTTCCACTGAAAGAGAGAACGAGATGAGCACAGCCGTCGCCACCAAGACGAACGTCGGCGAGATCACCCAGGTCCGGGGTCCGGTCGTCGACGTGTTCTTCCCCAACGGGGAGCTGCCAAGGATCTACAACGCCGTCGAGATCGACTTCGAGCGCGAGGGACAGCCGGTCAAGCTGATCTGCGAGGTGCAGCAGCACCTGGGCGACAAGCGCGTGCGGACGGTCGCCATGGACTCTTCCGAGGGGCTGGTGCGCGGGATGGCGGCGATCGATACGGGCAGTCCCATCACCGTGCCGGTCGGCGATGCCGTGCTCGGACGCATTCTCAACGTCATCGGCGAGCCGGTCGACGAGAAGCCCGCCCCCGAGACCGACGAGCGCTGGCCGATCCACCGCCCGGCCCCGTCCCTGACCGACATGGACGTCACGCCTCACATCTTCGAGACCGGGATCAAGGTCGTCGACCTCCTGGCGCCCTACGCCAAGGGCGGCAAGGTGGGCCTGTTCGGCGGCGCGGGCGTCGGCAAGACGGTCATCATCATGGAGCTCATCCACAACATCGCACAGCACCACGGCGGCGTGTCGGTGTTCGGCGGCGTGGGCGAGCGCACCCGCGAGGGCAACGACCTCTTCACCGAGATGAGCGAGTCCGGGGTCATCAAGCAGACCGCGCTCGTCTACGGGCAGATGAACGAACCCCCGGGAGCCCGCATGCGCGTCGGTTTGTCGGCCCTGACCGTCGCCGAGTACTTCCGCGACGTCAAGCACCAGGACGTGCTGCTGTTCATCGACAACATCTTCCGCTTCACCCAGGCCGGCTCCGAAGTCTCGGCGCTGCTGGGCCGCATGCCCAGTGCCGTCGGCTACCAGCCCACCCTGGCCACGGAAATGGGCGCCCTGCAGGAGCGCATCACCACGACCAAGGACGGCTCGATCACCTCCGTGCAAGCGATCTACGTCCCGGCCGACGACCTCACGGACCCGGCCCCGGCGACCGCGTTCTTGCACCTGGATGCCACCACGGTCTTGAACCGCCAGATCTCGGAGCTGGGCATCTACCCCGCGGTCGATCCGCTGGCATCGACCAGCCGGTCGCTCGATCCGGCCATCGTCGGCCAGGAACACTACGACGTCGCCCGGGAAGTCCAGCGGATCCTGCAGCGCTTCAAGGAACTCCAGGACATCATCGCCATCCTCGGAATGGAAGAGCTGAGTGCCGAAGACAAGCTCACCGTGAGCCGGGCGCGCAAGCTCCAGCGTTTCCTCTCGCAGCCGTTCTTCGTCGGCGAGGTGTTCACCAACATCCCGGGCAAGTACGTCAAGCTGGCCGACACGATCCGCGGCTTCAAGGAGATCTGCGAGGGCAAGCACGACGATCTTCCCGAGCAGGCCTTCCTTTACGTCGGCGGGATCGAGGAGGCGGTCGAAAAGGCCAAGCAAATGGCGGCCGAGGGCAAGTAGATGCCGTTCACGCTCGAGATCATCACGCCCGATCGCGTCGTCATGCGGGGCGAAGCGGACTTCGTGCAGATCCGCGGGAAAGACGGGGAGCTCGGCATTCTGCCCGGCCATACCCCGCTATTCACCGCACTGTCGGATGACCTGATGATCGTGCGCCAGCAAGGCCAGCAGGAAGAGGTCGTCACGGTGATGGGCGGCTTCATGGACGTCCGCCCGGATCGCGTCACGGTCCTCACCC
This sequence comes from bacterium, assembly GCA_021781555.1. GTDB lineage: Bacteria > Cyanobacteriota > Sericytochromatia > S15B-MN24 > VGJW01 > JAJXWQ01. The sequence goes on from JAJXWQ010000060.1 coordinate 9,357, forward strand.
CGGCAGCCGAGCTGGCGGCCGAGATCGACGAGGTCCGCGCCCGGCAGGCGGCCGAACGGGCCAAGGTGCAGATCGACCGCGCCCGGACCGCCGAGGCCGAAGGCGCTCTCGAGCGTGCCCTCGTGCGCCTGCGGGCGCTCGAGTTGCTCGGGCGCGGCTACCGCCCCACTCGCCCCCATCCGGGCCAGGGGGGGATCCCGATCGAGATGCGGGAGAAGTAAGCCCAAGGCTCCCGCCAAGGCTCTGTCGAAATCGACGACATAACACGGACCACGGCGGTGGAAAAAAATCCCAAAGGCCCTGGAATTCGCATCCAGGGCCTAAAGTTTTTCCACCGTGCTGCCGATCACTGGGATAGGAGAGCTGTCACGGAAGGCAGCCCCGGTTTTCCAAGGAGCGGGATATGAGCAGTGGTATCACGCGGCTAGATGCCAACGCGATGCCCACCGAGGTCGGCAAGCAGAGCGATCGCCAGAGCGCCGCGAACGCCAGCCAGCCGATTCTCCGTGCCGTGGTCGCGTTGATGCACGATCGCCCGAACGAACTCCAGGACGCCAGGAAACAACTCGAGCGCGAGGTGAGGACTCCAGGGCCGTCGGAGGGACTCCTGTACTCCATGCTCGGCGAGGTCGATGCCAAGCTCGCCCAGGGCGTCCCCAGCCACTTCGACAAAGCCATCTAGACCTTTTGCAGTTTGAACGGGGCCCTCTGCGCGGTCGCTTCGCTGCGCAACCGGGCCCCGTTTGACTCATCGGGCTCGATCCATTCAAACCGGGAGCACTCTAGCACCGCCGGCCTCCCATCCGGAAAGCTCGCCACCGCAAGGGCCGAGCCGCGCAGCAGCTTGCCCGCAGCCGGAAAGAGTTCGAGGGAACCGGCGGGTTCCCTCGAGTCACTGCCCGAGCGTCGCGAGCCAGAACGGCTACCGCCCGCCTAGATCGCCGGGAAATCCACCGGACCTCCGGAAGCTGCTGGCCGGGCCGGGCTAAGCGCCGTGGCGATGCGGTAGCCCACCCGCGGGACGTTCAGCAACCAGCGCGGGGTGGCCGGATCGGACTCGAGCTTCTGGCGGAGGTGGCGGATGTGCGTGCGCACGACCTCGGGATTGCCGAGGCGGGGCGGGTATCCGAGGGCCTCGACCAGGAGCTCCTCGGTAGGAACGCAGTGGCCCACCCGGGTCGACAGGTAACGCAGGATGGCAGCCTCGTGCGGCGTGAGTGTGCGCCGCCGATCGCCCGACCGGACCTCGCCGCACCCGAGGTCGATCTGGAGGTCTCCCAGGGTGAGCATGGGCGCGGTCCTGGGCTGCGAACGCAGGGCCCGGTGGGCACGCAGGCGTAGCCCGAGCTCGATCGCATCGATCGGCTTGGCCATGAAGTCGCAAGCCCCGGCGGCAAAGCTTTCGTAGCGATCCCGGGCCGTGGCCTCCGAACCGACGACGAGCAAGGCCGTGCTCGCAGACCGACGCTCGTGCGAAGACCGGCAAAAATCGAAGCCAGCCGGCCCGGCGGCGTCGAGATCGAGGACGACGGCCACCAGCGACGGCTCGGTCGAGAGAATCGGCCGGGCGGTCTCCACGTCCGGCGCGATGCGAAGGCGATCCCTGGGCTCGAGGGCGTCTCGGGCGATGCGGGAGAGCGTCACGTCGTCGCGGCTAATGACGAGAATCACAGCTTGTATTCGCTTTCTCTCGGGGCTGCGGGTGGCAGCACAAGGAATCGCCGGGGCGGCCAGGCGAAAGGGGGAAGCCCACGGAGCCGGAAATCCAGCGTCGGCCGCGGCAAGGGATCCGGGGTGGTTTGGCCTGGCAAGGATCGCCTCTGGGGGGTCAAACGGGGCCCGCTCAAACTGCAACAGGTATAGCCCTGGCGGGCAGCTCCGGACTACGAGCATGGATCCCTCGTCGTGGTGAAGATCGATCGCCCGCCCTGAACACCTTCTTGTCGGAGTTGCGTTGGCGCGCTTGATTTGACTTCCCCTTGCGACGGAGTGAGCGTCAAGAGATTCGTACGGCTTCTTATCGCAAAGGAGGTTTCCCCGTGCTTCAGCCCGCGATCCGACCTGCGTCGCAACCGGCGTCGCGCCCGACCCCACCGATCATCGCACTTCCAGCAGTGGCGCCCGTTTTATCCGCAGGCCCGGCGCCGGTGGCAGAACCCGGGCTGCCTTCCAGCACCGCGCCCCGCGAGGACTCCTCGCGAACCTCGGTACGAGTCGTCGTCGCCGTGGCCGACGAGCCGGCCGCCCGCGATCTCCGGATCCTCTTTGCGAGCCAGGGCTTCTCGGTCGTGACCGTGGCCAGCGTCGGTCGCTGCCTGGAGGCGATCCACTCGGGCGCGGTCGACCTCGTGGTGGTGGGCTGGAGCCTTTCGGGCGGCGACGCCCTCGAGGTGTGTCGCCACCTGCGCGACCGGCAGGGCGTTCGGATTCCGGTCATGGTGCTGGCTGCCTCGGGTCGCCCCGAGGAGGCCTACGAATGCTTCGAGGCGGGGGCACGCGACTACCTGCGCATGCCACTGGATCCGCTCGAGGTTCTGTGGCGCGCCCGTGCCCACCTGCATCAGGCGAGCCGTGAAGAATCAGGTGAACAGCTCGTCGTCGGCAACCTCACCCTCGACCTGCGCAACCACCTGGTGATCCGCGGGGCGGGGAACGTCGCGGTCACGCCCAGCGAGTGCGCCATCTTGCGCCACCTGATGGCAGAGCCCGGCCGGGCCGTGGCGATCGAGACCCTGCTGGTGGAGGCCCTGGGATATCCGCCTCGCCTCGGCAACCCCGAGATCGTCCGCACGCACGTCCGGAACCTCCGCCAGAAGCTCGAGGCCGATCCGCGCAACCCCGCGCTCCTGGTGAACCGGCCACGCGTCGGCTACGTCCTGAAGGGCCCTGGCCTCGGCACCGAGTTCGAGGCGCAAGGCCAGCCGCAAACGGGCGAGCACGAAGGCCCGGAGAGTCGAGCGGGGGCCTGCTGACCGGGGTCGGGCAGGGGCTTGAGAGGGGCGCTGCCCCTCTCGAACTCGTCCCGCTAGGCCTTTTGCAGTTTGAACGGGGCCCTCTGCGCGGTCGCTTCGCTGCGCAACCGGGCCCCGTTTGACTCATCGGGCTCGATCCATTCAAAGCGGGAGCACTCTAGGCCGGCGGTGTCGAGCCGGTTTGCTCCGCCCGCACGAGATCCGGATAGACGTCCCGGACAAAGCAGCCGACCAGCTCCGGATCGAACAGCAAGCCGGCCTGACGCTGGAGCTCGGCAAGCGCGTCCTGAGGCCCGAGCGCCAGGCGATGGGGGCGCGGGTGAACCATGGCCTCGTAGGTATCGGCCAGGCCCAGGATCTGAGCGGGAAGCGGGATCTCCCGCGCCTCGAGGGAGTCGGGATAGCCCGACCCGTCGAAGCGCTCGTGATGCCAGCGCACCCACGCGGGCACCAGCGGATCGACCGTGTTCTCGCGCGCCAGGTACTCGCCCCTGGCGCAGTGCTCGGGCAGACGTGCGGCATCGACCGCGGAAAGCGGTCCCGGCGTGAGCAGATCCAGGTCCCAGTCCTCGATTCCTCCGTCGTGGAGGTGGGCCGCCTCGATCAGAGACGCCTCCGCGTCGGCAGAGAGATCGACGACGCGAGCGAGACGACGACAGATGTCGGCGATCCGGGCGGCGTGCGCTTCATCGTAGCCTTCGACCAGCGACGCATGCCGGCCGATCGCCACGGGATCGGCCTCGGATCGGGGCACGATCCAGCGCCGCGGAAGCCAGCGGGGCAACCGGCCCCGGATCGCCCGCCGATGCCAGGCCAGGCGAGCCGCCTGCCGCAGTTCCTCGCCAAGCGGGCGATCGCCCACCAGGAGATACGCGCCGTAGCCCACCCCGCCCAGCAAGAGCAGGCCACCGAGCCCGGAGACCAGCCCGCCTGCCGTCGTCACTACCAGCCTCCTTGCCCGTATGCCAAACGAGGGACTGCCGGTAAGTTCCGGCAGCCCCTCGTCGTCACGGGCCTGGTGCCTACGACGGATTACGGCCGCAGGTGGAGCGCGAACGCCGTGATCGCCAGCAGCGCCACGATGTTCACGATCTTGATCATCGGGTTGAGGGCCGGCCCCGCGGTGTCCTTGAACGGGTCCCCGACGGTGTCGCCCACGACGGCCGCCTTGTGAGCTTCGGAGCCCTTGCCGCCGTGCTCACCGGTCTCGATCAGCTTCTTGCCGTTGTCCCAGGCGCCACCGCCGGTGGCCATCGTGAAGGCCAGCAGCATGCCGCTGAGGATGACACCGGCCAGCAGGCCGCCGAGCATCCGGACGCTGATGAAGGCGACGATGACGGGCGCGGCCACCGCGATGACGCCGGGGAAGATCATCTCCCGGATCGCTGCACGGGTGACCAGGTCCACGGCCCGGCCGTAGTCGGGCTTGGCCTTGCCCTCGAGGATGCCGGGGATCTCCCGGAACTGACGCCGGACCTCGACGATGACGGCCTGGGCAGCCTTGCCGACGGCGTTCATGAAGAGGCTCGAAGCGAAGAAGGGAATCATGGCGCCCAGGAAGAGGCCCATGATGACGTAGGGGTTCTGCAGAGTGTAGGTGATCCCGGCCAGCTTGGTGTTGATCGCGCCTTCCTGCGCTACACGCTGCGTGAACGTGATGAAGAGGGCCAGGGCTCCGAGGCCCGCCGAGCCGATGGCGTATCCCTTGGTGACGGCCTTGGTGGTGTTGCCGACCGCATCCAGGGCATCGGTGATACTCCGCACCTCGTGCGGCAGTTCGGCCATCTCGGCGATACCGCCGGCGTTGTCGGTGATGGGACCGTAGGAGTCGATGGCGACGACCATGCCGGCCGCCGAGAGCATGCCGACCGCCGCGATGGCGATACCATAGGCTCCCATCAACAGACCCTGGTTGGCACCAGCTGCCGCGACCGGGAGAACGGCAGCCATCGGGGAGGTCAGGAAGTACGAAGATCCGATGCCGGCCACGATGACGAGGATCGGCAATAAGGTGGACTCGAAGCCCACCGCCAGGCCGCTGATGATGTTGGTGGCGGCGCCGGTCTGGGAGGCTGCAGCGATACGCTTGACGGGACGGAAGGCCGTCGAGGTGTAGTACTCGGTGATGAAGGTGATGGCGATCATGACCAGCAAGCCGATGACGCCGTCCCAGAAGAAGGCCGGTTCGCCCGTGATGATGTTGTTGAGGTACCAGAACAGGGCGATGCCGACCGCCGTGGTGGCGAAGAGGCCCTTGTACAGCGCGCCCATGATGTTGCCACTCGAGCCGAGCCGCACGAAGAACTGGCCGACGATCGACGCGATGATCGCCGAAGCCCCGAAGCCCAGCGGCAGAACGACGCCCTCGATGCCGGGGAAGGCCATCTGGCCGAGCAGCATCGCCGCGATCATGGTGACGACGTAGGTCTCGAAGAGGTCGGCGCCCATGCCCGCGCAGTCGCCGACATTGTCACCGACGTTGTCCGCGATGGTGGCGGGATTGCGAGGATCGTCCTCGGGAATCCCGGCCTCGACCTTGCCAACGAGGTCGCCGCCGACATCGGCGGCCTTGGTGAAGATGCCCCCGCCGACCCGGGCGAAGAGGCTGATCAAGCTGGCGCCGAAGCCCATGCCCTCGAGGCCGAGGTTGAAGAGCTCGTGCGTCGGATCGCTCTGGTTAAGGAACAAGACGAGGAAGATGGCCGAGACCCCGAGCAGGCCCAGGCCCACGACGGCGAAACCGGTGACGGCGCCGCCACGGAAGGCCACGCTGAGGGCTTCCTTGAGACCCTTCTCGGCCGCAGCTGCCGTTCTGACGTTGGCGCGCACCGAGATGTTCATCCCGGCATAGCCCGCCAGGCCGCTGAAGGTGGCACCAACGAGGAAGCCGATCGCCGGAACGGCGCCGCGGATCCAGTCATTGCCACTGTGGAAGAAGATGGCGATCAGTCCGGCAAGGACGATGGCCACGGCCGCGATGGTGCCGTACTGGCGGTTGAGGTAAGCGCGAGCGCCTTCCTGGATCGCGCTCGAGATCTCCTGCATGCGGGCCGAGCCGGCGGGTTGCTTGAGCACCCAGCTAGTAAGGCCGCCCGAGAACAGGAGCACGGCAAGCGCCGAGCCAATGGCGAACCAGGTTATGGCGGTTACGGGGACAGGTACGGGGACGTGCATGAAATTCCTCTCGAGGTCTTGGACTGTGTGTCCCGCGAAAAGCGGGTTCTGACTTGGCTAGTGGGATTGCGTTGCTGCGAGTTCGGGCGAGTACACGGTGACGAGATTGCGCCCGCCATGCTTGGAAGCATACAGGGCGAGGTCCGCCGCCGCGATCAGGCTGGCGGCATCGTGGCCGTGAGCGGGGTAAACCGCCACCCCCACCGATACCGTCACCTGCAAGAGTGTACCTGTCGCATCGGGAACCGCATGGTCGGCGATGGCGCGCCGGATGCGATCGGCGACCTCCGCGGCGCTGTCGAGGCCCGTCTCGGGAAGGAGGGCGAGGAGTTCCTCGCCGCCGAACCGGGCGGGGACGTCGACGTCGTCACGGACATTGCGGGCCAGGACCTGGGAAACCTCCCGGAGGACCTGGTCGCCCGTCTGGTGGCCATAGGTGTCGTTGAAGGTCTTGAACTTGTCGATGTCGAGCATCACGAGCGCGACGGGGAGGCCCGTCAAGCTGGCCTTGGCCAGCTCTTCCGCGAGCCGCTGATCGAAGTAGTGGCGGATGTAGAGCCGCGTGAGGCCGTCGCGCGTCGCCTGCTCGTACAACCGGGCGTTCTGGATGGCCGCCCCCCCGGTCACGGCAAACGACCCCAGCGCCTCGAGATCGTCGTCGGTAAAGTTGGTGACGCTGCGGCCCTTCTCCCGATCGAAAACACACAGGACGCCGGCCACGCCCATCTCGGCCAGGTCGGTGTCCGGCATCGCGTCCCGCGCCGAGCCCCGGCGGACCATGAGGGGAACCGCGGCGACCGACAGGCATTCCAGATCGGACGGGACCTCGAGGGCCTGGTAGATCCGTGGCTCGCGCTCCCGGACCACCGGTGCGAGCCAGTGGGCGCCCACCGGGTAGCGATCGCCGATCCGTCCGGTCACCGCACGGGCCGGGAAGGCCTGGGCCAGCTCGAGCTCGTCCGTGCGATCGTCGTAGGTGAACAGCAGGCCCTGGCGAGCGTTGGTGAGAGCCACGGCCTCCTTGACCAGGACGTCGTGGATGAAAGCTGCCTTGAGGCTGCTGTGGAGCGTCTGCAGGTAATCGTGGTAGCGCAGCAGCTCCGTCTGCGCCAGCGCCCGTTCGGCCTGCTGGGCGCGGTTGTAGAGTCCACCGGCGATCTGCCGGCCCGCCACCGACAGGATGTTGAGCTCGAGGGGGCCATAAGGCAGACCCGTGAGGCGATCGCCCAGCAGGATCAGGCCGAAGACCTGGCCCTGCACGGCCAGCGGAAGCCAGGCGCCCATGCCGAAGCCCGCGAGCGACGCTCCGTACTCGGCCACGAAGGCCCGGACCGGCTCTGCCAGGGAGGTCGAGCGCGGATCGAAGGGGAATGCGTCTTCCCGTGCCCAGTGGAGCTCGACGGGCTCACCGAGGGAAATCTTGGGCCCCTTGTCCGGGGTGCCCTCGCCGACCAGGAGCTCCAGCTTGCGAGTCTGCGGGCGGTAGATGTAAAGCGCACAGCCGGCGGCCTCGAGATCGCGAGCCAGTCGGGCCACCATCGGGCGCATGATCAGCTTGAGCTTGGGGGCCATCGAGATGCCCGCGGCGAGCTCGCCGAGCTCCATCAACGTGCCGATGAACCGCTCGAGCGTGACGAAGTCCGGCCCGAGCGGGGCCGTCCTGGCGCGAGCGTTGGTCATCGCACGATCCCGGCTTGCACCGTCAGGCCCCCTGCGGCGCCGCCAGGGCCGCGACGGCCTCGGCCTCGGTAGCGACGATGCCGGCGACCCCGGCCAGCCCCATGATCGTGAAGGTCTTGGCGATCACCTTGGTGAGGTTGCAGAAGTACAGGCGGCCATCGACGTCCTGGATGCGCTCCACGAGCTCGATCAGGATGGACACCCCGATCGAGTTGACCACATTCGACTTCTCGAGGTTCAAGATCAGGTCCCGGTAACCCTCATCGACCAGGCCCAGCGCGATCTCGCCGACCTTCTCCCCGCCGACGTTGTTGATGTATCCATCGGTCGAGATGACCGCGTAGCTGGATTCCTTGCGCACCTGAACGTGCAGATCGTTCGTCATCTGGAGGCCCTCGCCTTGGACATCGTGATGGTCGTACCGCCAGGGCCCGAGGCGATCTCGACGTGGTCCATCAGGCCCCTCATGATCGTGAGACCCTTACCTCGGTGCTTCTTCGGTAGGGCTGCGGGACGCTCGGGATCGAATCCCTGACCGTGGTCCCGAATGATGACCACGAGATCTTCCGGATTCATGATGAACTTGATGTAGACCTGGCCTTCGGAACTGTTGGAGTACTCGAACGCGTTGATACATGCCTCGATCAGGGCGATCTTGACCGCATCAATCTGATCGGGCTCGAATTCCATGAAGCGCGCAACCGCCTCGGCTGTTTGCGTGGCGGTGATCTCCATGTTGGGAAGCATGGGGATCGTCAGATTGATTTCCTTCGAGGTTCCCGCGTCAGGCGGATCGTTGGCCAAGTACACCACCTCCCGGGTGGGGTGCGCTCGGGGTCCCGCCCCTGATTCATGACGAGGCGCGGCTGCTCGTCATTGAGCCCGCGGGACACGCATCTGCAGAGTAAGGGCCCATTTTACAACGGAACCGGGGCCCGAGCGCAAGTGCTCCGCCCGAGCCCCCGCTCCGCGCGGATCCGGGCTCGCAACTCCGTGCGCCGGTCGCGGGACTTGCTGCCGGGCACCACCCTTTTGCAGTTCGAACGGATCCCTCTGTGCGGTCGGAGCCCTGCGCAAGGGCGCTCGCTACGCCTTGGACAGGCGCGAGAAGGCCGGGTCCAGCTCCTTGCGGCCGGCGTTCTCGAACTCGACGACCAGGGTGAAAGCTCCGCGACGGTCGGGAATGCGCTCGACGACCCGGCCCCGACCCAGCACAGGATGCCTTACTTCGTCCCCCACAGCGAAGTCCGGCGGCGCCTGGGCCCGTGACGCCTCGCCCTGCGAAAGTCGCGCCCCCGCGGCGGATGATGGTTCTGAATCGAAATCCTGGGCCCATTCGAGGGCATCGACCTCCGCGGCGGAGCGCCGGAACCGGTTGACCTGGCGGTGGCCCGACCAGAGCGTCTGCGCCTCGAACCCCTCGTCGGTCGACCAGTTGACCGCCGCTTCGAGATCCTGGCGCGCGGCCCGGGCGCGGATGTTCCGCACCAGGAGCGGGGATTCGGTGCGGGCCATCCGCTCGAGCGGCATCTCCGACAGGAAGCGCGAGGGGGCGTTGTAGCGGGAGCTTCCCGCCAGGTGCCGGCGCTCGGCGTAAGACAGAAAAAGGCGGTCCCGGGCGCGGGTGACGCCGACGTAGCAGAGCCTCCGCTCCTCCTCCAGCGCGTTGGGGTCGTCGACCGAGCGCTGGTGGGGAAAGACGCCTTCCTCGAGCCCCCCGAGGAAGACCGCAGGAAACTCGAGACCCTTGGCCGAATGCAAGGTCATGAGCGTGATCCGGCCCGAGTGGGCGCCGGGCTCGTCCGGCTCCGGCCACAGGGCCGGGTCCCCCGCTTGCGGGTTGTCCTCGGCCCCCTGCAGGGGCAAGCGCATCAGGAACTCTTCGAGGGTCACGGCGTCACCCGTCTCGCGCAGGACCTCGGCCAGGCTCCGGAGTTCCAGCACGTTCTCGAGCCGGGTGCCGGCCTCGGGCTCCTTGTCCTCTTCGAGCATCTGGCGATAGCCACTCAGGTCGAGCACGCGATCCAGGGCCCGGTCGGGAGTCAGCTCCCGGATCTCGCCGGAGATATCGGCCACGAGCCGGGCGAAATCCGAGAGCTTGCGCGTGGCCGCCAGCTTGAGTCCCGCCATCTGGGAGCTGGCGATGACTCCGAGCATGCCCGTGTCGGTGGCCAGGGCGCGAGCGCGAAGCCCGTCGAGCGTCGACTGCCCGATCCCGCGACGCGGGACGTTGACGATGCGAGCGAAAGCCGCGTCGTCCCGGGGATTGACCACGAGGCGCAGGTAGGCGACCACGTCGCGGATCTCCTTGCGATCGAAGAACTTGGGCCCGCCGATCAAGCGATAGGGCAGGCCGCGGGCCACCAGGGTGTCTTCGATCACCCTCGACTGGGCGTGCGTGCGGTAGAGAATCGCGACGTCGGACAGCGGCCGATCGAGGGCCTGGATCTGGTCGGCGATCCAGTTGGCCTCGTCCCGCTCGTCCGAGGCGCAGTGCAGACTGACCTGATCGCCGCCCTGACGGGTGCCCACCAGGTTCTTGGAATAGCGCTGGTCGTTGTGGGCGATGACCTTGTTGGCGACGTCCAGGATCGGTGGCAGCGACCGGTAGTTCTCCTCGAGCACGATGCGCGTGGCGTCGGGATAGTCGATCTCGAACTGCAGCAGGATGCGGTAGTCGGCGGCTCGAAACGAGTAGATGCTCTGGTCGACGTCGCCCACCGCGGTGAGGTTGCGGTGCAGATCGGCGAGCTGCCGCAGCAGGCGGTACTGGGCTCGATTGGTGTCCTGGTACTCGTCGACCATCACGTGGAAGAAGCGGTCCTGCCAGCGCGCCAGCACCTCGGGATGCTCGGCGAACATCCGCGAAGGCGTCAGGAGCAGGTCGTCGTAGTCGAGGGCGTTCTGAACGGCGAGCCGCTCCTGGTAGCGCTGGTAGACCTCGGCGATCTCGTCGTCCTCGGCCCGCCGGGCCTCTTGGGCCACCTGGTCGGGATCCTTGAGGTGGCTCTTGGCGTGCGAGATCCGCGCGAGGGCCAGGCGCGGCGGAAGATGCTTGGGGTCGATCTCGAGGTCGGCCAGGACGGCCTTCACGGTGCGTTGCTGATCGTCCTCGTCGTAGATCGAGAAGCCCGCGGAAAATGGCGCCGGCAGGCTCGCCGCCTCGATCCGCAGCAGCCGAGCGCACAGGCTGTGAAAGGTGCCGATCCAGAGCCCGCGAAAATCCTTGGGCGGCGAGGCCGGATCCGACCCGGGGAACAGGCGCGTCAGCAGGCGGTCCTTGAGCTCGCGCGCCGCCTTGTTGGTGAACGTGACCGCCATGAGCTCCCACGGCCGGGCCTCGCCCGAGCTGAGGATGCGAGCGGCCCGCTCGGTGAGCACGCGCGTCTTGCCGGATCCGGCGCCAGCCAGCACGAGGAGCGGCCCGCCGGGGTGGTCGACGGCACGTTGCTGAGAGGGATTCAGGGCGATCATTCGACTCAAAGAAAGGCTCATGCTAGGATTGGCCGTAACGAGGGGTGAGCATTCCAAGCCGGCCCCCTGGGCATCTTACGATTCCGCGGGACGCCTCACAACCCGGGCCGAACGACAGCATCTTGCAAAGTGCGGGCTAATGGACACGACCCACATTCCAGCAACCGTCGACGCCTTCATGGCGGAGCTCCAGACAATCCAGTCTTCTGGCTCCAAGAAGATCGCCATACTTGGCACGCGACATATCTCGTTGACGCACCAGCAGCTCATCGAGTTGCTGGCCTACGCCATGGCGCTGACCGGCAACACCATCATCACCAGCGGCGCGGCCGGCACCAACTCGGCCGTCATCAAGGGCGTCCAGCGCGCCAACCCGGGTAACCTGGTCGTCATCTTGCCGCAGACCCTGTCGCAGCAATCCGGCGAGAGCCAGGAAATCCTGCAGGCCCTGCCCACCGTGCGCGAGCACTCGGAGCGCCGCCTCTTGACGCTGGCTCAGGCCTCTCAGATGTGCAACCAGGAGATCATCGACAGCTGCCAGCAGCTCATCTGCTTCCTGTACCACAGCAGCACGACGCTGATGGAGTCGGTCAAGTACGCCCAAGAGAAGCACAAGGTCGTCACCAGCTTCTACCTGGATTGAGGGCGTCCCCGGGGCCACGGGAACGCCCCACCGGCTTCTACTTCAGGGGATCGCCCGGGTCGTCGTTCGTGCCCCCGAGAGCCACCTGCGACGCGCCGGGGCGTCGGACCACGGCCGGTTCCCGCGGCAGGGGCAGGGTGGCGCCGAAGTGGCGATCGAGAAAGGCCGCGGACCGCGCTGGCTTGGCAACCCAGTAGCAATAGCGGTCGATGGTACGGTAATCGCCGGGGAGCATCGCCATCTTGAAATCATGCCCCGGGTCGAGTTGGGGCACCCAGCGGGCGATCTCGAGGATCTCCTGAGGCGTCAGATCGGTGCGAGCGTGGCGGCTGGCGATCCGCCACAGCCAGGGCAGGTGCACGGCAGCCGCAGGCTTGAAGAACTGCGGAGCGACCTGCGCCAGGAACTGCTGCTGGCGGAAGACGCGGGCGATGTCCGTGCCGTTGCGATCGTGCCGGAAGCGCAGCAAGCCTTCAACCTGCCGGCCATCGAGGTGCTGGTAGCCGGCTCGCAGGTGGATGTGCAGGTGGCCGGTCCAGTCGTCATAGTCCAGCCGCTTGGGAACGGTGACGTTCACGCCTCCGATCGCGTCGATCGCCTCCCGCAGACCGTCGAGCGAGAGCAACATGTAGCGATCGATCGAAACGTGCAGCAATTTCGATACCACCCGGGCGGCGGATCGGGGTCCACCCCATTCGCACGCGGCGTTGACCTTGAAGATGCCATGACCGGGGATGGCCACGCGGGTGTCCCGCGGAATGGAGAAGACGAAGATCTCGTGCTCGGCGGGTGAGAGGCGGAGCAGCATCATCGTGTCCGTGTTGCCGTCCAGGCTGGCCCGGCCATCGTTGCCGGTGGCATCCACCCCCATCGCAAGGATGGTGAGGCCCCGCGACAGGCTCGGTTCGGCGGGCTGCGCCGCCGTCTGCGCGTGTGTCGGCGCCACGGGTGCGGGAGCCGGTCGCGCCAGAGAGCCGGCGACAGCGCCGCCGACCGTTCCGATCGCGACGCCGACCAGACCCGCCAGGGTGATCCTGAGCCAGGGCCGCGTCGTGCGGGAGTGTCGCCTACGTCGGGCCATGCCGTCCACCTCCCACGCCGCATTCTGAACCTCGCCTGCCCGCAGGAAAAGTACGGCAGCGCCGAAAGTTGCTGTGCTTGAAGCCCGTCTGGCGATACCTCGTTGGGTTCGAGCAGGGCCCGCTCGACGTCCCTGGCCCGATCCTTGCTATCGGGGACGGATATCGAGATCGCGCCCGCGCACCAGCACCCTCCCGGAGCCCAGGTCGAGCCGGATGCCAGGGGCGCGGATGACCAGTCGCCGCCGGATGCGGAAGGACCCATCTTCCAGCGGCACCCAGCGCCCGTCGAGGGTGATCGTGGCGGCGATGGGCATGCTCGGAGTCATCGC